>JAVVGK010000101.1:0-6230 GCA_032249175.1 Candidatus Hydrothermia bacterium | reverse complement strand
TATGTTGCTTGCCTTATCCAATAATTCTGAAATTACGATTATTACTTTATTTTCCCACCCGCCCTAAAAATAAGCCTACGGCTTAAAAATGCCCATTTTTCGGCAAGGGGTTTTCGCTCCCTAAATGAACCCCCAATAAAAACTATAATTTTTTAAAATTTTCATAACTTATCAATTATCAACCACTTAACATTATTTATTGGACAACAAAGTTAAAAATTTTTCAAAGGCTTTAAAATTATAGTCCTTTATGTTAATTATGATTATGAATTTATCCGTTGGAGATTTAACACCTCAATTTGAAGGTTTGGCAACAGATGGAAAAACTATCTCAAATGAAACAATAAAAGGAAAATGGACTGTGCTCTTTTTCTATCCAAAAGCTTTTACCCCTGGATGCACGAATGAAGTTTGCTCAATAAGAGACAATTACTCAAACTTAAAAAAATACGATATAAACATATATGGTATAAGCAGAGATGATATTGAAACCCAAAGAAAATTTAAAGAAAAGTACAAACTTCCTTATGAGCTAATATCTGATAGAGATGGTAAAATTATAAAAGCATTTAATGTTGAAGGTCCTTTTGGTATGGCTCAAAGGAAAACTTTTATAATAAATCCAGAAGGTAAAATTGCTTATATTTTTGATAAAGTGAATACAAAAAATCATGCTAATGAGGTAGAGGAGGTTCTTAAAAAATTGATACAATAGGAATTTTTTTACTTCCATTTGATAAGGCTGTTATTTCAAGACCTGGTGCTCGTTTTGCTCCATTTAAAATAAAGGAACTTTTATTAAAATTAAACTTCAAAAACAAAGAAAAAATCAAATTTTTTGAATTAAATTTGGAAAATTACGATACTTACAAAGCCCATAATTTCATAACAAACTTTATAAATGAAAATAAGGACCATAAATTTTTTATTTTCATAGGTGGAGACCATTCAATAACTTATGCGACTTTTAAAGCATTAAAAAGTGTTTATAATAATTTGTTTTTAATAAACATAGATAAGCACTTTGATATTAGAGATTGGTCAATAGATAACATATCAAGTGGATGCTCATTTAGTAGATTATTAGATGAAAAAATAATTTCTCCTTCTGATTTATTAGAAATAGGAATCCTTGAATTTTATAATAATGAAAAATTGTTCCAAAAAGCAGAACATTATGGGTTTGAATATATAAGGATGATGGAGTTGAAGAAAAACTTTGACAAATTTTTAGAATTATTTAAGAAGAAAATAGAAGGTGTTGAGTATATATATTTAAGTTTTGATATTGATGTTATGGATATTTCAGTATGTCCCGGAAGTAGTGCCAATTCACCATTTGGACTAAATAGTTATGAATTAATAAAAATTTTTGATTTAATTTTAGAAACGAAAAAATTAATAGCTATTGATATTGTTGAGGTAAATCCAATTTTTGATTTTGATGATATGACAAGTAAATTTTGTGCTTTCTTAATTGCTTATATTCTTAATCAACTATAACAATTTTTTTCTTTCCTTTTTCATCAATCATAAAATTTATTCCTTTTTTAAGCTTATTTATTTTTCTACCTAAAATATCATAGATTACTTTTTGGTTATTCAATTTTGTTTCTTTAATTGAGCTATTTTGATTTAAGAATATAAAATTACCTCTGCTCTTTTGCCAATTTGTAATTACCATATCAAGAGATTTAGAATATTTATAAAAAATTTTAATACTATCTGATGGAGCTAAAATTTGTTTTTTTATTGAAACCCAACCATCTTCCTCATTATAAACATAATTATTCGTTAATAAATTTCCATTTATATAAACTGCTAATATCTTATGAATGGGTTTATGTTTTAAAGTAAAAACATGATGATTATTTGTAGCAACAATAAATGTTTCAAATGTATCAATTAAATAAGCATTATCTAAATCCGAAAAGAAAATATATTCACTAACAAGAGCATTTCCTATATTAAAAACCCACGAAGACGTATTAAAAGTACCATTTATATTTTCAAAAATAAATAATGGATCCCACCATCCACCAACTGCCAAATCAAGATAACCATCATTATTTAAATCTCCAAGAGCAACAGCAGAAGTATAGTTTCCAACATTATTTATAATAAAGGGATTTGGATTTAAATTTCCATTATTATTGTAAAATATAAGAGCATTACCCATATTAGCAACAACAACATCTAAATAACCATCATTATTTATATCACCAACTGCCACTTGATTTGCCTTGCAAATGACATTTGATATCCAAGAAGGATTACTTTCTAAAATTCCATTATTATTCTTATATAATCTACACTTATTATTATAAACTCCAACAAATAAATCTAAATCTCCATCATTATCAACATCAAAAAATTTGCCACCAAATGAATATATACTATCTGATTTCCAAAATGGATTATTATCTAATAAAGAGCCATTTGATAAATAAATTTTTACTTCTTCAGGTGAGTTATTATAATCATTACCACAAAAGAAAGCAAAATCAGAAAGTCCATCTCCATTAACATCACCATGAGCAACTCCAAAGCATCTAACACTATCTGAAATCCAATCTGGCAAATTATTTAAAATTCCATTATTATTAAGATATAAAACATTAACTTGTTTTTTCCAATTTTCATAATAACCACTAAAACCTGCAACTACCAAATCTAAAAATCCATCTCCATTTACATCACCAACACTCAAATGTCCAAAATACTGGCTATCAGAAGAAAACCAATTTGGCATATAAAAAGAATTATTATAAAGAATATAATTTTTTTGCTTTTCCATATCGTTGCCATTTGAAACAATTATATCTTTTATATTATTTTTGTCAAGGTCAGCAATATAAAGACCTGTTGAGTAATAACCACTTATTGTTTCATAAGAAGGTGAGGAAGGATAGGGAATATAAAAAAATAAAATCATTTGTTTTCAAAAAGAAAACTTCTTAATATAACAACCGAAGGAACAGCAATTAAAAAACCCCAAATACCCATTAATGCAGTAAAAATAGTAAGTCCCAAAATTATAAAGGTTGGCTCAATTTTAAATGTATGACCCATAATTCTTGGCGTTAAAATTGTTGTTTCAATAATCTGATCAATAGTAAAAACAATAATTAGCTTTATAAGGTCACTTATTAAATTATTTGAAGAAGCTAAGGTAATTAAAAAGCTAAGAATAATTGTAAATAAAAATCCTATATTTGGAATTAAATTAAAAACACCCGCAGTAAATCCAATTAAATGAGCATATTTTAAAGACAAAACTAAACACAAGATATAAACCATAAATCCAACAATTGTAGCTGTTAAAATTTGTGCTCTGATATATCTTCCTAAAATTGAAATAACATATTCAAGTCCAGATATATCAAATTTTTTTGAAAGGAGATTTAAAATGCTTCTATAATCCAAAATTAAGTAAAATGAAAGAATAATTCCAATTATTAGATAAAATGGAATTGAGATCGTTGAGCTAATGGCATTAATTATATTTGGAAGTTTATCTAAATTTCCTTTTAATTGATTTAAAATTTCATCTCTTATATTTTGTGGAATGTAATTATAAAAATTTTGAATGTTATTTAAAACCTTTTGAAATTCAGCTATTAAAACATTTATTAAAAAATAACCTAAAATTACAAATATGCCGAATGTTAAAGAAATAAAAAAAATAGCACTAATAAATCTTGGAATTTTATATTTTTGTAAATGCTCTACAATTGGCAAGTAAATAAGTGTAATTAAAATGGAAATAATGATTGGTATTATGGCATTTGAAAGCATTTTCACAAGAATTATAAATGCTATTATAATGGAAAATATAAAAAGTTCTCTTTTTTTCTCTAATCTAAAAGCAATAGCTGACAAAATTGATAATATAAATCCTGAAAGCAACTTTGAAAATGATAAAAATACAGCTATAACAATAGATAAAATACCAAGCCAAAAAATCATTTTAATGATTTTATATCTTTCATAACTTCATCAGCCTGAATAGCTGTTCCTAAATATCGCTTTCTTATTCTAAAATTTTTATCTAATAAATATACAGCATTTAAATGACTATAAAAATATATACTATCATTATCAGTTGGCTCTTTTATAGCAACATAAGAAAATTCTTTCATTAAACTATCTACTTCTTCGCCTGTAAGCAAAACCCAATACTTATAGTCCAATTTTCTTAAATTCCCATATTCTTTCAAAACCGATGGCTTATCTCTCTTTGAATCAAAGGAAATAAGAACAAATAGTAAATCTTCATCTTTTATTTTCTCATTAACCTTAATCATATTTTCCGTAATCATTGGACAAATATCAGGGCAATGAGTATATATAAATCCAACAAGTAAATTCTTATTTTTAAAATCTTTTGGAAAATTTACAACTGCTGAATCTTGATTAAAGAGTTTATAATTGCCTTTTATTTCTCCGATAATTGGCAATTTTTGACAAGCTATTATAAAAATAAATATAAAATTTCTCAATTTTTCAATTCTTTAAATCTTTTTCTTATTTCCTTATCTGACATTTCTCTTACAAATGTTAAAACTGCTCTCTTAGGCTTATGTTTCTTAACAACTTCTATTTTTTCAACAACAGGAGAATATATTGGAAATATCCTTTCAACGCCTACACCTTGACTAACTTTCCTAACAGTTATTGTTTTTGTAATTCCTTTTCCTCTCATTCTTATAATCATTCCTTCAAATGGTTGGATTCTGGTTTTCTCTTCCCACTTTCTTGTCTTTTGATTAAACCTTGATTCCGTTACCCTAACATGAACTCTAACAATATAGCCTGGTTTTAATTCTGGAACTTCCTTTAAAAAAGGCTTTTCAATGTTATTTATAATCTCTTGCTTGTTCATAGAGCGGGCGACGGGATTTGAACCCGCGACCCCCTGCATGGCAAGCAGGTGCTCTACCACTGAGCTACGCCCGCAAGTTTGAAAATTTTAAAGCCTGTTTTTCTTAAACCTACTTTGAAGATTTTATGAGGGGTTATTGAAGAAGGCATATCTGACATCAAATTAGACTTTATAATTTTCAAACTAACAATGAGAATAAATTATAAGTTTCTTGAAGGGGTATTTTCAAAATGGGATTATATAAGAGAGCAATTTGAATTTTCAAATGAATTGATAAATATAGATGAAAAAATTGTTAAGGAAGAATGGAAAACATTTGAATACAAAGGAAATAATGAATATAGTATTGTTTGTGGTGATGGCTCTTATAATACAATTGAATATATTGACAAATATATTATTTTGTCATCAGGTGTTGGATTATTTTTTGATAGTAAAAATAGCTATAACGAAAATTATACTTATCTTTCATTTGTTTTAGTAATTCCGTTTGATGTTTTAGTTAGGAAATTTCTTGATGATTTGGCTTCGCTAATAATGAGTACATTAGAACTTAAATCAATATATTTAATGGCAAGAAAGGTTAAGCATGATATTATTTTGATTGATGGAAGCATAAGAAGTTTAATAATTAGATTTGGACCAAGTTATAGTAGTCAAATAGGTCAAAGATGGTTTTACAAAGGAGAAATTAAAGAAAAAGAAATTGAAGAAATTTATTACGAAAATAAAGATGATATATATAATTATGATTTATGGTCTTATCACTTGGTTAAAAACTTCAATAAAGAAAACAAATTTATTTACTTTGCTCATCTTTTATATTATGAGTATTTGAAAGTTTTAAATGATTTATTAACAAATTTTGAAGTTGTAAGTATCTCAAAATCCTTTTCTCCTACAACAGGTGAGAAAATTTTCAATTTAATAGAAAGACCTGATATTATTATTTTTGAAGAATTTACAAAGGAAGTAGGATATAGCAAGAAAGTTAAATATCTTGATGAAGATGAATTTTACAAATGGAAATTACCTCAACCATTTGAACACTTAAAAAAGAAACAAATTTTTTTCTTTTATACAAGGTTTGAAGAAAATCATAGAGTTTATAAAGTTGAATTTATAAAAGATAAAGAGCAAGAAGAAATTTTAAAAATTATTTACCCTACTATTGTAAAAGGTTATCCTGTTATTTTAAAAATTGCTCATAATGATGCATTAATAACTGATAGCGATGCTCAAATTTTTGAGCAACATATAAGAAATGAATTGAAAGGTCAAATAGGAATAAAATTGAGAGAAGAACTTTTATAATCGTTAGTTTCAATCCCTAATAGGGACGATA
>JAVVGK010000100.1:0-6284 GCA_032249175.1 Candidatus Hydrothermia bacterium | reverse complement strand
CTAATTGCCACCCTTTTAGTTCTTGTATGCTTATTTCATGCCTTTTTAGAATTTCTTCCATTTTATCTTGTCTTTCTTTTATTTCCTCTTGTCCTTTTTCTAACTTTTCAAGTCTTTTATCAACTTCTTCAAATTTTTTATCTACTTCGTCAAATCTTTGATTTACCTCTCTTCTAAATTCTTCAAACTTCACTGGCAATTCTAATAACTCCTTAGTTAAAATTAACATTCTTAACTTTTCAAGATAGTCAGGTCTTTCTCTTAACAAATTTAATAAATCTTCAAACTCTTTTATAATGTACTCTTTTTCCATAGTTTTAAAAGTTTAAACTACAAATTAGTTGCCCTGTCCAATAATTCTAAAATTATTTATTTCTATTATTTATTTTTCTATATTTTTTCACCCACCCTACTTCGCCTCCTAAATGAACCCCCAATAAAATCTATAGTTTCCTAAAATTTTCAAAAGTTATTGATAGTCAATTATTTAACACTATTCATTGGACGAAGCATTTGGCATTTACAGAGTCTAAAAAACTCAGAACTACTTTGAAAATAAGCTTGCTATTATTGTGAAAGCATTATTATAAATCAGAATTCCTATTAAAATTAATAGTAAGCCACTTAAAAATTCAATAATTCCAAAAAATTTTCTAAAATTCTTAATGTTCTTTAATAAAAGGTCAATTAATATACCTGAAACAAAAAAGGGAATAGCAAGACCAAGAGAATAAAAAGTTAGTAAAATTATTCCTTGAAGAACTGTTTCTTGAACAGCAGCAAGTGTTAAGATGCTTGCTAAAATTGGTCCTATACAAGGTGTCCAGCCAAAAGCAAATGAACTTCCCAAAATAAATGAAGACAATAAGCTTTCTTTCCTAACTTCATAATTAAATTTTTTTTCATAATTCAAAAAATCAAAGTTAATTAGATTGAAAAAATTAAAAATAACAATTAGAACTATTGAAATTAATAAAAATAGCCAATTTTTGAACAGAAAAAACAAAAAAATGACAATTAGGATAAGAAAAATAAGGCTCAAAAACTTAATAAATTTATTAAATTGAAAATTTTTCTTAATCCTAAAAATACCTATGAAATTTAAACCAAATATAATAACTATAATACTCGCAAACTTTGAAATAATAATTTTATTTTGAGATAATAACTGACCTATAAATGTGGCACTTGCACCAAAAAGAATAAAAATTAGTGAAAAACCAAAAATAAATGATAAAAGATTAAAAATTGTATTTATTGAAATTTTTGAATTAGATAAATCCTTAATTGAAACTCCTGAAATGTACGAAATGTAAGCAGGAATTAGAGGAAAAACGCAAGGAGAAAGAAATGATAAAAAACCAGCTAAAAATGAAGTTAAAATATCAACATTCATAAAAATCTTGAAAATTTTAAAGTTAATAAATAGTTTTAGAAATTTTTTTATAACTTAACGCAACTTTAAAATTTTTTTCATTATGAAAATTCTCATAAAAGCTAATTATATTTTAACGATGAATGAAAAAGATGAAGTTATAGAAGATGGAGCGGTTGTTATTGAAAATGAAAAAATTACAAAAATATCAAAAATCTCTGATATTGAAAATGAAAACTTTGATTATATTATTGACGATAGACCTAATATCTTACTTCCCGGATTTATAAATACACATACTCATATAGCAATGGTTGGTTTTAGAGGATTTGCTGATGATAAAGATTTAATGGATTGGCTTAATAATTATATTTGGCCTGCTGAGAATAGAGCAGTTGATAGAGAATTTATAAAAATAGCAAGTTTGTTAGCTATTTGTGAAATGATAAGAACAGGAACAACAACTTATAATGATATGTACTTTTTTGAGGAAATAACTGCTGAAATTTCAAGAGAAATAGGAATTAGAGCATTTCTTGGAGAAGGTTTAATAGATTTTCCAACGCCTTCATTTAAAAATCCCGAAGAAGGATTAAAAATTGTTAAAAGTTTTATTGAAAATTATTTAAATGATGAATATATTCATCCAACATTATGCTTACATGCTCCTTATTCTTGCTCAAAAGATTTAATTTTGAAAGGTTATGAAATTGCTAAAAAATATAATATACCTATTCATATGCATGTTGCTGAAACAAAATCAGAAGTTGAAATAATAAAAAACAAATATGGATTAACACCTGTAAGATATTTAAATTCAATTGGCATTTTAAATCATAAATTTATTTCCGCTCATAGTGTTTATTTAGATGATGAAGAAATAGAAATTTATAAAAATTATAATGTCGGTGTTGCACATAATCCACAAAGTAATATGAAGCTTTCAAGTGGTATAGCTCCAATTGTTAAAATGCTAAACAAAAATATAAATGTTGGACTTGCCACTGATGGAACAGCATCAAATAATAATTTAGATATGATAGATGAAATGAGAAGTTGTGCTTTAATTCATAAAGTCCATCTTCTTGACCCAAAAGTTGTTAGTGCTAAGGAAGTTTTGAAAATGGCTACAATTTATGGAGCAAAAGTTTTGGGAATAGATAACATAGTAGGAAGCATTGAAATTAACAAGAAAGCAGATTTAATAACTATATCCTTAAATAGTTTTCATTTAATGCCAATTTATGACCCATATTCTGCTATTGTTTATAGTGCTAATGGTTTAGATGTTTCAAGTGTTTTGATAAATGGTAAAATTCTTATGGAAAAAAAGGAATTAAAATTCATAGATTTTGAAGAAGTTAAATACAAAGCTCAAAAATTAAAGCAAAAAGTTGTTGGAAAATCTAATTAAAAATTCTTTAAGTTTTTTAAGAGCTTGTCCTCTATGACTAATTTGATTTTTGGTTTTAGTGTCAATTTGAGCAAATGTTTTATTTAATGGTTTATAAAGAAAAATTGGGTCATAACCAAAACCATTATTTCCTAAAATTTCATAACTTATTTCTCCTAAAACTTCACCATCAAAAATATACTCATTGCTTTGACTATCAATAAATACAATAACGCATCTAAAATATGCTTTTCTATTCTCTTTGTCTTTCATCATTTTTAAAATTTCTTCTAAATAATTTTCATTTTCTTTTTGAAAATCTGATGATTTTATGCCAGGAAATCCATTTAAAGCTTCTATAAATAAACCTGAATCATCTGAAATCACTGGCAGTTTTGTAATATAATGAACTGTTCTTGCTTTAATTAGAGCATTTTCTTCTAAGGTTTTACCAAATTCCTCTATTTCTAATTTTAAATTCAACTCTTTAAGTGAAACTAATTGAATTTTTTTAATATCTTTTAAAAATTCTTTTATTTCATTTATTTTCCCCTCATTATTTGAAGCAATAACAATTTTCAGGAATGGGCGGGGTAGGATTTGAACCTACGTAGGGCGTAAGCCCAGCAGGTTTACAGCCTGCCCCCGTTGGCCGCTTGGGTACCCGCCCAAAAGCCAGCGGGCGGACTCGAACCGCCAACCTGCTGATTACAAATCAGCCGCTCTGCCAATTGAGCTACGCTGGCAAGGTTTGAAAATTTTAAAGCATAGAGCAAATCTCTTTTATGGCAGATATAAATAATTCGTTTTCATATGGTTTTCCAATTGTTATTCTTAAATAATTTTCAAGACCTTTCATATATGAAACATTTCTAATTCTAATACCTCTTTCAATAAGCTCATTATAAACCAAATTCGCCTCTTTAACCTTAAATAAAATGAAATTAGCATAAGATTTGATATATTCAATTTTTAGCTCATCAAATGCCTTGTAAATCCTTTCTTTTTCTTCATTTACAATTTTTATAGAATCTTTATAATAACTTTCAATTAAATGAAAATTTCTTAAAATTACAAGTTGAAGTGTGCTTAAATGATAAGGGGATGTTAAAACTTCCTCCCCCATACTTACAATATCACTATCAGAAATTACAATTCCTATCCTAATGCCTGCTAATAAGCTTTTTGATAAGCTTCTTATTATATAAACATTCTTATAGTCATATACTAAATGTTTGTAAGTTTTATTTGAAAATGGGAAATATGCTTCATCTATTACAACTAAGGAATTTCTTTTAATAGCTTCTAATATAACTTCATCATCCTGTAAATTTCCTGTTGGATTATTTGGATTTACGATACATATTATGTTATGATTTTTAAATGTTTCAGGATGAATTTTATAATTAACACCAAGATTTAAAATTTCCAAGTTTGTTTGTGTAATTATCCCTGCATGTTTAAAAATTGGATATGTTGGCTCATATATAATGGCACTTCTATTTTTTCCTCCTGCTAAAAAAAATGCTAACCAAATGCCTTGATCAGCACCAACTGTTATTAGGAAATTTTTAGGACTAACACCTAAATAACTTGAGAAAATTTCTTTTGTTTCGTAGTAAAAGTACGGTTGAGGGTATCTATTGAATTCAACTTTTTTGAATTCCTCAAATAACTTTTCTTTAATTTCAATAGGAATATCAAATGGGCTTTCATTTTGATCAAGTTTGGCTTTGTATTTTATTTCGGAAATGGGCATCGTTGATTTTTGAGGAAGATCTTCTCTTAAAATCATTATAATTCTCTACCTTCCTCCCAGCTTATTATACTATGATAAAAAATTTTATCACCATCATCAAGTCCTCTTGTTATTTCAGTAATATGAACATGCTTTGCTTTGAATTTTTCAACTGCGTACTTAACTGCCTTTTCAGGTTCGGTACTTTCACCACACGTATAAATATCCATAGCAACATATCCGAATTCTGGCCATGTATGAACTGAAAGATGAGACTCAGAAATTACAATTACTCCGCTTACACCATTAGGTGGAAATCTATTGAAGGAAACAGCCCAAATTTCAGCATTTGCTTCTCTTGCTGCATTAACCAAAATTTCTTGCATAAGTTTAACATTTCCTATAATTTCAGGGTCACATCCAGACGCTTCCACAATGTAATGCTCTCCTCTTGTTGTATGAATCTTTTCCAATTCTCACCTCCTTTTACCATCCTCTTGTTTGTAAAAGTTCATCCTCTTCTAACTTACTTATATCTAAACCTTTCATAGGTTCTCCAAGATTCCTTGAAATTTTAGCTAAAACTTTTGGATTATCATAATAAGCAACTGCCTCAACAATTGCATTAGCATATTTTTCTGGATTTGATGATTTAAAAATACCACTTCCTACAAATACTGCCTCTGCTCCAAGTCTCATCATAAGTGCTGCATCTGCTGGTGTAGCTATTCCACCTGCTGCGAAGTTTGGAACTGGTAATTTTCCATATTCCCAAACGTACCTTAAAACATTATAATCAACACGCAATTCTTTTGCCTTTGAAAAAAGTTCGTCTTCTCTTAACGCTTTTACTTCTGATATTTGTCTTTGAATTAATCTCATATGCCTTACTGCTTCTACTACATTTCCTGTTCCCGCTTCACCTTTTGTTCTAATTAGGGCTGCTCCTTCACTAATTCTTCTTAATGCTTCTCCTAAATCCCTTGCTCCACAAACAAAAGGAACTTTAAATTGATGTTTATTTATATGATTTTCTTCATCAGCAGGTGTTAAAACTTCACTTTCATCAATAAAATCAACACCAAGTTCTTCAAGTATTTCAGCTTCAACAAAATGTCCAATTCTAACTTTTGCCATTACTGGAATACTTACAGCATCCATTATTCTTAAAATAATCTCTGGATCTGCCATTCTTGCTACCCCACCTTCCTTCCTAATGTCTGCTGGAACTCTTTCAAGTGCCATTACTGCAACTGCTCCTGCTTTTTCAGCAATTTTAGCTTGCTCTGGACTTGTAACATCCATTATAACCCCACCCTTTAACATTTTAGCTAATCCAACTTTTACTTCCCAACTTCCTTTAAAAAGCATACCGAAAATTTTAAAGTATTTTGGTTTTATAAGATTGCATTGTCCAATAATTCTAAAACTATTTATTTTTTTTATTTTTCCCACCCACCCTGAAAATAAGGCTTCGCCTTATAAACTTCGCCCCCTTAAATTCCCCCGTAAAATAAATAATTTCCTAAAATTTTCATAAGTTATTGATTAACAATGACTTAACACTATTTATTGGACAAAGCATTATAAGATTACATTGTTTAATAATTCTGAAATATGGATTATTTTCACCTTATAAATACCCTATCTTTTGCTTTGGGGGGCTTTAAATAAATAATTTCCTAAAATTTTGATAAGTTGCTGATTATCAATCGCTTAACATTATTTATTGGACAAAGCATTATAAGATAGCCTTGTCTAATAATTTTGAAACTATT
>JAVVGK010000099.1:0-6339 GCA_032249175.1 Candidatus Hydrothermia bacterium | reverse complement strand
TTTCTATTAGCTTCATAAAGCTCTATAATTATAAGGCATAAATTTTTTGGCTTGTTTAATTAAAATTTTTAACACTATTTATTAGACAAAGCATTTTTAGATTTAAAATTTAGAGCTTGCTTACATTTCTAATATCATTTGTTAGAGTTGGTGGATTTTGTGAAGTTGAAAATTATATTTATTTTACAGATATAGGAGAAATAAATGTAAATGATGGAAAAATTTATAGATTCAGAAAAGGTACAAAAAATATAGAGCCAATTGATTTTTCAGGACTTCTTGTAGATCCCAAAGGCATAAAAAAATTCAGAAATTATTTCATTATTGCTGATGTTAATGGAATTTGGAAGCTTTCATTAAATAATATGTCTTTAACAAAAATAATTGATTATAAAGATTTTGAAATTGAGCCAAAATTGTTATTAGATATAATTTTAAGTCCTGATGGTATTTTTTATATTTCTGATGTTTTTTCAGATGCTGTTTATAAGTTTAATATATCAGGCAATATCAAACTTGCTTTTAATGTTAGAAGACCATCTGGATTAGCTATTGATAGTTTAGGAAGAATTTATGTTTTAACATTTACAAGTCCTTCAAGTATATATGTTTATGAAAATGATAGTTTGAAATTTTTAATTAGAAGCAGTTTAATAAGAGCAGGTTATGGACTAACGATAAATGGTAATAAATTATATGCAACAGGCTTATTATCAGATAATGTCGTAGAAATTGATTTAAATACTTTAAAAGAAAGAGAAATTTATAAAACAAAAGGACATCCAACATCAATTTTATTTTCTAATGGAAAGTTATATGTCGGATTATCAGATGATAATGATTTTGAAATTATTGAACTTCAATATTAGCTGTTGTGATTTTATAAATATCATAATCCGAAAATTTTTCAAACTCTATTCTAATTGTTTTGAATTTTTCACTATTTAAAATTGGGTTGCTTATTACAATAACACCTGAAACAACATAAGCATTATTAGAGCTTGAAATTTTAGAACCTTTATCAATTATGCTATTTCTAATTTCTTCAAAATCAACATCTTTCCTCATAATAATATCAAGTTTTATTACACTTACAAGTTTATTATCAATTAAATCTTGTCCTATTTGATTTATTCCAAATCCAATAACTTTGTCCTTTGAAATTGATTTTAAAATTTCTAAAATTTGGGAAGCTATTCTAACTGTTTTAAGCTCTGGTTTTTTTATTCTCAATTGAGCAAGTAATGAATCATCTAAAAATTTAATATAGCTATCATAAACAATATATCCTTCAATTAATCCCGAAAATTTAACATAAACAAGTTTGCCAAGTTGATAATCCATAGCATATATATTTTCTCTTAAAAGAAAATTTTTAATTTTTGTTATGTCATCTTGTGAAAATTTATTATTCTTTTGTGGTTTAAAAACAATTTTAAATTCATAAAAATCTGATTTCGTTTGAAGTTCTTTATTTATTAGTTTCTTTTCAATTTTAACATTAGTAGAATTTTCAATTGTATTTAAAAGAAAATTCAAAATTTTTTCTTCTTTGAAAACCAAGGCAGGTGGAATAATTTTTATTGTAAAACTAATAAAAATTGTATCTTTGTTTGAAGATAATTTTAGATCTTTTACTTCATTTGAAAGAATTTTTCCAAAATAAAGACTATCCTTTAATTCAAAATTTAGTTTCTTTAAACTTTCAGCTATTTTTGAAGGGTTTTGCTTCTTATCAGCAGTTCTTATTGAAAATTGATATAAATTTATACCAATAGTATCAACTTTATAAGTTGTTGTTTTAGTATTTAATTTCAACGATTTTACAAGAAAATTATATACACTATCTATATTACTTACTACTAAAAGAAGCATCATCTAAATTTCAACTTTAATAAATAAGCTAAAACTAAAAAAGCTAAACTTATTAGGATAACTCCAAAACTATATAAAATTATTCCTTTTATCATTTTCTTTCATACGTTCCAAATATCTCTCCTTTTGCTAACACCTTTCCTTCAATAGCTTTTAAGACTTCCTTAGCACTTGCCCCTTCTTTAAGACCAATTTTTTCAACATTTAGAGCATAAACTGTAATATAATATCTATGCTTTCCATGACCTCTTGGAGGACAAGGACCACCATAACCAAGCTTTCCAAAATCATTTTTACCCTTCAATCCAACGCTTTCCCCTTCCTTTATTTCATTAACATTAGAAGGAATGTCATATAATATCCAATGATAGAAAGTTCCGATAGGAGCATCGGGATCACTCATTATCAAAACGAAACTTTTCGTTTCTTTTGGAAATCCTTCCCATTTTACATGAAGAGAGACATTTTCACCTTCACAAGTGTATTTAGAAGGGATAGCTTCTGAGTTTTTGAATGAATTACTATAAACTTTCATACTTTGAATTTCCATAACTAAAAAAATCATAAGACTAAAATTTTAAAGCTTAACTTTAAAATTTTGATAATGAAGAGAGTTTTATCACCATCAGAAATGAAAGAAATTGATAATAGCTCAAAAGTTCCTCAAATTGTTTTAATGGAAAATGCGGGAAAAGGTGTTGCTGAAAGAATTAAAGATATTTCAAATAGTTTCTTAATTCTTTGTGGAAGTGGAAATAATGGAGGTGATGGTTTTGTAATAGCAAGATGGCTTAAAAAATTCAAAAAAATTGTAAAAGTTATTATATTTGATGATAATTTTAAAACAAATGAGGCAAAATTAAATTTTGAATTATTAAAAGTTTTTGGAGTTGATATTGAAAAGTTTGAAAAACAAAAATTTTTAGAAGATGTAAAAAGTTATGAGGTTATAGTAGATGCGATATTTGGAACAGGATTTAAAGGCTCATTAAAAGATAATTATTATTATGCAGTTGATATTTCAAATAATTTAAATAAAATAAGAATAGCAATTGATATACCAAGTGGTGTAAATGGAGAAAATGGATTTGTTGAAAATATAGCATTTAAAAGTGATTTAACATTTACATTCGCCTTTGAAAAACTTGGTCATTATTTATTTGAAGGTAAAATTCATAGTGGAAAAATTAACGTAATTGATATTGGAATTGAGGAAAAATTAGCAGAAAATAAAGGATTTTTATATTTGGAGAATGAAGACATTTTAAATTTATTGCCAAAATATAAAGGTTATGAAAGTAAGAGAGATAAGGGAAAGGCTTTAATAATTGGTGGAAGTAGAGATTATGTTGGGGCAGTTATTTTAAATGTTATTGGTGCTTTAAGTAGTGGTGTGGGTTTAATTTATTGTGCTATTCCAAAAACAATTTATCCTTATATTGCAGGAAAAATTCCAGAAGCAATTTTAATTCCATTAGAAGATGAAGATGGATATTTAAGTAAAAGAAGTTTTTTAGATTTAATGTCAAAAAATTTAAATTTTGATAGTATTGTTGTAGGTAGTGGAATTTCAAGAAATGAAAAAGTTAAGGAATTCATAAGTGAATTGTTAAATTTACAAATTTATAAAATTATTGATGCTGATGGAATATGGGCTATTAATGAAAAAATTGATTTATTAGATGAAAAAACAATTATAACTCCTCATGTAGGTGAAATGAGTTTTATTATAAAAAAAGAGCCAAAATTCATAGATAGAAATAGAATTGAAATTGCTCTTGATTTTTCAAAGAATTATAAATGTGTTTTATTACTTAAAGGCAGTCCGTCTGTTATTGTTCAGAAGAATTATAAATTTTTAAATATATGGGGTGATGAAAAATTAGCAAGAGGTGGAAGTGGTGATGTATTAAGTGGGTTAATAGGAGGATTTTTGGCTCAAAAAGTTAGTCCAATTTATAGTGCTGTTATCTCTGCTTATTTACATTCAAGAAGTTGTGAATTTTTTGACAAATTAACATTTAAACCAACTGATATTCCAAAAGGTATTAGAAAGTTATTAAATAATTTAAATCCCCCCAAAGGGGGGAGGAGGTGGGAGTATTAACTTGAAATTTTAAGGCAATATCATAATGCATTTACCTAATTTTCAAAGTGGCTAATGCTAATATACTAAATAGTGTTGAAATAATGAGAAATCTTGCTACGATTTTAGGTTCTTGCCAACCAATTTCCTCAAAATGGTGATGAAGGGGCGCCCTTTTGAAAATCCTTTTACCTTGTCCATACTTCCTTTTAGTCCATTTAAAATAACTCACTTGAATAATTACAGATAATGCTTCAATAACAAATAATCCTCCTGCTATTGCTAATAAAATTTCTTGTTTTATTAAAATTGCTATAATTCCAAATGCACCTCCAAGCATTTGAGAGCCTGTATCACCCATAAAAATTTCAGCAGGATAACTATTATACCAAAGAAAACCAAGTAATGCTCCAATTATAGAACTACAAATAATTGTAAGTTCTCCTGCTTGGGGAATATGTAATATATTAAGATATTTTGAAAGCACAATATGACTTGTAATATAAGCAACAATTAAAAATGTAATAAGTGGAGGAATTGAGCAAGAACCAGCAAGACCATCAAGACCATCTGTCAAATTTAAAGCATTAGCAGTTCCTACAAAGACAAAAAATATAAAAATTGGATAAAAAATTGAAAAATCAATATATATGTTTTTGAAAAATAAAAGTTGGGTTTTTGTAGCAATTTGGGGTGGATAATAAAAAATTATAAAAATAAAAATAACAATAGCAAGAATTGATTGTAATACAAGTTTTGGTAAAACTTTAAGTCCATCAACCTTACTTTTAGAGGTCATTTTTTTATAATCATCATAAAAACCTATTAGTGCCATATATGTTATAGTAAATAATGAAATCCAAACAAGAGGATTATCATATCTAACTAATAATAATGAGCTAATTAAAACGGAAAATAACATAACAATACCACCAGCTGTTGGTGTGCCTTCTTTTTTCTTGTGCCAAGAAGGAACATCTTCTTTTATTCTTTCCCTAAATTCTTTAAATTTCTCTATAAAAATTGGTGTTAATGTAAAAACAATTAAAAAAGCAATAATACCACTTAAAAATGCTCTAAATGTTATGTAATTGAAAAGGTTAAATAAAATAAAATTTTCAGAAAGTGGTGTTAAAAGATGATAAAGCATATTATTTACTCTGGAAAACCTTACTTATTGAATTAAAGATATGAGAAAATCTTTTTGTAATAACTAAAATTAAAACGCTTAAAATAGTTAAAAAAAATGATATTTCAAAATGATAACTTTTAGCGAAAAATGTTATAATAAAAGCAGTTAAAATTAAAACTGCCTCAATTATATGAAATCTATCATTTAAAATAATCATAATAGCAAATAGTGATAGTGAGACAGTTAAAAGCACTTCAACAACTTGGTTATTGTCCAACGAGAAGACAGATATTGAGCCTGCACCTACTGAAAAAGCAATTGGAATAGCAGCGATTAAAAGTGTTAGTTGATTCACTTCTGATGAAATTAATGTTCCAATAGCCCAAGAGCCAAAGCCTCTTAGTGCTAAAATTAAAACAATCACAAATTCAGGACTTTCACTTGCAAAAGGTGCTACCCATTGAATTAAAAAAAACTGGTCAATACCTAAATTTTTCCCTATTTCTATTAAACCTTCTGCGAATGGTTTAGCGGATAATAAAATTCCAATTCCTGCATAAATAAATAATAATGTATATGTTAAAATTCGCTTTGGCTTGTCAAGATTAGTAATAAACCTTTGAATATCCCCTTCAAATTCTGGCTCAATATGCTCTTGTTTGCTTGCTAAATAACTATAAATGAGAAAAATTAGAATAAGAGCAATAGCATCAAAAATTGTAATACTTGATTTAATAGCAATGAAAAACCCATAAATAGTAGCTATTAAAAGGAAAATTTTTTCTAAATGAATATCAAGTTCTATTTCATAAATTTTTTCCTTCAATTTTGATAAAACAAAAACAATAACAACAATGGGCCAGAATGCTCCAACTAACAACCTATTAGCACCAGTCATATTAGCAAGTGCATAGTGAGCATATTGAGGGTCTTTACCTCCTTGATATGCTAAATATATATCAACAGCATATTCAGGTAAAATTGCTATTAATGCTAAAAAAATTGTAGCAAAACTTCTTGGAACATCTTTTTGAGCAGTTTCAGAAGCTATTGAAAGAATAAATCCAGATGAAATTATCGCTATTCCCGACAATAATGTTAATAAATAAACATTTAAGCTCAATCCTAAAATTTTAATAATAATTATCTGTAAGATGCCAAAAATGAAAATTATAAATAAAGGGAAATTCACAAGTTCTAAAAGTTTAAATGATAAAAAATTTGTGTTGTCCAATAATTCTAAAAT
>JAVVGK010000098.1:0-6452 GCA_032249175.1 Candidatus Hydrothermia bacterium | reverse complement strand
CCAAGTCAAAAACAATGAACTTTAAAATTTTCAACCTTGGATAATTGGAAATTTGAGCCTTATAAAATAAAAGTTGTTGAGCCTATTGCTATTACTACAAAAGAGGAAAGATTAAAATATATTAAAGAGGCACATTATAATGTTTTCTATCTTCCTTCAAATGTTATTACTATTGATTTATTAACAGATAGTGGAACTTCTGCAATTAGTAAATATCAATTATCTGCTATGATGCTTGGAGATGAAAGCTATGCTGGTTCAGAAAGCTATTATAAATTTCAAGAAGCAGTTATTAAATTTACAGGTAAAAAGCAAGTTATTCCTGTTCATCAGGGAAGAGCAGGTGAGAAAATTATTGCTGAGCATTTTATTAAAGAAGGTGATATTATTATTTCAAATACACTTTTTGATACAACAAGAGGAAATTTTGAATACAAAGGAGCTATAATTTATGATATTCCAGAAGAGCATGATTTGGAAAGTGAATATCCATTTAAAGGAAACATAAATTTAAATAAACTTGAAGAATTATTAAGAAAATTTAAAGAAAAAGTAAAGCTCGTTGTTTTAACAATTACGAATAATTCTGGTGGTGGTCAAGCAGTAAGTCCAAAAAATGTAAAAGAAGCAAAGGAAATTTGTAAAAGATATAATATAAAGCTTATGATTGATGCTTGTAGAATTTCAGAAAATAGTTATTTAGTTAAATTAAGAGACAAGGATTATTCAAATAAAACAATCCTTGAAATTATAAATGAAACATTAAGTTATGGAGATATTATTACATTTAGTGCTAAGAAAGATGGATTAAATCATATTGGTGGATTTATAGCATTAGATGATGAAAATTTAGCAGAAGAACTTAGGAATTATTTGGTTTTATTTGAAGGTTTCCCAACTTATGGAGGATTAGCAGGAAGAGATTTAGAAATTATTGCTATTGGACTTTTTGAAAGCACAGATGAAAATTACTTAAAACATAGAATTGAGCAGGTTAAATTTTTATTGGAAGGACTACATAATTTAGGTATTCCTGTTATGAAACCTTTTGGAGGACATGCAGTTTATGTTGAAGCAAAGAAATTCTTAGAAAATATAGATGAGAATGAATTCCCTGGTCAAAGCTTAGTTATTGCTTTATATATAGAAGGTGGAATAAGGGCAGTTGAAGTTGGAAAATTTATGTTTAAGGATGCTAAGTACAATTTTGTAAGACTTGCTATTCCAAGAAGAGTTTATACAAAAAGCCATTTAGAATATGTCATTGAAGTCTTTGAAGAAATTAAGAAAAAGAAAAATTTGATAAAAGGTATGAGAATTGTAAAAGAGCCAAAGTTTTTAAGGCATTTTAGAGCTTATCTTGAGCCTATTGAAAATTGGACATTAAATCTATAAATGCTAATAGTAATATCCTATATTGTTGGTGATATTGAAATTATAACTAAGAACATTTTTGAAGAAAATTATGGAATTTATAAAATTGCTAACAAATTACATTTCAAAACGAGGACTTTTGTTATATCAAACATGATACCAATTAAAAAAGGCTCAATTATAAATGACACTACAATTATTTCTGAAATTAAGTCAAGATTACTATCAACAGGTTTGTTTTATTCAGTTGATATTTTAAAAGAAATAAAAGGTGATACAATTAATTTTAAAATTATAACGAAGGATGTTTGGACGCTTGGAATTTACTTAAATATTGAAGGTTCTGGAAGTGAAGGAAAAATAGATTTTGGAATTCAAGACTTAAATCTATTAGGAACAGGGATATGGAGTAGAATTTTTCTTACAAATAGCTCAGAATATAAAGGTTTTGAAGGAGGATTATCTTCAAGCTCATTACTAAAACAAATTTCATTTGATTACTATTCAAAAATAACAAATTTGGAAAAAAATTTTTATTTTCAATCATCAAGAAGAACTTTTAGAGGAATAAAAGGATTTTCTTATTATTTTTGGATTATAAGAAATAGTTTTGAAGATAAAATTTATAATGTTGTTGGTCTTAATGTTGGTTATAATTTTAAAAGTCCAAAAAATGAGCCATTTTTAGGATTTAGAATTTTCAAAAACTTTAATCCGATTATTGGTTATAGTTTCTCAAACATGAACTTTGGATTTTTAAGGAATGTTAATAATTTTGTAAAGGAAGAGCCATTTAGTAAAGGTTTTAGTAGTTATATTGCTTTTGGACAAAATTTCATAAGTTTGATAAATTCATTTTCTCTTGTTAAAGAAAAAATTTTATCATATATGGGAGCTGAATTTGAAATAAATCCAAGCTATAATTATGTCATTCTTTCAAACTCAATTTACTATAAACCATTTCATTTCATAACCTTTGCCTTTTATAATGGTTTTAACTATATGGATATAAAGGATACATCTTCAACGAAAGGGTTTTGGGTAGGTGGAATTATGGGAATTAGAGGACTAAATTACTTTGAAAATTTTTCTAATAAAGTTTATAGAACTTCATTTGAAATAAGATTTTATACAAATGAAATTTTCAATTTATTTGCATTTGGACCTTTATTTTTCTACGATTTTGCTTATTGGGAAAGTAAAATTTCAGTTTATGGTATTGGACTAAGAATTCAACTAACAAGGACATCTATGCCTGTTTTTAGAATTGATTATGCTAATAATGGTGTTATATCATTTTCATCTGGTCAAGCATTTTAAATATATTTTCCTTTGCTTCTTTTGTTAAATTATCTAAATTTTCAACTTCATATCTAACTTTATTTTTCATTATAGCTTCCTTAACTTTCTTTTCCCTTGTAGGTAAATTTGAATTCTTACCTGTTTTTATTTCAATAAAAATAACTTCAACTTCACTATCCTCATCTGATAAACCTTTAAAAACGATATAATCAACAGGTGTTCCAAGGTGTCTAAAATCTTTGGGATTTGCTTTATACTTTTGAGATAATAATAAAGGAGCAAATTCTTCCCCTATCTTACCAAAAAGTGTATTTATAGATCTCTTAATAGCATCTTTTCTAATTTCTTTTTCACTTTCTCTTTTCCATCTTTCAAGTTCATTTAAATACTGATTTTTGATAACTTCTTCAAGCTTTTGTCTATCTTGATTCATCCATTCTTGAAACATCAATTTAGCAATTTCATTAGCTTTTTCATAGGTTTTTCTTTCAAAATCCAACCTCATTTTAATCAAAATAAAAATAAGAATCAAACAAATAAGCAAAAGTATCCAAGTTAGCATTTTAAAATTTTAAGGCATTATACCTTGTCCAATAATTCCAAAATTATTTATTTTTCCTTATTTTACCCACCCACACTTAAATTAAGCCTTCGGCTTACTTTCGCCCCCTGACAAAACCCCCCAGTAAAAGCTATAATCTCCTGCTTTGTCCAATAAATAATGTTAAGTCCTTGATAATCAATAAGTTATGAAAAATTTTCTAAAACTATTGATTTTATGGGGGTGATTTGAGGGGGGCGAAGCCCCCCAAGGCAAAAAATGGGTATTTATAAGGCGAAGCCTTAGTTTAAGGGTGGGTGGGCAAAATAAAGAAAAATAAATTGTTTCAGAATTATTTGGCAAAGCATGCTCAATTATCAACTCATCCTTTAAAATTTTGAAACTAAATGATTATATGAGTTTAGTTGTTTGGAGTTTATGGATAAACACCAAAACTTGGAATTTAACAGCAAAAAATTTAAATGTCATATACTATAACGATAATAGATTTATAGTTCTTTTGGATAACATCATCTTAAAAAGAAATGGAATAGATAGTTTATTTTCCCTTGAAAATTCATTAAAAAAAGTTTATATTGATTACCCAATCATTTACTTTATTACAAAAAATGTTGATACACCATTTTTAAGCTACAATTTAAATACAAGAAAATTAAATTATTACGATATTAAAGGAACATTCTCAGATTTCTCAACAAAATCAAAAATTTTATTAGCGTCTTCTAATTATTATAATTCTCAAAGTTATAGCTTTTCTGATAGCTTATATTATCAAAAGTTCGGATATAGAATTGTTGAAACTTTTGATAAAAAACTCTACATAGACAAAAATAACAATTTAAGAGATTTTGATAGTGATAAAATCCTTTTTGATGATGTTTTTAATGTTTCAAAATCAATGAATTATTTAATTGTTTTTAAATCAAATTCAGTTATTATCCTTGATGAAAAATTAAACGAGATTAAAAGAATATACGGTAGATATAGTGATGGTTTTTTAATTGATTTGGAAGATGATGGAAATAATGAAATTGTTTTATATGATGAGAAAAGAGTTAGCATTTTTAGAGATTATGGAGATGTGGAAATTGTTTATAATTCAAATGATAGTATAAAATGCGTCATTCCATTAGATTATAACAATGACGGAAGTTATGATTTTCTAATATCAACAAAAAAAGAAATTAAATTATTTGAGCAAATGCCAAAAACAAATTTAGAAATTGAAAAGCTAAATTATCCAATAATTGAAACAAAGTGTGGATGTTTGTGGGGAATGACTTTAACATCACAAAAACTAATAAAGCAAGACCCATTTTCAATAAAAATTAAATATCAAAATGATGGCGTTGAGCTTAAAATAAATAATGAAGATAATGAATTTGTTATTATAAAACTTCTTGATGCAAGAGGCTCTGTTATAAAAATTATATATTCTGGGAAATTTAAAGGTGTAAAGGAATTTAAAATTAGCGATTTACAAAAAACAGGCGTTTATATAATTAGCATTGAAGGTGAGAAAAATAAGCAAAAGACTTCATTTATATGGAGCAAAAAGTAGAGCTATTTTTAAAACAATTTCCCATTTTTGAATTTTTAAAAGAAACTGATAGCTTTATTGTTGGTGGAACGATAAGAAATATCATTTTAGATGAATCAATTGAAGATGTTGATATTTTAACATTTAACGATATTAATGAAATTTCAAAGCAAATAGCAAAAATAACAAAAGGGACGATTGTCAAACTTGATGAATCAACAATAAGAGTTGTTAGTAGTATAAATTATGATATTTCAGCACCAAGAGGTTCTAATTTATTTGAAGATTTAAACAAAAGAGACTTTACATTTAATGCCATTGCCTATGATATTAAAAATCGCTTAATTATTGACCCACTTTTCGGAATTGAAGATTTAAAGAATGGAATAATTAGAATGTGTTATAATTCAGCATTTGAAGATGACCCACTTAGAATGTTAAGAGCAATTAGATTTTTATCAATATATAACTTTAAAATTGAAATGAATACTTACAATCAAATTTTAAAAGATAGCTATTTAATTAAAAAATCCGCAAGTGAAAGAGTTCATTATGAGTTAATTAAGATGTTTAGTAGTGATAATCCATATAAGGCATTTAAATTTTTAATTGATTTAAATTTAGCGTTTTACATATTCCCTGAACTACAAGACTTAAAGAAACCACTTGAACATCTTGAGCAAAATGTTTTAGAGCATACATTAAAAGTTATAGAATTTTTGGATTTTTATTTAAAGCATTTAAAAATGTCCCCATTTCACTATTACATTCACAGATTTAAAGTTTTAGAAGAAAATTCAAATAAAGCAATTTTAATAATAGCAGGAATTTTTCATGATATAGCAAAACCAAAAACTTATAGTTATGAAAATAATCAAGTTCATTTTTATGGACATGATGTTGAAGGGGCAAGAATGTTTAAAGAAATAGGTAGAAGGTTAAGTTTTTCAAAAAATGAAATTAAAATTATTAGTAATCTTATACTTAATCATATGCATCCACATTATCTTTCAGCACCTGAAACAACAAGAAAAGCTATAAATAGATTTTTAAATAGACTTGGTGAATGGGCTTTTCCATTAGTTCTTATGGCATTTTGTGATGCTCTTGCTACTAAATTATCACATTATGGTGTTGCTGGACATTTAAAATTAGCAAGAATTATGGAAGATTTACTTTTAGAAAGAGAAAAGGAAGCAAATAAACCTCCAAAATTAATAACAGGTTATGATATTATGGAAAGAGGCATTGAGCCATCACCCATTTATAAGAAAATCCTTCAAGAAATTGAAGATTTAAGAGCAGAAGGAATTATTAAAACGAGAGAAGAAGCCTTAATTTATCTTGATAAGATAATTGAAAAATATAAAAATTTAAATCAATAATAGCCTCATTTCCCCACCTGCCCTGAAAACAAGCCTATGGCTTATACTTAATCTATTTCACAACAATTTTCACATTCTTATTATTAACTTTCAAAATATAAATCCCACTACTTGGCACTTTAAATGAAATTTCATTATTATTTATCTTTCCTCTTATAATCTCCCTTCCAAGTATTGTAAAGACTTTAAATTCTGAATTTATATTTTCATTTAGTTTTATAATAACATTATTGTTTTTGATTTTTATTGAGGAAATGAAGAATTCGGGAATTGAAATTGAGCCAGAGAA
>JAVVGK010000097.1:0-6487 GCA_032249175.1 Candidatus Hydrothermia bacterium | reverse complement strand
ATTTTCATAAGTTATTGATTATCAAGGACTTAACATTATTTACTAGACAAAGCATCTACTGCCTGCTTTGTCCAATAATTCTGGAATTATTTATTTTTCTATATTTTGCCCACCCACCCTAAAAATAAGGCTTCCACTTACTTTCGCCCCCTAACAAAAACCCCCGCAATAAATCCAATAATTTCCTAAAATTTTCATAAGATATTGATTAACAAGGACTTAACACTATTTATTGTACAAAGCATCTATTACCTACCCTATTCAAATAATTTCGGAATCATTTTCATACCCATCCTGAAAATAGGGCTTTGCCTCCCTCAATAAAACCCAAATAAAATTTTCGTAAAATCAAAAGTTTTATTAAAAATTTAGGTTATACAAAAAATAAATTTTTATGCTTTAAAATTTTGACCTATGCTAACATTAACTCTTATTTTAGCGGATGTGAAAGTGAGCGGTGTATCTTATCTAAGATACACAATAATGCCTGACAGCTCCCTCAGTAACGGGTTCTACATTGACAGAGCTTATGCTAACTTCATATCTGAAATTCTAAAAAATGAAAATCTAAATCTGAAATTCAGATACACGCTTGATTTGGGTCAGATAAAAGATGTTGGCAAATCTGGAAGTTATAAATTAGGCTCTGATAGCACAATCAAAGTTCCAAACTCTTCTATTGTAGGCTCATACTTCATTTATTCCAAATATGCATTTCTTGAAGCTAAATATAAGAGCTTTAAAATTTACTTTGGGCAAACTTACAATTTTTGGATAAAACAGATGGAAGAAATCTGGGTTTATAGATTTATAGAAAAAACTCCAACAGATTACTTCTCCGTCCTTTCATCAGCAGACCTTGGAGTTGCTTTTGAATATAATTCAAAATTGATAAATGTTAATTTTGGTGTGTTTAATGGAGAAGGATATAATAAAGTTGAAGATAATAAATTTAAGGATTTAGAATTAACAATCTCTGCTTATCCATATACTAATGATAACTTAAAAATTGGTCTTTTCGGATATGGACATTATGGAAAATATAAAAATGAAAATGAAAAAATTAGACTTAATTCTTCATTAGCAATTATTCAAAAATTCTTTACACTTTCATTTGAATATAGTAATTTCAAAGGCTCAACTTTAACAAGTCAAGATACAATAAGCTCAAACATAATTTCTGGATTTGTTTCAATTAAGCCAATACAAACATTTGATATTATTTTTAGAATTGACAGATATGGTGAAGATAGGAATTTCATAATTGGAGGTCTTGTATTGAACTTATCTAAAAATTTAAGAGGCTCTATAAATTATAAGCAAGATAAAGATAATAAGTTCATAAATCTTCAAACCGAAATTAAATTTTAAAAAGGAGGGAGAATATGAAAAGGTTAATGATAATAAGCATGTTTATCATAGCTTGCCAAAAAGCACAAGAGAGCAAGCCATTCGTCATAAATGGAGCAGGTTCAACCTTCGTTTATCCTCTAATTTCAAAATGGTCATACGCCTTTTATAATGAAACAAAAAATCAAGTAAATTATCAATCTATTGGCTCAGGTGGCGGTATAAAGCAAATTATTGAAAGAGTTGTTGATTTTGGAGCAAGTGATATGCCATTAGAAAAAGAAAAACTTGATAGTGCTAAATTATTTCAATTTCCAATTATTGTAGGAGGTCTAAGCATTATTTATAATATACCAAATTTAAACAAAAAATTATATTTAAAAGGTGATGTTATTTGTGATATTTACCTTGGGAAAATTAAAAAATGGAATGATGAAAGGATAAAGAAATTAAATCCAGACATAAATTTACCTGATTTAAAAATAACACCTGTTAGAAGATCGGATGGCTCTGGAACAACTTTTGTTTTTACAAACTATTTATCAAAAATATGTCCTGAATGGAAAGAAAAGGTAGGTTATGGAACAAGCGTAAATTGGCCAGAGGGAATAGGAGCAAAGGGGAATGAAGGTGTAGCAAATTATGTTAAGCAAAATGTTGGAGCTATTGGATATGTTGAATATGCTTATGCTATTGAAAACAATCTTGAATATGCTTATGTAGATAATAAGAAAGGAAACTTCGTATTACCAGATATAAAGACATTTCAAGAAGCTACAAAGTTCGCAAATTGGAATGAAAACAATCACTTCTATGAAGTTTTAACTTATCAAGATGGAGATAGCACTTATCCAATAACAGGAGCAACATTTATTTTACTTCCAAGAGAAAAGAAAGATAAGAATAAACAAGTCATTGAATTCTTTAAGTGGGCTTTTGAAAAAGGAGATAGTATAGCTATAAGCCTACATTATGTTCCACTTTCAAGCGAAGCAAAAGAAAAGATAAAGAATTATTGGAATGAAATAATTAAGTAAGGGGCTTCTGCCCCTTATCCTTTAAAATTATCCAAAGTTGGAAAAAAAAATTATAGCTCTTATTACTGATTTTGGAAATAGTTTTTATGTAGGACAAGTTAAAGGTGTTATTAAATCAATAAATCCAGATGCTGAGATCATTGATATAACTCATGAGGTCCCAAAATTTAATATAAAAGCTGGGCAATTTATATTATATAGCTCATATAAATTTTTCCCAAAAGGAACAATTTTTTTAGTAGTAATTGATCCAGGTGTTGGCTCGGAAAGAAAAGCTATTGCTATTGAAACAAAAGATTATTATTTTGTAGGTCCTGATAATGGTTTATTTGGATTTTTAGAAGAATATAAAG
Organism: Candidatus Hydrothermia bacterium; assembly: GCA_032249175.1. GTDB lineage: Bacteria > Hydrothermota > Hydrothermia > LBFQ01 > DSFT01 > DSFT01. Next base: position 3,747 of record JAVVGK010000097.1, on the reverse strand, counting down.
CTTATGAAATTGAAATTCCAGATTCAGCAAGTCCAACATTTCATGCAAGAGATGTATTCGCTCCAATTTGTGCTAAAATTTCAAAAGGATATAAATTAAATGAATTTTTAAAACCTATAAATGAAATTATTAAATTTGATTTTAGAAACACTAAAAATTATGAAAATGTAATAGTTGGAGAAGTTATATTTATTGATGACTTTGGAAATTTAATAACGAATATAGAATATGATGATAGTTTTAAGTTTGTAGAAATAAAAGATATAAAAATTGATAAGAAAGTTAAAACTTATAGTCAAGCAAAAAAAGATGAATTAGTCTTTTTAAAAGGCTCATATGAATTTTTGGAAATTAGTATTGTTGAAGGAAATGCTAAGAAAATTTTAAATTGTGAGATTGGAGAAATTGTTAAGGCATACAAATGAAAATTTTAGTTCAAGATTATAAAAGCTTTAAACCAATTTTAATAGATGCACCATATCCAAAAATTAAAGAAAATTTTGCTATTGTAAAAACATTATATTCAGCAATAAGCGTAGGAACAGAGCTTTCAAGATTAAAAACAAATTTATTCAATATCATTACTGATAGAAAAGACCAAATAGATTTAGTTATAAAATCAATAAAAACCTTAGGAATTTCGGAAACATTTAAAAGAATTATAAATAAATTAAATACTTATGGTCCTCTTGGATATAGTATAAGTGGCGTTGTTGTTGAAAGTAGAATTGATGGTATAAATGAAGGTGATTATGTAATTGGAGCAGGTGGTGAATTTGCTTTACATTCAGAATATAATCTTATACCAAAGAATTTAATTTTAAAAATTCCAAAAGATATTAATTTAAAAGAGGCGAGTTTTTCAACAATTGGAGCAATTGCATTAAATAGTATAAGAATTGCTAAACCTGAAATTGGAGAAACATTTTTGGTAATAGGTCTTGGATTAATTGGTCAAATTGTTATAAGAATTTTAAATTTGATGAATATAAAAACTATTGGAATTGACATTTCAGAATATAAATTAAATTTTGCTAAAAATTATGCTTATAAGTTGTATAATGCTAATGAAAAAAACTTAATTAAAAATATATATCCTGTTGATGGTGTTATTCTATGCGCTAATGATAAGACGGGAAATGCTATTAAGCTGGCTTGTGAAGTTTTAAGAGAAAAAGGTAGAATTGTTGTTGTAGGTCAAAGCAAATTATTAATTCCTTATAAAGAATTTTACTATAAAGAACTTGAAATTAAAATGAGTAGAGCTTATGGTGCTGGAAGATATGACCCAAATTATGAAATAAAAGGGATTGACTATCCAGAAAGTTATGTCAAATGGACAATAAATAGAAATCTTTTATCTTTTGTAGAAATTCTTCCAAAACTTAATTTAAGTGAAATTATAACACATGAATTTGAATTTAAAGATGCTTTAAAAGCTTATGAATTTTTAAAAAAGGAAAAAAATTATCTTGGGGTTGTTTTTAAATATTCTAAGGAAAGTGAAATTAAGAAATTTGTAATTGTTAAAAATTATAACAAGCTTTCAAAAATAAATATGGCGTTAATTGGAGCAGGAAGCTATGCTCAAAATGTTTTAATTCCAAATTTCTTAAAATACAAAGAAATTACACCATTATATCTGATTACTTCAAAACCAGAAAATGCTATAAATTTAGCAAAAAGATATAATTTTAAATATGCGGGATGTGATTATGAAGAAGTTTTTAAGGATGAAAATGTTAATTTAATAGTAATAGCAACACCTCATAATTTACACGCAGAGCTTGTCAAACTTTCAATTTTAAATAATAAGGCAGTTTATGTTGAAAAACCACTCGCCATAAATTTAAATGAGCTTGAAGAATTAAAAGAATTATATGAAAAAAATCCTGTTCATTTTTGTATAGGATTTAATAGGAGATTTTCAAAATTAACGGAAAAAATAAAGGAGTTTATAAAAGATAGAAAATTTATTATTTTTAACTACTTCGTTAATGCTGGAATTTTGGAAAACCATTGGATTTTAGATTTAAAAATTGGAGGAGGAAGACTTATTGGTGAAGGTTGTCATTTTATTGATTATGTTTTATTTTTATTTAAAGAGCCAAATTATTATTTTTCAAACAAATTAAATAATGAGAATTTTACAATTAGTTTTAGATATAATAATGCTATATGTAATGTTATTTATCATTCACAAGGAAATAAAATGCTTGAAAAGGAAACCATTAGAATTGATGCTGATGGTCAAACACTAATTTTAAAGGATTTCTTTGAAATTCAAATAAATAATAAAACTATTTTAAAGACAAAACAAGATAAAGGACAAGAAAGACTAATTGAATTATTTATAAAAAGTCTATTGGAAGGAAAAGAAAGTCCAATAAGCTTTGAAAGTGCTTATTATTCAAGCTTAATGACTATTAAGATAGCAAATGATTTTAAGATTTGATGAATTTTTAAGTGAAGTTTTATATAATCCAAAAAAAGGATATTATTTTAGAAAGAAAATTGGTGAAGATTATTATACTTCAAGCTCATTTGAAAAGTTATTTTCTTGGACAATTGCCAATTATTTCTTAAAATTGAATGAAAATAATATTCTTGAAATTGGAGCAGGTGAAGGATATTTCGCAAAAGAAGTTATTGAATTTTATAAATTGAAAAATAAAGAGATAAATTATTATGTTTTTGAAAGAGCAAAATTTAAAGAGATTGAAAATGTAAAATTTGTAAATAGTTTAGAAGAATTAAAAAATTTTGAAGGAATAATTTTTGAGAATGAGGTTTTAGATGCAATTGAATTTAGAAGATTTATATTTTTAAATGGAAAGTGGAATGAAATGTATGTAAAAGATTTTAGAGAGTTTTTAATTCTTGAATTAGATGATGAGCAGGTTATTAAATTTTTACCTAATAATCCATTTGAGGGTTTAATATATGACATTTCTATTAAAGCATTTGAATTTTTAAAAAGTCAAGTTGAAATTTTGAAAAAAGGTTATTTAATTATTATTGATTATGGATATGAAAGAAATGAAATTTTAATGAGATTTCCAAAAGGCTCATTAACAACATATTATAAACATCAAGTAGGTGATAATCCATTTTCAAATCTTTATGAGCAGGATATTACTTACTTTATTGATTTTACAATTTTAAAAGAATTTTTAAATAGTCTTGGTTTAAAAATTGTTTTGGATAAGGGTCAAGGTGAGTTTCTTTTGGAAAATGGAATTCTTGAAATAGCGGAATTTTTAAGTTTAAATTTAAAAGAGATTGAAAAATTTAAAATTTTTAATAAGGTAAAAAGTTTGGTTTTGAGTTTTGATAATTTTAGGGTTTTAGTATGTCAAAAGTAAACAAAAATAAAAGATTTTGGAATTATTAGACAAGGCAACTGCTTTATGCTTTGCCCAAATAAATAATGTTAAATGATTGACTATCAATAACTTATAAAAATTTCAGGAAATTATTGTTTCTTGAGGGAAATTTAGGGGACGAAGTTCATAAGCCGAAGGCTTAATTCAAGGATAGGTGGGGAAACATAGAAAAATAAGTAATTCTAAAATTATTAGACAATCCAAAAAGGCAGTGCCTTGTCCAATAAATAATTTTAAGTCATTGATAATCAATAAGTTATGAAAATTTTAAAAAATTATAGTTTTTATTGGGGGTTCATTTAGGGGGCTTTCGCCCCCTGCCGAAAAATGGGTATTTATAAGGCGAAGCCTTATTATCAGG
>JAVVGK010000096.1:0-6519 GCA_032249175.1 Candidatus Hydrothermia bacterium | reverse complement strand
GGCTTATTATTAACCACATCATGTTCCACCTCCCGTTAGTTGAAAATTATAAAGCATAATTTTTTTATCCTTTAAAATTTTCATTATGACTGAGAAGAAACAACATTTTAGAGAGCCTCCAAAAAGTTATATACCTTACTTTATTGTATTTATTGCTCTTTGTGGAATATCAATAATTAACACGATTATTTTCTTTTTAAATTTAGGAAGTTTTGGCTCATCAATAATTCTTATATTATCTTCAATTCAAGTTCTATTGCTTGCTCTATTTTTCATGTATTTAAGATATGAGGATAAGCTAACCGTAGCATTTGCCCTTATGCCTTTATTTTTTATATTTTTACTCATAATGGGAAATGTTATGGATAGCCATTTTAATAAGAAGGATTTAATAGAATATCAGAAGAATGTTATTCATAATAATAAGTAATTTCCCAAGTGATGTTAAACCACAAGAAATAAATGATGTTGATTTAAGTCCAAAATATGGCGCTATAATTAAAAATGTTTATTTTTATGACCAAAATGGTAAGAAAATTGAATTTAGTAGTTTAATTGATTATAAAGTGCCAATTGTTTTAATTCCTGTTTATTATACATGTGATGTTGTTTGTAGTACTACACTACTTTGGACATTTGAGCAACTTAAAAATTTAAATGATTTAAAAATTGGTAAAGATTATAAAATTGTAGCATTTTCATTTGATTATAAAAATACTATTGAAGATGCTAAAATAAAATCAAATTATTGTAAAGTTGTTAATGGCAATGATGAAAATTGTAAATTTCTTGTATCAGACAGCTTAAATATAAATAAAATGCTAAATTTGATTGGATTTAAAGTAAAAAAAATAAGTAAAAATGAAATTGCTCATCCTGTAAGCGTTATTATTTTAACACCAAGTGGTAAAATAAGCTCTTATTTATATGGTTTGAGTTTTCTTGGAAAAGATTTAAGGCTTGCCATTTGGGATGCTCAAATTGAAAAGATAGAAAACTTAACTGATTTAGCTAAATCAGCATTACTCTTTTGCTTCCATTATGACCCAAAAGGAGGACAATATGCCTTTAATTTTACAAAAGTAGCTGGAATAATTGGAATTTTGATGTTAATGATTGTATTTTTTATTGTTAAAATTTATAAGCCAAAACTAATTTAATTGCCCCTAAATTTTGCTTTAAAATTATCGTAAATTATGAGAGTTATGATTACAGGTGCAAGTGGTTTTTTGGGTTCTTTTTTATGTGAAAAATTTTTAAGTGAAGGTTTTGAAGTTTTAGGTATAGATAATTTTTTAACTTCAAGCTTCAAAAATATAGAGCATTTAATTGAAAATAAAAGTTTCAAATTTATTGAATTAGATGTTTGCTTACTAAATGAAAATTATTTAAATGGATTTAAACCTGATATTATTTTACATTTTGCTTCACCTGCAAGTCCTGCGGACTATTACAAATATAAAATTGAAACAATGATGGTAAATTCTGTAGGAACAAAAAATTGCCTTGATATAGCAAAAAAATTTAATAGTAGATTTGTTTTAGCTTCAACAAGTGAAGTTTATGGAGACCCACTTGTTCATCCACAAGATGAGAACTATTGGGGAAATGTAAATCCAATAGGACCAAGAAGTGTTTATGATGAAGGAAAAAGATTTTCAGAAGCAATAACTATGGCTTATTATAGAACTTACAATTTAGATATTAGAATTATTAGAATTTTTAATACTTACGGACCAAGAATGAGAATTAATGATGGAAGAGTAATATCAAACTTCATTGTTCAGGCATTAAGAGGTGAGAAACTAACGATTTATGGAGATGGTTCTCAAACAAGAAGCTTTTGCTATGTTGATGATTTAATTGAAGGAATTTTTAGAGTTTCTACATATAATAATTTAAATGGAGAAGTTATTAATCTTGGAAATCCATCAGAATTTACAATTATAGAACTTGCTAACATCATAAAAGATATTTTACCACAAACCAAGGGTTTTGAATTTTTACCTCCACTTGAAGATGACCCAAGAAAAAGAAGACCGAATATCTCAAAAGCAAAAAAATTATTAAATTGGGAGCCAAAAATTCCATTAAAAGAAGGCTTAATAAAAACAATAGATTACTTTAAGAAGGTTTTAGAATTATGAAAGAAAAGCTAAAATTAACACCTGTTATGGAAGATTATTTAAAAAACATATATTATGAAATTGAAGAAAAAGGAAAATGTAGTATTGTTGAGCTTTCAAAACGAATAGGAACAAAACCTTCTTCTGTAAGTGAAATGATAGATAGATTAGAGCAAAAGGGACTTGTTAAACATGAAAAATATTCAGATATTAAATTAACTGAAATTGGGAAAAAAGTAGCTCTTGAAGTAATAAGACATCATAGATTGATTGAATTATATTTATTAAAAAGTTTGGGTTATGATTATGAAAAATTACATAGCGAAGCTGAAAATCTTGAGCATTATATATCAAGTGATTTAGCAAAAGCAATTTATGAATTTCTTGGAAAGCCAAAATTTGACCCTCATGGTCATCCAATTCCTGATGAAAAAGGAAATTTACCAAAAACAGAGCATTTACCTTTATCAGAATTATCAAATAATGACAATTTTATCATTATTGAAATTCCAGATAATGACGATAAATTAACGAAATTTTTATATGAAAATTCAATTACCCCAAATAATAAAGGCAAAGTTATTGAAAAGAATGAAGTTGCAGGATATATAAAAATTATTATAGAGAATGAAGTAATTTTAAGTTTGGATATAGCAAGGCTTTTAAAAGTTAAAAAACTATGAAATGTTTCATAATTTTATTTAAAGATATTTTTGAGCTTGAGCTTTTAAAGAGAAATTTAAATATAGAAAATAACTTTTGCGAAATTAAGAATGAAAATAAAATTTTGAGATTTTTAATTTATGAGCATAAATTCCCATATAAGTCGTTATTTGAATTAGAGAAAACTATTAAGGAAAATAAACTTTCAGGATTAATTATTTTAACAATTGGTTTTAATGTTGAAAAGTTTATAAAATTTTCAAGAATTCTCAAATATGAAACTTATGTAATAAAATTAAAGGAGGAAAACATCCCAAACAATGAATTAGCAATTGAAATGAAAGCTAAAAATTTTGATGAAATTTTTAAGATAATTTCAAATATCTAATGAAATTTTCAAATTTATTAATAGCAATTGGAATAAATTTTTTAAAAAATGTTTTGTTTTTTGAAAGTTTTTTAAAAGCGGCACATACTTGCGATAATCTTTGAATTGAAATTTTTAAGAACTTTTCTTCATCCAATTTATAAAACTTAACTAATTCTTTCACAATTTCATAATTTAAATCTACATAAGGGTCTATTAAAAGACTTGAAAGGTCATATCCTTTTGGTCCAATATGAGCATTTTGAAAGTCTATAATTTTTATCTTATTGTTAATTATAAGTATATTTCTTGATTGAAAATCCCTATGCATAAAAACATATTCAAACTTTGAGATATCCTCTGCATTTTTATATAAAACTTCCTTTAAACTCCCATATTTCGGATTAAATGCCAAAAAATAATCAATTTCATATTTCAAATGCTCAATATCAAAAATTGGCAATTCTTCATTTAAATGCTCAATTTCTTTTAAAACAGAAATTACACTATAGTAAATTTTATAATCCTTCCTGCTTTCCATATACTCAAATAAACTTAAATCTCCTAAATCTTCCATTAGAATTTCAAGATTTTCTTCATTATATTCATAAACCTTAGGAGCTAAATTTTTAAGAGCATTAGCAATTTTTAAATAATTTTTAAATCTAAATCGTTTTGTTTCTTTTAGGAGAATATATGTTTTATTTTTTATTAAAACTCTATAAAAAATTCTATCAGAGCCATCTTGTAATTTCTTAATAATTTTCATAGGGGCGAAAGCCCCTTACTGAGCAATCGTCCCAGCAACATTAGTTCTTCTTACAAATCCTTTTTTATCACCTGTATATTTTATAATTACAACGGATTTATCATCTGGTTTATTATCACCTCCATAAGAGATTTTTCCTGTAAGACCATTATAATCTTGATATTTCATTCTTAAAAGTATTCTTTGAGTTTCAATAGCTTTTGCCTCTCTTATTGCCCTTACTACAATGCTCAAAGCATCATAACTTAAAGCAGACCAAGATGATGGAATTGTCTTAAATTGCTGTTGATATTTATTAGAGAATTCTTTTGTTTTCTCATTTTCTAATGGGAAGAAGTGAGCTACATAGAAGTTTTCACCAGGAATTTGAACAGCTTGCTCCTTGATTTCATCCCAAGCATCAGGACCTGCTAATATACCATCGTATTTTAATTCTTGTCTAATATCCAAAAGGATTTTATCCAAATCAACAGCATAAGTATTTATAATAATGGCATTCCTAGTGGTTGGTTTTGGTGTCTCTTCTTTTTTAGATTTTCCTTTAACAGCAACTTTTTGCTCCTTCTTGAACTTAGAAATAGAATTTTTCAAGTCATTTATTAAATCTGCTCTTGAGCCTCTAAAACTAATCTCATCAACAACATTTATATTATACTTACTTAATGCCTTTTTCTCTTTTTCAGAAATATCAACAGAATATTCACTATTAGGATCTTTAACGATAACAACCTCACTAACACCAACCTCACTTAAAATATATGCTAAATTAGCAGCAATTATGGAATTAGTAGCAGCAACACTAAATATATATTCACTTTTATTAAAAATTTCATCAGTTGTTATAGAAGGAGAAATAACAGGAATTTTGTACTTGTTTATAAGCTCAATAGATTTATTATCAATTTCTCTTGTTAAGATAGGACCAATAACAATATTTACACCTTGTTTTTTAGCATTCTCATAACATTCGTTGAACTTCTCAGCTTTTCCTTCTGTATCACAATAACTAAATGTTATATTCTTTTCACCAAGGTCAAGAACTGCAAGATTTATACCATTTTTAGCATCTATTCCATAGCTTAGACCAGATTTTTCAAGAGGTAAAGCAACCATTATCTTAGCTTTATCTGGTGCACATGACCAAAAGAGCAAACTTATAAGTATAATCAACTTTCTCATGGTTTTAACCTCCTTTTATCTGCCTTAAAAATTTTATATCATTTTCATAAAAAAGCCTTATATCATTTATATTATACTTTATCATTGCTATTCTTTCAATGCCAAGACCAAAAGCAAATCCACCATAAATATCAGAATTTATATTACAATTTTTCAGAACATTCGGATGAACCATACCTGCTCCAAGAATTTCAAGCCATTTATTATCCTTATATATTAAAACCTCTAAACTTGGCTCAGTAAAAGGAAAATAAGAAGGTCTAAATTTGATTTTTATATCTTCTGAGAACAATTTACGAATGAAAATTTCAATTGTTCCTTTCAAATCAGATAATGAAACATTTTTATCAACATATAATCCTTCAAGTTGATGAAAAACAGGAGAATGTGTAGCATCTAATTCATCCCTTCTAAAAACTCTCCCTGGTGCTATTATCCTAATAGGAGGTTTTTTTCTCTCCATAGTTCTAATTTGTATTGGTGATGTATGAGTTCTTAAAAGTTTATTATTTTCTAAATAGAATGTATCTTGCATATCTCTCGCAGGATGATATTTTGGAATATTTAAAGCAGTAAAATTATACCAATCTTCTTCAATTTCAGGTCCATCCTCAACACTAAAACCCATGCTAATAAAAATTTCAATAATTTCATTAAAAACCCTCGTAATAGGATGAATATTACCAAATGCCCTTTTATATCCCAATAAAGAAATATCATAAAAACTACCTTCTAAGTCAATTATTTCTTCCTTCTTTCTTTCAATTTTTTCCTCCAAAAATTCCTTAATTTCATTTAATTTAGTTCCAAAAATTTTCCTTTCTTCAATCGCTAAGTTTTTTAAATTTTTAATCATTTCACTAATAATTCCTTTTTTGCCAAGATATTTACTCTTAAACTCATTTAAATCATTTAAGTTTTTAACATTTTCTAATTCTTCTAATGCTTTTAATTTAATCTCTTCTAAATTATACATTTAATGCTAACTTCACATCTTCAACAAGCTTTTTAAAAGCTTCCGGCTCATTTATAGCCATTTCTGAAAGTGCCTTTCTATTTAAATTTACATTAAGTTTTTTGAGACCATAAATGAATTTTGAATAATTTAATCCAAATTCCCTAACAGCAGCATTTATTCTAACAATCCAAAGTTTTCTAAAATCTCTTTTTCTTTCCCTTCTATGAATATAAGAATAGTATAATGACCTTATCACTTGCTCATTAGCTCTCCTAAAAACTTTTGACTTTGATAGATAATAACCTTTTGCTAATTTCAAAATTTTCTTGTGCTTTCTTCTTCTCACAAATCCCGTTTTAACTCTCATAACCCAACCTCCTTTTCAATATCTGAAAATTTTATTTTCCTTCCTTCAAGAAGTTCTATTTCATCATCAAAAGAATAAATGCTTCTTTTA
>JAVVGK010000095.1:0-6520 GCA_032249175.1 Candidatus Hydrothermia bacterium | reverse complement strand
GTTTCATCTGAACATAGTGGAATTTAAACTAATATCTACACAACCAAATCCTTGACTTGTTCTATTTCCAATACCTTTTTTATATAAAAATTCTATAACTTTTGGATTTCCTTTAATTTTGAAAATTCCTTCAAAACAGGTTAAAAACATATAATTTTTATTTGTTTTTTCTTTAAACGATTCTAAAAAGTGTTTAACAACCACTTTTCTATAACTTAAAAAATCAATTTCCAAATCTTCATAAGTCAAATTAAAACTTTCAAAAATTTTTCTATGAAAATTATTGAATTCCGAAATAAAATTTTCATTAGAAGGCAAAATTGGTTTATCTTCTTTATTCTCAATTAAAATTGGGCTTATTGTTTTAAATTGATATTCGTTATTATCAAATTTTGGTTCATTTAACAAAAGAATTTTTCTTGGATATAAGGTTATTTCTTTTGAAAATTTAAATTCTTTGATTTTTAAAATTCCATTATAAATATAAACTCCAAATTCATAATCATATGTGCTAAAAATTAATGATAAACTCTTATTTTGTAAAATAAAATAATTCACTTCAATTTCATAATCAAAAAAATGAAATTTTTCATTATCCTTAGATATTTTAGCATTAGTTATTAAAGCAAATGTAAATGGCTTTGGTTTTTTAGCATTATAATAATAATTTAATACATTTTCTTTTTCAAGAGCAAGCTTAAAAAAAGAAATAAACCTATTCCTATAAATAATTGGAAACTTACTATTATTTAAGTGAAAAATAACTTTAAATCTCATCCCTTTACAACAATAATTGGTCTATGCCTGCTAACTTTTTTACTAATTCCTGCAAGTTCAACAGCATTTACAACTTTACTAACATCTTTATATGCTTCAGGAGCTTCTTCTAATAAAGTAGCATCACTTTCTGCTCTAACTACAATTCCCTTTTCTGAAAGTTTCTTTAAAAGTGAAGTTTTTTGAACGATTTTTTTAGCTTTACTTCTTGATAAAACTCTCCCTGCGCCATGACAAGAACTTCCAAACGATTCTTCAATTGACTTTGGCATACCTATTAAGACATAAGAATAAGTCCCCATATCACCAGGTATTAAAACAGGTTGTCCAACTTCTTTATACTTTGGAGGAAGAAGTTTATGACCTTTTGGAAGTGCTCTTGTAGCACCTTTTCTATGAACAACTAATTTTTTTCCATTAAATTCTTCAAGTTTGGCTATATTGTGGGCAACATCATATAATATATTCATTTCAAGACTTTCAGCACTCTTATTTAAAACTTCACTAAAAGCTTTTCTAACTTGATATGTAATAAGTTGTCTATTTGACCAAGCAAAATTAGCAGCACAAACCATAGCTTTATAATAATTTTGCCCTTCTTTGGAATTAAAAGGAGCACATGACAATTGTCTATCAACGAGCTTTATACCATATTTATTTAAAACTTTATCAAACTCTTTTATATAATCACTTGCTATTTGATGACCAAATCCTCTACTTCCGCAGTGAATCATTATCACAACTTGACCTTTAAATAAACCAAGTTTTTTAGCAACTTCTTCATCATAAATTTCATCTACTATTTGAACTTCTAAAAAATGATTTCCACTTCCAAGTGTCCCAAGCTGTTCTCTACCTCTATCTCTTGCTAATTGACTAACTTTTGAGAAGTCTGCTCCTTCCATACTACCAAATTCCTCTATATATTCATAATCATTATCCCAAGCATATCCAATTTTCTTAATATACTTTAAGCCCTCTTCTGTAATCCTTTCAAGCTCTTTATCTGAAAATTTAAACTTACTTCTTGCTCCCACTCCGCTTGGAACATAATCAAATAATTTATCAGCAAGTTTTACTTTATATTTTTCTATATCTTTTTCAGTCAAGTTTGTTTTAATAATCCTAACACCACAATTTATATCATAACCAACGCCACCAGGACTTATTATTCCCCCATTTTCAGGGTCAAAAGCAGCAACACCTCCAATAGCAAATCCATAACCCCAGTGTATATCTGGCATAGCTATTGAAGCCTTAACAATACCAGGAAGTGTTGCGACATTAGCAACCTGCTCAAGAGCTTCCCCTTCTTCAATAATCTCTTTAATTAAATCTTTCGTTGCGAAAATTATACCATCTACATTCATACCATCCTTATAGGTTTTTGGTATTCTCCACTTATAATCACTTACCTTTTCTAAAATTTTTTCCCAATTTTTCATAAGATAAAAATTTTAAAGGACAAAAATTATATTTTATTTTGTCTTAGTTTCTAATTTTTTAAGACATTTTATAAATTCTTCTCTTGTTTTCTTCCAAGAGAAATTTCTTGCGTATTCTTTTGAACTTACTGATAATTGATAATAAAAATTTTTATCATTCCAAATTTCAATAATTTTTTTTACCGCAGAATCTACATTTTTAACAAGAAATCCATTTAATCCATTTTTTATAGAATCTTTTAAACCTTTAACATCATAACCAATTACTGGAATTCCAAGCATATTTGCCTCAATAACAACAATACCCCAACCCTCCCTTATACTTGGGACTATTAAAAAATGACATTTACACAAATTTTTATATTTTTCTTCTTCATTTAAATAACCTAAAAATTCAATATCTTTAAAGTTCTTGTATTTATTTTTTAAATAATTTTCTAAGGGACCACCTCCAATAATAATCATTTTAGCAGAACTTACAAATTCTTTAACTTTAAGAAAAATTTTAATAGCATCCTCTGGATTTTTGGTTTTTCTTAATCTTCCAAGAAAACAAAGTGTTAAATTTTCATTTTTTTGACAATCTAAATTTATTTGATCTATACCATTTGGAGCAATATGAACATTATTAAATCCAATTTTAATTAAATCTTCATATGTTGAATTTGAAACTGTTATTGTTAGTTTTTTTCTATAAAGCCAAAGCAAAAATTTTTCTACATATTTCATAAAGAAAAAAAATTTGCCCATCTCATAAGTCCAAAATTCATTATATAATTGATGAATTAACAAAATTGAATTTTTTAAAAAAAAAGTAAAAAATCCTATTCCATTAAACTCATCAATTATTAAACTATAATTTTTATAGTTTTTTATAGCATAAATCAAACCATAAAAATGAACTGAGAATTCATTACCTCTCCTTATAAATCTTATATTTTCATAAATTTCTTCTTCCTTTGAATTTTTAAATTTTGAGCAAAACCAATCTACACTAAAACCATTTTCTAATAATGCTTTTGCTATCTCAAAAGTATATTTTTCAGCTCCTCCACCATTCGGATTTAAAATATCCCTTCTATTTAAAATTAAAACTTTATTCAAGGATTGAAATTTTAAAGTTATTATGAACTTTAAACTTATAGACTAAAAAAGTGATACCTTATGAATGAATTACTAAAAAGGCTTTTTGAAGTAGGAGATTATAGGAATATATTAAAAAGTTTTAAGAGTTATGAAATTGACAATTACTATTCAGACCTTATAAAATGCTACACTTTATTATTTTTGGATGATTTTAAAGGAGCAAGAATAATTGCCTCAAAATATGAAAATGATTTAAATTTTTTACTTGTTGAAGCATATATAAATTATGCTCAAATGAAGAATGAAATAAGTCTTGAATTAGCTAAAAAAATTATTGAAAGCAATAATGTTATAAATTACATTAAGCTTGAAAGTTATATTATCGCAATAAATTGTTTAACTGAAAACATCAAAATGATGGAAAATTTATACAATGAAGCATTAAATTATGCACTTTATGAGAATTTATTTATATATAAATCAATAATTGATTTTGTTTATCATCGCACAATAGCTTCAATTCTCGCAGATGATAATGCTAAAAGAATTGTTTTAAGAACGGAATTTGAACTTGAAAATTATGGTAATTTAAATTATTATTTTTATAATGTCTTGTATAATGTAAGTGATTTAATTTCAGAATATAGATTTAATGAAGCAGAAAAAAAATTAAGAATTGCCAATAGCATTGCTTTAAAAGTTGGCTCATTATCAATGCTTTCAAGACTATTTTTAGTTAAGCATTTTTTTAATTATTCAAAAGGGGATTTAATTTATGAAGATTTAATAAAAGCTTATGAATACGCTAATTTATCCCAAAATTACATAAATTTAACACTTGCCATGAGCTACTTAATATCATACTATGAATTTATAAAAGATTATGAAAATAGGAATAAAATTCTTTTGGAATATGAAAAACTTATTAAAGAAAATAATATAAAAAAAGGCATTTCAAGATTCTTATTCTCAAAAGCAATAGTTCTCTCAGGAGAAGGAAAATACGAAGAAAGCTTAAGAATAATTGAAGAGGCATATAATTTGTCAAATTCAAAATATCAAAAATCTTCAATAGAAATTTTCAAATGCGCTCTTCTTTTTAAAATGAATAGAATTGAAGAAGCTTATAATTTATTTTTGAAATTATTAGAAGATGGCTCAATTATTTATCAAGCATTTGAAAAGGAGATTATGGAGCTTATAAGTCCATTATTTGATTTATATATTCAAAGAAATGAAAAGTTAAATGAAAATTTCATTAAGCTTATGATAAAAACAGGATATGAAGATAAGCTAAAAATAGAAGATATTTATAATTATATGGATGAAAGCGAGCTTCTAAAAAGAATTGACAAAATAAAGGATAAAAACATTATTAAAAAATTAAAAGATAAGCTTAAATATGAAATTTATCTCTTTGGAAAATTAAGGATAAAAATTTTAGATAAAACAATCTATGAAGAGAATTTTGATAGACCAATAACAGCAAAAGTTTTTAAATTCTTCTTAATAAACAGGAATAAATTTTTAAGTAAAGAAATGATATTTGAAGAATTATGGCCTAATGACGACCCCAAAAAAGCAAGTGCTAAACTACACACAATTGTAAGTAATATAAGAAAAATTTTAATTAATGATGAAGTAATAATAAGCTCTGGTGGAAATTATGGATTTTTTACAAATGAAAAATTTTATATTGATATAGATGATTTTGAAAAATCAATTAAATACGCAATAGCAATATCTTATAAAAATGTAGAGGAAGCAATTTCAAAAATTATTCATGCATTTAATCTATATACAGCTGATTTACTTGAAGGGGATTTATACGAAGAGTGGATTTTTGTTGAAAGAGAAAGATTGAAACAAATTCTATCACAAGGGATATTATTGCTTTCAGATTTACTATTGAAAAAGAATTTAGATAGTTTAGCAATTGCCTATCTTGAAAGCTCTTTATTTAGAAATGTTGAAAGCAAAACATTTAAAAAATTAATGGATATCCTAAAACTAAAAAATTTAGAAGATAGGATTGAATTTTGGAATAACTATGTAGAGAGAGTTTTAAAATGAAATTTTATAATGAGTTTTTAAATGTTGAATTTGAAATTGAAGAAATAAAAAGTGTTGTTTCATTAGCGCCTGATATAACGGATACTTTGAATTTTTTAAATTTATTTGATAAGGTTATAGGTGTTAGCTCTTATTGTTATAGACCAAAGGAAGCAAGAAATAAACCAAAACTTGGAGGTTATTTAAAGATAAACATTGAGCTATTAAAGAAATTAAATCCAGATATTGTTTTAACAACAACAGGCGTTCAAAGAAAATTAAATGAAGAATTATATAAAAATGGTTTTAAAATTTTTACGACAAAATTAGCAAATAGTTTATTTGATATTCTTGATAATGTTATTAGGATTGGTAATTTATTTTCAATTGTGAAATTTGCTTATGAGAAAGCAAACGAGCTTCTTGAAATTATAAATAAACTTAGGAGCAATCAAATAAAGGCTCGTTATTTTGCTGAAATTGATTTATCACCTGAAATTACTTTTGGCTCAAATTCATATATAACTCATGCACTTTACATAATGGGTTATGAAAATATATTCATTTATGATAAAAGAAGTTATTTTATACCAAATTATGAAGAAGTTAAAAATAAAGAGCCTGATTTTATTATTTATGAGCCTAAACCTGAAAGGTTAAAAAAACCAAGTTTAGATGAGATTATTGAAAGATATGAAAAAATTGGTCTTGGAAACTTAAAAGCTGTTAGAGAAAAAAGAATTATTATCACGCCTGGTGATTATATAGCACATTATGGACCAAGTTTAATAACCGAAGTTTTACCTTATTTAAATGAAGAAATTAAAAAAGTAGCTTAAAGTCTCAAACTAATATTTATTAAACTTTGTAGCATAAATGCCTTATAAAATTTTTAGGGAAATTATTGAGAGGGCTTTGCTCACTAAGGCATAAAAATAGGTATTTATAAGCCGAAGGCTTATTTTTATCAATTAATGTTAAGTTCTTGATAATCAATAAGTTATGAAAGATTTTCTAAAACTATTGAATTCACGGGGGGACTATTGGGGGCGAAGCCCCCCAAGGCATAAAAATGGGTATTTTTAAGCCGAAGGCTTATTTTTAGGGTGGGTGGGCAAAATATAAAAAAATAAATAATTTCAGAATTATTGGACAAGGCA
>JAVVGK010000094.1:0-6525 GCA_032249175.1 Candidatus Hydrothermia bacterium | reverse complement strand
TTTATAAGCCGAAGGCTTATTTTTAGGGTGGGCGGGCAAAATAAAAAAATAAATAATTTTAGAATTATTTGACAAGGCAATTTAACTTTATTTATTTCCCTTTAAAATTTCAAAATGATTTTCTTAACTTTTTTATATGAGATTAAAATTATAGATGGAACAAAGAATGAGCCTGTTGATTCTGCCATTTCATATATATTTAAAATTTCACAAAATAATGTTGAATTAATAGATAGTTATAAAGTGAAGAATGGAATTTTAAAATTTGAAATTAAAGATACTTCAATTAAAGCAATTGGTATTCAAACGGACTATAAAGGATTTAGTTTTTATAGCCCTATCATAAATTTGCCAATTAAGAATGAGAGTTTATTTGTATATCAAGTTAGTAATGAAGGTAATGTTCAATTTAAAGAATATGGTGCATTTGTAGTAAATCAAGATAGTATAATAATGGTAGCAGAAGATATTATTTTACTAACAAATTCCAAAAATGCTTTAATACCAAAAGAGCCTATAAAATTAATACTTCCGAAAGGTTTTGAAAATTTCAGATATAATGGACTTCCACACGATAGCATTCAAATTGTAGGCGAAAGTCTTTTTATAAAGCCTTTTATTATTCCAAATGCTAATAACCTAATAAGTTTTGTTTATATGGTTAAAAAGAAACTAAATCTTGAAAGAAATTTAGGAAATATAAATTACACGGTAGCAATAAGAAAAGATTTAAAGCATAGTGTAAAAAACTTATCAAAAGGAGACATTCAAAAAATGGGAAATATAGACATACAATTGTATAGAGGAAATAAACCTTTTATTGTCCAAGCAAGTGTAATGCCATCATTTGATATAATTAGTTTGATAAATAAAAATAGATTTGTTATTGCTGGAATTGTTATTGCTATTATTGTAATAGTTATTCTAATTTTACAATCAAGAAGTAAAAATGAGACTAAAAGTAAAGAACCTAACCAAGAAAATTAACAATAAAACAATTTTTGAAAATGTAAGTTTTGAAATAGAAAGAGGAATTTTACTAATAAAAGGACCAAATGGCTCAGGAAAAACAACATTACTTAAAATTTTAGCAAGACTTGAAAAGCCAACAACAGGAGAAGTAAATTATGAAAATATAAATAATTTTGAAATTTCATATCTTGGACATAAAATGGGAATTTATTTGGAATTCACCGTTTTAGAAAATTTAAAATTTTTTGGATTTGATGAGGAACTAATTAAAATTTTTAAAATGGAAAAATTTTTAAACTATAAAGCAAAATTGCTTTCAAGAGGCTCCTTACAAAAAATTGGCATTATTAGGGCATTATCAAAAAAATCAAAACTATATTTACTTGATGAGCCATTTACATCACTTGACGAGAATTCAAAAAATATCCTTATTGAAATTATAAAATCTCTCTCAAAAGATAAAATTTTTATTATAACAACTCATGAAAAGCTTGAAATATCAAATAATTTTATAAGTCTTTAAAAAACAAAATCTACAATCTCTATTCCAAAGCCCTCAATTCCTTTATAATTTAAAGGATTTGGTGTTATTACAACAATTTTTTCATATCCTAAATCTCTAATAATTTGAGCGCCTATTCCATAATTTCTAAATACATTATCCTTTTCATTTAAATTCTCATCAACATCCAAATAAATAAATGCTCCTCCATTTTTTGAAATCATTTCTAATGCTCTTTTCTTTTTCCCATAATTAATATCATCAATTATAAATAGCTCATCAGCAAAAATAAATCTCCTATGAACCCTAACAAATTTAATTTTCTCAGAAGTTGGTTTTTCAAGAACATAGTGAATTTTATTGTATATATCCTTATAAGCATGAAGCTTAAATTCTCCATATTCCGTTTTAACATTCTTTTCAAAAATTTTTTGAATAATTCTTTCTTTTTTAAACCTATAAGCAATTAAACTTTTAATGGTTATAATTTTAAGATTGAATTTTTTAGCAATTTCAATTAGTTTTGGCATTCTTGCCATACTTCCATCATCATCCATTATCTCACATATAACACCAGCAGGATAAAAATTAGCAATTCTTGATAAATCTACACTTGCCTCAGTATGTCCCGCTCTTTCAAGAACTCCCCCTTTTCTGCTACATAATGTATATAAATGACCAGGTCTTATGAAATCATCTTTTCCTTTTGTTTCATCACAAATCATTCTTGCAGTTAAAGCTCTTTCATAAGCAGATGTTCCAGTTTTAACATCCTTATAATCAATAGGATAGCCGAATGGTGTTGAAAATTTTGAAGTATTTTCAATAGGAACTTCCAATTCAAGATTGTAAAATCTTTCATAATTTATTGAAACACAAACTAAACCACCACCTACTCTTGCCATAAAATTAATATGTTCTGGTTTAACAATTTGTGCAGGAATGAAAAAATCTCCTTCGTTTTCTCTATCTTCATCATCAACTATAATAATTATATTTCCATTCTTAATTTCCTCAATAGCTGTTTCTATATTAGTAATTATATAATTTTCCATTTTGTTCCTTCTTTTGTATCTTCCAAAATAATACCTATTTCTTTTAATCTATTTCTTATCTTGTCAGAAATTTCAAAATTTCTTTGTTTCCTTAAATCCTGTCTAACTTCAACAATAAGGTTAATCAATTCTTCAAGTTTATTATTTTTTATTTCAAAATCCAAATTAAATCCTAAAACATTTAAAATCATTCTAATTGTAAATGCAATATCATTTGCTATTTGAGGATTTTTATATGCCAAGTTTATATATTCAAAAATAATAGCAAGTGTTTTTGGTGTATTTAAATTTTCATCCATAGCTAATTCAAATTCATTTAATAGAGCATTATAAATTTTCCCTTCTTCTTTAAATTCTAATAAGAAATTTTTAATTCTATGCCAACTATTTTTCGCATCTTCTAATAGCTCATTGGAAAATTCAAGTGGTGATCTGTAATGAGCTTTTAAAAAGAAAAGCCTTATAACATTTGGCTCATAATGCTCTAATAAATCTTTTGCTGAAAAGAATAATCCTGTTGATTTTGACATTTTTTCACCACCAATTGTTAAAAAACCTGTATGAATCCAAAAATTAGAAAACACTTGACCTGTAAATGCTTCACTTTGAGCAATTTCATTTTCATGGTGAGGAAAAATTAAATCTTCTGCTCCTCCGTGAATATCTATGGTTTTTCCAAGATGAGTAATGCTCATTGCTGAACATTCAATATGCCAGCCAGGTCTTCCCTTTGAAAAAGGACTATACCAGTAAGGTTCTCCTTCTTTATAAGCTTTCCATAAAGCAAAGTCATAAGGTTTCTTTTTTGAAGGATCAGGCTCTATTCTATAACCACTAATTAGCTCATCTAAACTTTTCTTTGATAATTTTCCATATCTTTCAAATTTTTCAACATCAAACCAAACATTACCATTACTAATATAAGCAAATCCTTTATTTATTAAAACTTGGATAATTTCAATAATTTCTTGAATGTGAAGGGTTGCTTTTGGATAAAATTCAACATCTTTGAAATTCATCATTTTAGCATATTTAATATATTCACTTTCATATTTATATGCCAACTTCCTCCAATCAACATTTAATTCTCTTGATTTATTAATAATTTTATCGTCAATATCCGTAAAATTCTGAACATAAATAACCTCATATCCTTTATATTCTAAATATCTTCTTAAAATATCAAAACTTGTGAATGTTCTAAGGTGCCCCGCATGGGGCACATCTTGAACTGTCATTCCACAAATGTACATTTTAACTTTGTTTTTTTCAATTGGTTTGAATTCCCTTAATGTTGATGATAATGTATCAAAAAGTTTCATTTTCAATTATTTATCAATTTGTAGATTTTATCATTTACTTTTAAAATATAAACACCCTTTGACTTAATAGGAATTTTATATATTCCGTACTGAGCAGATTTAATTTCTGATTGATGAATTTTATATCCATTAACTGAATAAATAGCAATATTTAAATTTTGAGCTTGCTTAAAGTGATACTTAATTAAAATTTGTGAGTTTTTAATATAAGGATATATACCAAATGGTATTAATCCAATTTCATCAGAAGAACTTATAAAGCAATTAAGAACTGCTGACATAAATTCTTCTCTCTTATTCCAACCTGTTTGAGTATTACTTATTGCCTCAAATGGACCTGCCAAAAAGACAGTTTTACATGGAATTTGGTAAACTACTGCCCCACCGTAATCTCCACTTCCTATAACACTAGTCCATTTAAATGCTCTTCTAGCGCTTGGATTATTAGGAGTTATATTATCATCAGAATTAGCATTTTGTGCTCCATCTGGATTTAATAATCTAAACTTTAATCCATTTCCAACAGGATCACCTGTTTCACCTACAATCGTTTTATAAGCTATACCTGTTTGGACAATATTAGCACCAAGATAATTTTGAATAAATTGACTTCCGATAGGGTCTTCTGCTAAGTATTGGCTTGAAATAAATAGTTTCTTACCTGAATTTAACCAAGAAATTAAAGAATCCCTTTCCGCAGTGGTCAAAACATTAGTGTTTCTATTTCCTGTATGCCAAATGATAATTTCTCTTGTATTAGATCTAAATAGTTGAGGCTCATTAAATCTAACAAGTTCATAAACCTTATTTAAGCTATCTAATGCTGATGTATAATAAGTTTCAAAATTCGTTAATGTATCAGCATCTACTACAAGAATTTTTGGAAATCCAATAATTAATCTTAGATTTATTATTGTATCAGCATTTTGAGGTATTGAATTAACTTTAACTTTAAAATCCCAAAATCTCGGCTCACTTCCACTTACACTAATTTCAAAGAAATCAGAAGGCTCAATAGTCTGACCTACACTTAGATTTCCAACATTTATATTTCCATCTATAACAGTTATATTTGGGTCATTATTTATAAGCTCCAAGCTAACATTAGAAGCATTTCTATAACATCTTGGATTTGATATTGTTAAGAATAATTTTACCTGCTCTCCTACTTCTGCTCTTTGATTATTATTATAATTACTATCATCTACTCTAACACTCAAAACACTTACACCTGCAAACTTTGCCATTCTAACCGCCTTAAACATATTTACTCTTCCACTTCCAAGCTTTCCAGCATAAGAGGGATTAAGAGCATCTATGTTATCAGTAGAGCATATTAAAATTGAATCAACCTCATCAACACTTAAACTTGGATTTGCAGCTTTTATCATAGCTCCAACGCCTGCTGCTGATGGACTTGCCATAGATGTTCCAGAATACGCTGCATATGTAAATGAATTGCTTGAAGAATTCCAAGCAGTTGAATATACGGGGTCTCCTGGTGCTGAAACATCAACACAAGAGCCATAATTTGACCAACTTGGCTTTTGGTCATTTTGATTTGTTGCTGCAACACAAATTGTAGCATCATTATAACAGCAGGGATACCTTGGAGAAACACCAACATCAACACCTTGATTACCAGCAGCAGCATAGTTATTAGCTCCCATACTTCTGGCATACAATAATGCTATTCTTGCAGAATTGTTATAACCTGGACCTCCATAAGAATGATTTGTAATATCAGCACCTTTATTCGCAGCATAATAAGTGCCATTTATTGCATTATAAATATATCCACAAGCTCCTGTTTGAAGCGCCATAGCTTTGGCATTCCAAGCTTCACCAGCAACGCCAACACCATTATCAGTCCAAGCTGCTATAATTCCCGTAACATGTGTTCCATGATCATCGTAAGTAGCATCGCAAGGGTTAGGCTTTGGATTATTATCATTACCATAAAAGTCCCATCCTATTAAATCATCAATAAAACCATTTCCATCATCATCCACACCATTTAAATCACCAGGATCAAATACCCAGGTTGAGCCATTGAAAATTAACGTCTTACCATTACCATTAGCATCTTCTCCAAGGTTATTCCATATTATACCTCCCAAGTCAGGATGGTCCCAGGCAACACCTCCATCAATAGCAGCAACAACAATTCCATCAGCTTTTGTTATATCCCAGGCATTAAAAGCTTGAATTTTTGAAAGATGCCATTGATTTGAAATAAGAGGGTCATTAGGAATAATATCCATTTTATAAATGAACCAAGGCTCAACATACTCAAACATTCCTGTTGCTTCAAGATCTCTTATTACTTTATGAATATCAACTTCTGAATTAAAGTAAATAACAATTATCCTATCAAGACCAAATTCAATAGCCTTAGGTGTGATTTTACCAAGTATAAGACCTTCAACTGACTTTATGGAGTAGGTAGAAAGGACAGAATTTACACTATTTGGAAGTCTATAAAATCTTGTAAGAGCACTATTTACATATTTCATATCATTTAGCTCAAAAAGAGGGAGATATTCTTTCTTTATTTGAGCAATCACTCTATCCTTAAAGTACAAAGTTTGATCATTTAAAGTTAAGAGAAGAAACACCATACAAAAATTTTAAAGGTTAAAATTTAATTTGCCCTGCCTTGTCCAATAATTCT
>JAVVGK010000093.1:0-6635 GCA_032249175.1 Candidatus Hydrothermia bacterium | reverse complement strand
AATTTCAAACAAATTAAAAAGTAAATTGAAAAAATTAAATGTTGAATTTGTCTTAGTTAAGGATTAATAACCTATTCCTAAACTATTTGAATTACCTAAAAATGGATGTGTTTTAAATTGATAACCTAACTTTAATTTTTGACTTAAAACAATAATGCCAGCACTAAAAACCATATTAGATGTATTATAACCAAGAATTAAATTGATATTCTTATGAGCTTTTATTAAAGAACTAATCGCATAAGATAAAGGATAATTTTCTTCCAATAAGGCATCTATAAAAATATCATAATTTTTTGAACTATATCTAAAAGAAAATATCCCCGCATTTCTTCCTTCATTACCTTCATATAAAACACTTCCTGAAAACCAAAATGGCTGAATATACCTATAAAAACCTAAAACACCTCTTAAATAGAGCCTTGTTTCCATATTTCCTAAATTATTTAAAACATTTTGAGGCTCTAAATTTATTCCTATTCCTAAATTTCTATAACTTAAACCAATAGCAAATAAGTTTTCAAAAAATTCATCAGCTTTAATTGAATACCATCCAAAACCAAAATTATAAAATTGAAAACCAAAAAAATATCTACTTAAAATGTTTGAAAATTCAGAGCTATAAGAAAATTCTAAACTTAAATTTTTACCAAGTAATTGAGGGCTATAAAGAACTGCCTCAGGTCTTGAAAAAGTTGATAAGGAATTTGATGATAGTGAGAAAGGAGAAGGTAATAAAGGAGAAATAAAATTAAGTATAATTAGCATAGCGAAAATTTTAAAGCTTAAAAATTGAAATAATTTTCAGGGTGGGTTTAGACAACACAAAAGAAAATGCTTTGTCTAATAAATAGTGTTAAGTGATTGATTATCAATAACTTATAAAAATTTCAGAAAATTATTGATTTTTGGGGGGATATAGGGGGGCGAAGCCCCCCGAGGCAAAAAAATGGGTATTTATAAGGCGAAGCCTTATTTTTAGGGTGGGTGGGTAAAATATAATAAAATAAATAATTCCAGAATTATTGGACAACGCAAAAGAAAAATCTATCATCCTTTAAAATTTACAAACTTTATGATGGAACAAAAATTAGTTGATAAATATAAATTGATGGATGAAGTTTCATTTTTCAGAACACTTAGAAGAATGGCTTTGGAAATTATTGAAAACGCCAATAATTTAGATTATTTTATTTTAGCAGGTATAAGAACAAGAGGTGTATATTTGGCTAATTACTTAAAAAATGAAATTGAAAAAGAATTAAAAACAAATGTTATTGTTGGTGAAGTAGATATATCTTTTTATAGAGATGACTTAACATTACTTAATGAAGCTCCAATTGTTAAAGAAACAAAATTAAATACTGAAATTGACAATAAAGTTATATTCTTAATTGATGATGTTTTATATACAGGAAGGACAGCAAGAGCTGCAATTGATGCCATATTTGACTTTGGAAGACCAAAAGCAATAAAATTAGTTGTTCTAATAGATAGAGGTTGGAGAGAATTGCCTATTTATGCAGATATTGTTGGTAAAAAAATTACTACTACTTATGATGAAGTTGTAAAGGTAAAAGTAAAAGAAGTTGATGGTGAAAACGCAGTTTATATAGCACAAAAAATATGATTAAAAAATTAACAATTTCAGATATAGAGCCAAAGATAAGCTCAAAAGATATAAGCAATAATGTTGATTATCCTCAATTACAAAAAAGAGCTTATGAAGCACTAAATCTTGGTTTAAATGTAAAGCATCCAAACTACAATATATACATTTCACTTCCTACACATCTTGAATTAGAAGAAGAAATTATAAAATTAGTTAGTGAATTTGCTAAAAAAGAAGAAGCACCTTGTGATTGGTTTTATGTTTATAATTTTAAAAATCCTTCAAATCCAATTGCTATTAGTCTTGAAAGCGATAGGGGTGATGAATTTTTAGAAGATACTGAAAAGTTAATAAAAGATATAAAAAATGCCCTAAAAAATTTATTTGAAAGCGAAAGCTTAAATAAACAAAAAGAAGAAATAGCAAGTGAATATAGTAGGAAAAGAGAAGAGCTTATTAATAATTTAAATAAAAAAGCTAATGAACTTGGTTTCATTATCCAGCCCGTTCAACCACCGCATATTTTTAATATCATACCTGTTTTTGGTGGAGAGCCATTAACTCCTCAAAAGTACAATTCTTTAAGTGAAGATATGAAAGCATATATTGATTCCAAAAGAAGACAACTTGAAGAATTTATCGCCCAAACATTAAGAGAAATAAACAAACTTGATAAAGAGTTAAGAGAAAAACTTGAAGAAATTGATAAAAATGCTGTAAGAAATACAATAAGAAATTACTTTAATGAAATTGAATTGAAATATCAAAACTATGAAAAAATTATTGATTATCTTAAAAACATGGAAGAAGACATTATAAATAATTTTCAAGTGTTTTTAACACCAGAAAATCAATTACCACCAGGACCATTAAATCCTCTTAGAAAATACAAAGTTAATAGAATTGTTGATAATAAAAAGTTAAAAGGAGCACCTGTAATATACGAAAAGAATCCTACTTACTATAATCTTATTGGAAGAATTGAAAAGGAAGCATTTATGGGAGCATTTATAACTGATGTTTTAAATATCACAGCAGGCTCACTACATCTTGCTAATGGTGGATACATTATAATAAATGCATACGATTTATTAAAAGAAGCATTTTCTTATGAAGCTTTAAAGAGAGTTATCAAAAATAGAGAAATTATAATTGAAGATATTGGAGAAAGATTTAGCTTATTCTCTACAAAAACATTAAGACCTCAACCAATTCCGTTTAACGCAAAAGTCATAATTATAGGTGATAGTTTTTTATATTATCTTCTTCAAATTTACGATATTGATTTTAGTGAAATTTTTAGAGTTTTTGTTGATTTTGAAACAGAAGCTAAATATGAAGATGGAATTAGATTTATTGTTAGTAAAATTGACGAAATTATAAATGAAAATAATCTTTTAAAAGTTTCAGAATTAGGAATTTTAGAAATTATTAAGTTTTTATTTAGAATTTCAGAAGATAAGCAAAAAGTTCCATTAAATGTAAAAATTTTAAAAGAGATTTTAATTGAAGCAAATTATTTAGCAAAAAAGGAAAATTTAAATATAATTGATGAAAAAATTATCAAAGAAACAATTAAAAATAGATATTCTCGTTATTCAAAAGTTGAGGAAAAATTAAGAGAGATGATAAAAAGAGGATTTTTGATATTTGATTTTCAAGGTGAAAAAATTGGTGTTGTAAATGGGCTTTCAGTTATTTTAATGCCTGAATATAGTTTTGGTATTCCAAGCAGAATAACTGCAAGTGTAGGACTTGGAAAATCGGGAATTATTGATATTGAAAAGGAAACAGGACTTGGTGGTAAAATTCATACAAAAGCTGTTTTAATAATTGGAGGATATATATTAGAAAAATATGGTAGAGATGTTCCAATTAGTCTTCAAGCAAGATTAACATTTGAGCAAAATTATTCAGGTGTAGAAGGAGATAGTGCATCTTGTGCCGAATTATTGGCTATACTTTCTGCTATTTCTGAAATTCCAATAAAACAAAATATAGCAATAACAGGCTCTTTAAATCAAAAGGGAGAAGTTCAACCAGTCGGAGGAATTCCCGAAAAAATTGAAGGATTTTATTATAGCCTTAAAATTATGGGACTTTTGGATGGAAAGTGCGGGGTTATTATTCCAAAAAGAAATTTAGATAATGTTATTTTGAATGAAGAGGTTTTAAAAGCTATTGAAAATAATGAGTTTAATATATGGGCTGTTGATAGTTTTGATGATGTTATTGAAATTGCAACAGGAATGAAGGCAGATGATTTCCATAATAAAGTTATTGAAAAGCTTAAACTATTTAATAAAAAATTAAAGGATATTGAAAATGAATGAAATTTTAGTTTTCTTAATAATAGGAATTTTGGCAGGGATATTTAGTGGTTTGTTTGGTATTGGCGGGGGTGTTATTATGGTTTTAGGTTTAACACTTATGGGTTTTTCTCAACAGAAAGCTCAAGGTATATCTCTTGGAGCATTAATTATTCCTATTGGAATTCTTCCTGGTTTCTTGGAATATCTTAGAAATGGGAATTTGGATTTTAGAATTTCTCTTATTATGATAATTGGTCTTGCTATTGGCTCTTTTCTTGGTGCTTATATAGCAAACAAATTACCTTCCATATGGCTTTCTCGTCTTTTTGGAGTTTTCTTGATTTTTTTGGCAATTAGAATGATATTTAAAACTTAAAAGGAGGTCCGAGCATGAACAAGGTTGCGATGTTCATAGATGTTCAGAATGTCCATATAACCTTTGAAAGGATAGGGCAAGAAGTCAGGTACGATGTGCTCCTAAAAGCGGTAGAAGAGCAATACAAAAGAAGAGGAAAGGAGCTTATAAAGGCTATTGCTTTTGTTCCATTATTCCAAGGTGATGAAAGAAGGGAAAGATTAATTAATGCTCTATCATTTATGGGTTATAGAGTTGTTGCCAAACCTGTTAAGAAATTGGCAGATGGCTCAGTTAAGGTTAGTATGGATATGGATATGGCATTAGAAATTCTCTCAGTTGCAGAATATGTTGATGAAGTTGTTCTTATTACAGGAGATAGTGATTTTGTTCCAATTGTAGATTATCTTTCAAGAAAAGGAAAAAAAGTTAGAGTTATTGGAACAAGGAAAGGAGCAGTTGGTATAGAGCTAATTAGAGCATGTGATGAATATAATAATATGGATGAAATGGAAGGGGTACTAATGCCATTTAGGTATTCAGAAAGCTCAGAATATCCATCTGAAAGTGAAGAAGAATCAGTTTAGCATAGGGGGGAAATCCCCCCAATTTAAAATTGACATTTTTAATTAAGTACTCATCGGAAATTTTTACAAAATCTGAAATTACAAAAAAATGGTTAATTAGCATTTTAAAAAATAACTTAAAAAATTCATTTAAAAATGCCAAAATTATTCTTGAAAGAGATAAGGGAATTATTGAAACAGATGAAGATATAAGCAAAAGTTTAAAAAATGTTTTTGGAATTAGCTCATTTTCAAAAGTTCATATAATTCAATTTAATAATTTTAATGAGCTTATTGAAAAAGCTTATGATTTTTTTAAAGATAGAATAAAAGATGATTTTAAAGTTAAATGTAAAAGAAAAGGCAGTCATAATTTCCATTCTTATGATGTTGAAAAAGCTCTTGGAGAGAAATTATCAAATTTAGCAAAAGTCAATATAAAAGAGCCAAAATATGTAGCATATATTGAAATAGTTAATAACAAAGCATATTTATTTGATGAAAAAACTAAGTGTTATGGAGGATTTCCAATTTCAAGTCAAGGTCAAGCATTAGTTTTATTATCAGGTGGTATTGATTCTGCTGTTAGTGTCTTTTATGCTTACAAAATGGGAATAAGATGTGATTTTTTATTTTATGACCTTGGTGGCAATACGATAAATTATGCTTTTAATGTCTATAAGTTCATTACAAAAATGTTTTTAACATATGGAAAATTTTATTATGTTGATTTAAAGCCCATCATATTTGAAATTATGAAAAATGTAAAGGACAATTACAGAAATGTTGCTCTAAAAGCTATATTTTACAAAATAGCCAATGAAATTGCTAAAAAGTTAAATATAAAAGCAATAATAACAGGTGAAAGTATTGGTCAAGTTTCCACACAAACACTTGATAATTTATCAATTTTAAATGATTTTTCGGAAGTTTTCATAATAAGACCATTAATTGCTTTTACAAAAGAAGAAATTATATCAAAAGCAAGAGAATTGGAAATTTTTGATTTATGTTATAAAGGCAAAGAGTACTGTGCTATTTCAAGACATAGTGCGGTTGTAAGTGCCAATAAAGAAAAATTATTACATTTTCTAAATAAAATTTCAATTCAAGATGTGATTAATTCATTTAAAACTATTGAAAACTTGGAAACTACTGAAAGTAAATTTGAAAGTTATGATGTTTTAATAGATTTGGATAAAGTTAATTTAGAAGAATTTTTAAGTAGTTTGGATAAGCTTGATAAAAGTAAAATTTATTTATTAAAGTGTAAGAAAGGACAATTAAGCTCAATTATTGCGAATGAAATGAGAAAAATGGGCTTTAAAGTTCTAACTTAAACCCCTGATATGAAAATTTTATGAAATTAAGGCATTTTCAATTTGCTTTGTCTAGTAAATGATGTTAAGTGATTGATAATCAATAACTTGTGAAGATTTCAGGAAATTATAGATTTTTGGGGGGATTCAAGGGGGGCGAAGTTTACAAGCCGAAGGCTTAATTTCAGGGTGAATGGGAAAAATATAGAAAAATAAATAGTTTTAGAATTATTGGACAAGGCATTTTCACTCTGCTTTAAACTTTTAAAACTATGGAAAAAGAATACATTATAAAAGAATTTGAAGACTTGCTAAATTTGTTAAGAGAAAGACCTGATTATCTTGAAAAATTAAGAATGTTAATTCTAACTAAGGAATTATTAGAACTGCCAGTGAAGTTTGAAGAGTTTAGAAAGGAAGTAAATCAGAGATTTGATGAAGTAGATAGAAGGTTTGAGGAAGTAGATAAAA
>JAVVGK010000092.1:0-6709 GCA_032249175.1 Candidatus Hydrothermia bacterium | reverse complement strand
AAATTTTTATAAGTTATTGATAATCAATCATTTAACACTATTTATTGGACAAAGCAAAAATCAATAATTTCCTAAAATTTTCACAATTGGAAAAAGCATTATTTCCTTACTTTTTCTAAAATTTCTTTTGAATTTACTTTTAAATTATAAATTTTGCTAATAAGCTCAACATCATTTCTTAAAACTTGGAAAAATGAACTTTCCTTATAATTCCCATATTCTTTATTAACATTATATGCCTTTTTATAATAATAAAGTGCCGAGTCTATTTGAAATTTTGCTAAATAAATAGAGCCAAGATTCATTATTAAAAAAGAATTATTTGGTTTCATTTCAAGTGCTTTTGATGTTAAATAATAACTACTATCAATTTCACCTATTAGTAACTTAAACCAACCCTTATTCCAATAGTAGGTATAATTCTTGCTTGAAATTTCAAGATTTTCAATTAAATTTTTTATAATTTCAATTGCAGAATCTTTTTTTGATAGTAAGAAATAGGCATATGCTCTTTCAGGTGTTTCTTCATTACAAATTTTCAAAATATCTTTTAGCTTCCTTTGATTATAAAGTAAATCACAATTTTTTGAAGGATCAATTATTCTTAAAATTAATGAGTCATTTATATTAAATTCACTTATTAAATTTTTAGCAAGCTCAAAGTCAAGATAATCAATAGCAGAAGAAATAAGAAATCGTTTTTGAGGTTCATTCAAGCTATCCTTTAAAGATAACAAAATTTCAATTGCTTTTTTATTCATATCCAATCCTCTCAATCCATAAGCTCTTAATAACTTTACTTTCACATTTAATTTACTACCACAATAATTCTCAAGTGTATCAACAGCTGACAAAAATTTTTTATATTCTTCATAACTTTCACTTTCAAAACTATATTGAATTGATGTGAAAATAATTAACAACTTTTCATAATCTTTACAATTATTGTCTTTTAAAAATTTTATAAATTTTATCAAATTATTATAACTTTCTTCAAAATTTTTGGCATCTGAAACTAAACCCCAAAAACCATATAAAATAACATAATTGTACATCTCTTGTCTTTTCTCTTTACTTTCTAATGTTGGGATGTATTTTAAACAATATTCTAAATAAAATTTTTGACATGTGAAATCTACATAATCATCACGAAATTTTCTTAAAAGATTATAAGTCATTTCAGTCGTATCCAATAGAGGAAATTCGCTTATAATTCTTAAAACATCTCTAAAAGCATTTAATAAATCTTCACCTATCCTAATAGCTTCGTCATATTTTTTATTTTGAATTGAATTATAAAAACTAATTATTCTACCAAGCATTGTAGTTTCAGGATAAATTTCTAAAAAGTTATTTATTTCATTATATTTTTTTTCTTCAATAATTCCAAAAAGAGCAATTGTTGAAATTCTCTTTGACTTTTTATTAATTTTTGTAAATTCAAAAGCTAAATTAAAGCCCATTTTTTTATCTTCCAAGTACTTCAAATAAATTAAATTTTCAACTTCATTTGGAAACTCTTGATAAGCAATATTTAAATAATAGACAACAGAATCTAACTTATTTTCATTTAAAAGTGTGCTTGCTCTATTGAAAGCTTCAAGTGGTGTAATTGATAAAATCAGAATTAACATATCTCAGTGGCTAAAATGTCTTATTCCTGTAAAAACTAACTTTATGTTATATTCTTTTGCCTTTCTTATAACTTCATCATCTCTTATTGAGCCACCAGGCTCAACAATTAAATAAATTCCGTTTTGATAAGCAAGCTCTATACTATCTGCAAATGGAAAAAATGCATCACTTATTAAAATACTACCTTTTGCTTTTTCACCTGCTTTCATTATAGCCACTTTTAAAGCATCAATTCTACTCATCTGCCCTGCTCCAATTCCAATAGTTGAAAAGTCTTTTAATAGTAAAATAGCATTTGATTTAATATGTTTTATTACTTTAATGCCAAATTCAATTTGTCTCTTTTCTTCTTCTGTTAAATTACCTCCGCTTACAACATTAAGCTCATTATATAAGACATTATCTTCTTCACATATTAGCAAATCCCCTCCCAAATCTCTTATATAGAAATTTGGTTTTTTGTAATTATTAACTTTTAAAATTCTTCTGTTTTTCTTTTCTTTTAAAATATCTAATGCTTTTTGAGTATAACTATTTGCTACAATAACTTCATAAAAATTTTCATTTATTAGTTTTGCTAATTCTTCATTAACTTCAAAATTAAATGCAACAATCCCACCATAAGCAGACAAACTATCACTTTCAAAAGCTTTTTTATAAATTTCAACTTCATCACTACCAATAGCAACACCACAAGGATTGTTATGCTTTACAATAGCACAAGCCTTTTCATTAAACTCCATTACAATACTATAAGCACTAAAACTATCAAGTAAATTATTATATGAAAGCTCCTTTCCCCAAATGTACTCCAAAGTTTGAGCAAAACCTCTAATATAATTATTAAGTAATAAACTTGCTTTTTGATGAGGATTTTCACCATATCTTAAATGATAGCCTTTTTTATAAGAGAAAATTAAATCTAAATCATATATATCAAATTGCCATCTTCTCAAAAGCTCATTATATATAAAACTATCATAATCAGCACTTTTATAAAAACCTTTTAATGCCAAATTCCTCCTATCTTCTATTGTAAGAGAATTTTTCTTGATTTTTTCAATAACCCAATCTAAATCATCTAAATCAACAATTAATATAACATCTTTATAGTTTTTAGCACTCGCTCTAATAAGCGATATTCCTCCAATATCTATAAATTCAAATAATTCCTCTTCATCTATAATTTCTCTTGAAACAATTGAAAACGGATATAAATCAACAATTACAATCTCTATGTTTGGCACATTTTTTTCTTTTGCTTGAAGTTGATGATTTATGTTATTTCTCTTATATAGTATTCCTCCAAATATAACTGGATGTAATGTTTTAACTCTTCCATCAAATAAAGGCTCAAAATTGGTAATTTCATCAATTGATTTAGCATTAATATTGAATTTTTTTAGATATTCACAAGTACCTTTTGTAGATATAATCTCATAACCCAAGTCAATTAACTCTTTGGCATAATTTTCTATACCTTCTTTTGTCCAAACAGAAATTAAAGCACTTTTCAATTTTTATTTCTTAGGTTGTTGTGGCTTAATAGGTAATTGTTTCATAATATTCCCTTTCTTTATAGCCTCCTCAATTGCCGAACCATAATTAGAAGGTCTATTTATCATTGCTAAGGTAAATGATAAAATCATAAAAATAGCACCAATACCAGCAGTTAATTTTGTGAAAAATGTAACTGTTCCCTTAGCTCCAAACACTGTTTCAGTCCCTCCAAGAAAGCTTCCAAGTCCCGCTGTTTTAGGTTCTTGAATAAGAATAATTAAAATCATAAAAATCACAAGCAAAATGAAAATGAAAAGCAAAAACCCATAAAGCATAGCTTGAAAATTTTAAGGGATAAAGAAAAGTGCTTTGTCCAATAATTCTGGAATTATTTATTTTATTATATTTTCCCCACCCACCCTTAAATTAAGCCTTCGGCTTATAAACTTCGCCCCCCTACATTCCCCCAAAAAACAATAATTTTCTAAAATTTTGATAAGTTGCTGATTATTAACCACTTAACACTATTTATTTGGACAAAGCAAAGGAATTCTGCCTTGTCTAATAATCCTGAAATTATTTATTTTTCTTTATTTTTCCCACCCACCCTAAAAATAAGCCTTCCGCTTAAACTCCTGTAAGCAATAGATGATGGTTTTGAAAAAGCTCAAAAAATTATTAAAATTGTTGAAAGTTATGTTAAGAATGTAATTTAATTTAACTAACTTTAAAATTTAAACCTTTCCCTATGAGAAATTTTTTGTTATTTTTATTTTTCTTAATTTCTTGTCGTGTAGGTGAGCCACCTGAAAAAGTTGTTGAAAACTATCTAATTGCTATTGAAAAGGGAGATTATGATAAAGCTTATAAACTAATAGATAAAATATCAAAAAACTATGTAAG
This sequence comes from Candidatus Hydrothermia bacterium, assembly GCA_032249175.1. Taxonomy (GTDB): domain Bacteria; phylum Hydrothermota; class Hydrothermia; order LBFQ01; family DSFT01; genus DSFT01. The sequence continues at coordinate 2,671 of JAVVGK010000092.1, read as the reverse complement.
TAAAGAGGATTTTATTAAGTATTGGGAAGAGAAATTTAAAGAGTGGGGAAAACCTGATAGCCATGAAGTTTATGCTATAAAAAGGGAAGCAGATACAACAAGAGTTTATTTTAGATGGTATTTTAATAATGGAGCATTTGAAGATTTAGTTATGAAATTAACAAAAACAGTTGATCAAGGTGTTTATGAATGGAGAATTAAATTTTTAAATTATAAAATTGTTGAAAGAAGGAAAAAATGAGAATTGTCATTGCTCTTGGCGGAAATGCTCTTGTTAGGAAAAATGAGCCTTTTACTATTGAAACCCATGATATAAACGCTAATTTAGCAATAAAAAGTATATCAAAAATTATTCAAGATAATGAAGTTGTCATAACACATGGAAATGGTCCTCAAGTTGGAGAGGAATTTTTTAGAAATGTATTTACAATTGGAAAAGTTTTCACATTAAGTTTAGACTACCTAAATGCACAAACACAAGGTTGGATAGGATATTTATTAGAAAAACATGTTAGGAATGAAACAGGCAAAAAAACTGCCACCCTAATAACACTTGTTGAAGTAAATCCTAAGGATAAAGCATTTTTAAATCCAACAAAATTTATAGGAAAATTTTTCAGTTATGAAGAAAGTAAAGAATTATCATTAAAATATGGATGGAAATTTAAAAAAGATTCAGATAGAGGATATAGAGTTGTTGTTCCATCTCCTAAACCTATTAGAATTTTAAATAAAGATGCTATTGTTAATTTATTAGAAAATCAATTTGTTGTAATAGCTGTTGGAGGAGGAGGAATTCCCGTTCTTGTTGAACACAATAAATACATTAGAGGTGTTGAAGCAGTAATAGATAAAGATTTAGCAAGCGCACTCTTAGCAATAGAAATAAATGCGGATATTTTTATGATTTTAACAGAGGTTGAAAAAGTTTATTTAAACTATAAAAAAGAAAACGAAAAACCATTGGATATTGTAAAAGTTGATGAACTTGAAAAATATTATAATGAAGGTCATTTTCCTGATGGGAGTATGGGACCAAAAGTTTTAGCAGTTATTGATTTTGTTAAAAAAACAAAAAAGAAAGCAATTATAACATCACTTGACAAAGCTTATGAAGGATTTTTAAATAAAACAGGAACAATCATCATCCCATGATTGATGTATTTGAAATAAAAATTCATTATCCCATCACAATTTTTTTATATCAATCAAAAACAAAAAGCATATATGAATTTTATAAATTCTTGAATAAACTGAAAGAGGAAACTTTAATTATTCCAAATGAGAATTTTGAATTTTTTTCATTTGATGAACTTGATTATAGCGCTGAATATAAACTTAAAAAGGTTTTTATTCCGAGAGGAAAAGAGCTTTTGAAAATTTTTTTAGGTTTTTTAGAAAGTTTAAATATATATCATTACTTTGTTCCAATTCCAAAATCTAATCCTTTTGGAAAAAAGTTATTAAATAAAGAAAAAAGAGATGAAAAATGGTACAAAAATTGGCAATCATTATTAAGATATTTACATTTAATTAAAAACAAAGTTATCAGATTTATTGAATTTGAAGAAGAATTTTTAGGACTTATTATTTCAGATGTTAAGTTTTCTAAACCAAACTTTCAAATCGGAGAATTTGTTAAATTAAGGAACAAATCAATTTATGGAAAAATTTTGGAAATTAGAGAAAAATCAATTTTTTTAGACAATGGCGAATTTTATAATAAAGAAGATGTCCTTAAAGTTATTTATGAGCCATCAATATATTTAAAACCTTCCGATAGTCAATTCATAATAAATTTCTTCATTAAAGAGATAAATAATGAGTTAATAAAATATGGCTTTGAGTTGAAAAGAAAGCACTTTGAGTTTGAAAAGGTAAATGACTATAAGGAAGTTGATTTAGAAACCTTTTTAAGAGATAAGAAAATAAAAATTATTTTTAAAAATGAAAAAATTGCCAAAAAATTTTTAAATTATAGTTTTCCTTTTGAAATTTCCGACAATTCAGAAATTAGCTTTTTAATTGATAGTTTATCTTACTTAAAAAATCCTAAAAAATTATATAAGGAAATTGCTAAAAAATTTCTAAATTTTGATTGCCCAAGAATATATTCAAAAGAAGCAGTTAAATTAAAATTAAAAAATGGAAATTATATTATAGGTAAAAACTATTTAAGTGTTATTTGTAATGAGGATGAAATAGACCTTGCTTTAAATGTTTTATAAAAGGTTTATCTAAGGATAGTAAGCAATAGCTTCAATTTCAATTAAGGCGTTTCTTGGAAGTGATTTTACTGCGATTGTGCTTCTTGCGGGATATGGCTCTTTAAAGAATTTTGAATATATTTCATTTACTTTTTGAAAATCTTCCATATTAGTAAGAAATATCGTTGTTTTAACGACATTTTCCAAACTCAAATTAGCAGATTTTAAAATTTCTTCTAAATTTTTTAAAGCTTGTTCCGTTTGCTCTTCAAGTGTTTCCTTTAAATTACCTGTTTTAGGATCAATGCCAATTTGACCACTTATAAAAAGGAAGTTACCAATTTTTATGGCAGGGCTATAAGGACCAATAGCTTTTATATTTTCAGATGTTATTTTTTGTTTCATACAGATTGAAATTTTAAAGTATAGGGAACAGAGCAATGCTTTGTCAAATAATTCTGAAA
>JAVVGK010000091.1:0-6712 GCA_032249175.1 Candidatus Hydrothermia bacterium | reverse complement strand
TTGATATTGAAATTGTTGAAGAATTGAAAGAGTAAATTTTTACTTTACTTAAAAAAATTTTATAATTATTCGCTTTCTAAAAATACCTTATAAGCCTTATATGTCATATACAAATCTGCTTTTGAGCTTATTTCAAACGGTGAATGCATATTTAAAATAGGAGGACCCATATCTATAATATCCATTCCATATTCTGCTAAAAACATAGCAACTGTTCCTCCACCCCCTTCATCAACCTTTCCAAGTAATCCAACTTGCCAAATGATATTATTATTATTTAAAAGATTTCTTATATAACCTGTATATTCCGCACTTGCTTCACTTGCAAAGAACTTTCCTCCACTTCCCGTATATTTAACAATAGCAACACCATGATTTAATTTCGCACTATTTCTTGGGTCATCTACTTCCTTAAAATTTGGATTTGTAGCACTCGTAACATCAGCTGATATAGCTTTTGAATTATATAAAACTTTATTAAAATCATTTTCATTCTCAATTTCAGAAATTCTCTTTACGACAACCTCTAAGAATTTACTTTTAGCAGAAGTATTACCTACTGAGCCTATTTCTTCTTTATCTACAAATAATAACAAAGCGGAATATTCATTTTTTTCTAAATCAATTAATGCTTTTAATGATGACCAAACGCAAATTCTATCATCTTGACCATAACCACCAATTAAACTTTTATCTATTCCAATATCTCTTACCTTAAATGCTGGAACTATTGTAATATCAGCTGAAATAAAATCCTCCTCTTCAATTTCATATTTTTCTTTTAAAATTTTCAATATATTCTTCTTAACTTTTTCTTCCTTTTCTCCATCTAATGGAATACTGCCAAATATCAAATCAAGCTTTTCCCCTGGAAGTGCCTCATCTATTTTTTTATCACCTTGAACTTTTCTTGAAAGGTGAGGAAGAAGGTCTGCTATTGTAAAAACAGGGTCATTCTCATCTTCTCCAATTATAATTGTTTGCTTTCTATTATATTTATTTACAATAATGCCATGAATTGCTAATGGTATTGAAAACCACTGATATTTCTTTATACCTCCATAGTATTGAGTATCAAGCAATAATAAATCCAAATCTTCGTAAATTGGTTTTGGTTTTAAATCTATTCTTGGGCTATCAATATGTGAAACAATAATTTTTAATCCATAGCTTGCTTTTTTATTGCCTCTTTTATATAAAGCTACAATTCTCTCTTTATCAAAGAAAAACAATTTATCAGAGCTATGATTAAATCCATCTTTATAGCCATTTTCAAGAGCAATACTTATAATGTAATTTACAACTTCCCTTTCCGTTTTACAAGAATTTAAGAATTTTTTATATTCTTCTGCCAATTTGAAAATTTCTTCCTTTTCTTTTGTTGAAACTTTTTCCCATACATTTGCCATAGTTTCAAAAGTTTAAAGTTTATCCTTTAAAATTTCAAACTTAACTTTGGGCGGTTAGCTCAGAGGCAGAGCGCTCGGCTGATAACCGAGAGGTCGGAGGTTCGAACCCTCCACCGCCCATGCCACAAAGTCGTGGCAAACATTAGAACAAAGCTGTTTGTTTAAATAATTTTTCTTCAAAATTTTAAAATAAAAAGGAGGTTTAAAAATGTCAGTTAAGGAGGTTTTAGATTTTATAAAAAAAGAAAATATATATGTTGTTGATTTAAGATTTGTTGATATTTTAGGAACTTGGCATCATGTTTCAGTTCCTGCTAATGCTATTGACGAAGCCTCATTTTATGAAGGTATAGGTTTTGATGGCTCATCAATAAGAATGTGGCAAGAAATATATGAATCTGATATGCTTTTAATTCCTGACCCTTCAACTGCTAAAATTGACCCATTTATGGAGCCTAAAACACTTGTTCTTTTATGCGATGTTTATGACCCTATAAAGAGAGAACCTTATGAGCTTGATCCAAGATGTGTAGCAAAAAAGGCATTAGAATATCTTAAAAGCACAAAAATAGCAGATAATGTTTATATTGGACCTGAAATTGAATTCTTTATATTTGATAAGGTCGCCTTTGATGTAGATACTAATAAGAGTTTTTATGAAATTGATTCTATTGAGGCAGGATGGAATACAAAAAATTATGAAAGTTTTGGATATACGATAAGGCATAAGGAGGGTTATTTACCTGTTCCCCCATCTGATAGTCTCCATCAAATAAGAGCGGAAGCAAGTTTAATTTTACAAAATCTTGGAATTGAAGTGGAAGCATTTCATCATGAAGTGGCAACGGGTGGGCAAGGAGAAATTGATATAAAGTACGATAATTTATTAAATATGTCAGATAAAGTTATGTGGTATAAATATGTTTTAAGAAATGTTGCTAAAAAATATAATAAAAGCGTTACATTTATGCCAAAGCCAATTTACGGAGATAACGGCTCAGGAATGCATGTCCATATTTCTTTATGGAAGGAAAATGAGAATTTATTTTATGGAAATGAATATGGTGGGCTTTCAAAATTAGCTTTAAATTTCATAGCAGGTATATTAAAAAATGCCAATACCATTTTACCATTTACAAATCCAACGATGAACTCATTTAAAAGATTAGTTCCTGGATATGAAGCACCAATTTATTTAGCATATTCTCAAAGAAATAGAAGTGCTGCAATAAGAGTTCCAATTTATTCAAATAACCCAAAATCAAAAAGAATAGAAGTAAGATTTCCAGATCCTTCATCAAATCCATATTTAGCATTTTCATCAATTTTAATAGCGGGTTTGGATGGAGTAATAAATAATTTAGAGCCTCCTAAACCTCTTGACAAAAATATATATAAATTATCAGATGAAGAGAAAGCTAATATACCTCAACTTTCAAGAAGTTTAGAAGAAGCAATTGAAAATCTAATAAAAAATAAAAATTTACTTACGAAAAATAACATTTTCTCTGAAAAACTTATTGAAAAATTTGTAAGTTATAAATATGAAAATGAAATTTTAGAATATCGTTTAAGAGTTACACCACTTGATTTTTATCTATATTATGATGTTTAGGGGGACTTCCCCCCATCCTTTAAAATTTCAAAAGTATGTTTTATATAGGGTTAGACTTTGGAACTTATACCACAAAAGTTGCTTTTTTAAAAGATAATCAACGCAAACCCAACTTAATTAATCTTGAAGATTTGAGCGATAAGGAAGGCTTTATATATTCATTTATTGATTTAGAAAGTAATGAAATAGGTCTTCCCGCTTATGATAAATATAAAAATGGAAAAGGAAATGTGAAATATGGTTTTAAATTGAGAATGATGGAAGAAGAAGGAAAGCAATTATGTATAAAGTTTTTGTCTAAAATTAGAGAAAAAATTAAAGAGAAATTAAAAGATAATATAAAAATTATGTTTTCTGCTCCAAATAGTTGGTTTGTAGGAAGGGAAGAAAATGAGATTTATAAAGAAATTTTAAGAAAGGCAGGTTTTGAAGTAAATGATAGTGTAATTGTTCGTGAGCCTTACGCATCAGCACTTTATCATGTTTCAGGTGAAATTAAACATTTAAATAAAAAAGTGCTTGTAATAGATGCAGGTGCAGGAACAATTGATATGCTAATAGTAAATGTTTTTGAAAAAGGGGTTGAATATGTAGAAGGGAGTGAAAAATTTTATAATAGAGGTGGAATAGAAATTGATAAAATAATAAAAGAAAGATATGAGCTTAGTAGTTTGTATGAGGCAGAAATGTTAAAATTTAGGGCAAGTTATTGGTTCGGTGAAGGGCATAATTCTTGTGATTTCAGAAGAGAGAAAGGAACTAAAATAACAATAAAAAGAGAAGAATTTGAAGAATTTTTATCTGACTGGATTAAAGAATTGAGAAATTGTCTTGAAGAATATAAAAATTTTGAATTTGATTATATATTGATTACAGGTGGATTTGGTAGATTTTACATATTTAAAAAGCTTGTAGAAGAAATTTTTGGGAAAAAAGAAATTTTACCTCATAAAAATGATAGTTATTATAAAGATAAAGATTTTATAAAGGATGCGAGTGTTTCTTTTGGTTGTGCTATGGAAAGCTCAGGAAAATTTAAAACGATTGTAAATGTTCAAGTTAATGTTTATTTAGTTTTGGAAAGCTCAATCGGAATAAAAGAAGTTTATTATAATGATAAAAAATGTAATTTTGAAAGTAAGGGTCATGGTAAATATGAAATTTTGCTTTTTAATAAAGATGAAACATTACCTGTTGAAAAGTATTTGAAGAATTTTAAAATAAATCAAAAGCCTTTGGAAGTAGAATTAGATAAAGTTTTCTATATTTCTATTGAAACTCCAAATGAAAAGAAAGAAATACCTATTGTTATTCAAAAATATGAAAAGGTAAAGAATAAGAAAGTTGAGAATTTAAAATTTAAAATTACAAATGATAGGGAATTTAAAGTCGTGTTTATAGATCAGAATGGGAATGAAGATGAATTAAGCTCTAAGCAATTAAGGGAAATTATGGGAGGTTGAAGTTATGGTTCATAGGTTTTTTAAAAGAGTTGAGGAGTTTTTGAAGAATGGAAAGAATGTTATTTTCTTATATGGAGACAATCAATTTATGTCAGATTTATTTCTTACAAATGATGAATTGCTTGAAATAAGGGAAAGTATTAAGGGAATGATTTGGGATAAAGTGAGGTATTTTGTTGAGATTTATAAGGAAGGCTATAAAATTAAGTTAAAAACAGATTTGGATTTTTCAAGGAAAATAAATATAAAAGACGATTTAGGTCAATATAGCACATTTACAAAAAATTTAAGTGAAGAAAGTTTTAATGATTTACAATCTTTCATAAATTATTTAAAACAGCTTAATGATTATTTGTTTAAGAATGAAAATGTATGTGTGATTTTTGATGATTTTGAAAGTATTTGTGAAATTCATAGAGGGTTTAATAGTGAAAATTTGGCTTTAATTTTCAAGGAAACAATTTTAAATTGGAAAAAAACAAGGAATTATTATTTTATCATTATTAGAGAAAATCAATTAGGAAAATTAGAGGATTTTGGTATTACCATTAATGATGCCATAAATGTTTCCGAGCCTTCAATTATTGAAATTGCTATCACTTTAAATAATTTAGCAAAAAATTATAATAAAAGACTATACTTTCCTATTGGAACAGCAAAAAAGTTATATTTTGAAAAGGAAAAGCTTTTGAGAAATATAAAAAATGATTTTGAATCAAAAATTAGTAATATAAAGGAAAGGGAAATTTTACTACTTTCAACTGATGAAAAAGAGGAAGAGGAATGGACATTAGATAAAATTAGAATTGACAAAAAAATAAAAGATGAAATTAGGCTAATTTTTAGTAATTTTAGGGATGGTAAGTTATTAGTAAATGGCATAATTTTATATGGACCACCTGGAACAGGTAAGACAACGATAGCAAGGGCATTAGCAAATGAGTTTGAATTTTATTTTATGAAAGCTTCCGCATCGGATTTTAAAGGAGAGTTTATAGGTCAATCAGTTCAAAATACACGAAGAATTTTTGAAAAATTGAGAAATAATAAACCTGCTTTATTGCTCGTAGATGAAGCAGATGCAATTTTATGTAAAAGAGATGCTAATAGGTCAGATAGCTATACAAATGAAATTGTTAATGAATTTCTTGCTAATGTAGATGGGCTTAAAGAAGATAAAGAAATTTTTATAGTTGTTTCTACTAATAATCTCCATTTATTGGATTCTGCTATAAGGAGTAGATTTAGAGAAATAGAAATTCCATTACCAAGAGGTGAAGAATTAAAGCAAATTGTATCAGATTACTTAGGGGAAGAATGGGAGGAATATTATAACTATTTTGAGGGTTTTTCAGGTAGGGATATTAGGAATATAGGAAATAAACTAAAAGCACTTGGTAATAAAGTAAATAAGGAGGAATTTTTAAGAGAGGTGATATTAGAAAAGTTAAGGAAATCTGTAAGTGATATAGAAATATCAGAATTAAATTTTTCAAAAATTGTAGGTTTTGAAAAGCAAAAGAAGGAAATTTTAGATTTATTAAATTTAGGAATTAGGAAATTTGTTATAATTGGTGATGTAAAATCAGGTAAAACAACATTTATAAAAGCTTTTTCAGGTGAGATTAAAGGCATTATAATTTATGAGATACCTTCAAGTATTGAAATTATAAAAAACATTAAAGAAAACATCATTTTGCTTATAAATGAAAGTAATTTAGATTTAATTGAGGAGATTGAAAAGGTTGAAAATTATGAAAATTTAATAGTTATAGTGGAATTGAGAAGTAATAAAATAATGGAATTTTTGAAGAATTTAGGATTTGAAGAAATAAGAATTTGGACAGATCGTGAGACAATCAAAAGTTATATAAATAAGTACTATCCTGATTTTGATGGTGATATTTCAGAGCTTGAAGGCAAAAGCTTTTTATATATAGAAAACTATTTAAAAAAGTGGAGGTATAAAAAATGAAAGCCTTCCCTGAAGTTAGGAAAAATTTTTATGAGTTGTTTTTTAAAAAGTGGGGAAAGTTGTCATATATGGATTTTTATTGTTTTAGGCAAAGATATGAAGATGAAATAATTTTTTTACAATTATTCAAAGAAATTTCAAGTGATTATTATAAGGAAAATGAGTATTTAGATAATCAAAAGAGAGCAATTTTAGAAAATTCTCCTTGGTTTATGAAGTTAAGGGTGAATTTAAAATATCCAACCAATAG
>JAVVGK010000090.1:0-6723 GCA_032249175.1 Candidatus Hydrothermia bacterium | reverse complement strand
TTGGAGATTGCCTTATAAAGTAAAGTCTTTTCCTTTAAAATTTTTATATTGAAAAAAATTCTTATAACTGGTTGTGCTGGATTTATTGGATATAAGGTTTGTGAGTTGTTTTTAAAAAATAATTATAAAGTCATAGGCATTGATAATTTTGACCCATATTACGATTTATCACTAAAAGAGTATCGCATAAACTATTTGAAAAATTATGAAAATTTTGATTTTATTCTTTCTGATATTAGAGATAAAGAAGGTTTAAGAAACATATTTAAAATCTACAATTTTGAAGGTATTATAAATCTTTCAGCAAAAGCAGGTGTAAGAAATAGTTTGTTAAATCCAAAGGATTATTTTGAAGTAAATGTTATTGGAACCTTAAATCTTTTAGAGCTTATGATTGAATTTAATGTAAGAAAAATTGTTTTAGCATCCACATCATCAATATACGCTGGACAAAAACCACCATTTAAAGAAGATATGAAATGCGATAATATGCTTTCTCCTTATGCTGTAAGTAAAAAATCTGCTGAAAATTTAATTTGGACTTTTCATTATCTATATGGAATATCTGCTATTGTTTTAAGATACTTTACAGTTTATGGACCTGCTGGAAGACCAGATATGAGCATATTTAGATTTGTTTATTGGGCAATAAATGATGAAGAAATTACAATATATGGTGATGGTAGTCAAAGAAGAAGCTTTACTTATATAGATGATATTGCTATTGGAACTTATCTTGCTTATCAATTAGAAGGTTTTGAAATTATAAATCTTGGAAATGATGAGGATAATAAGCTAATTGATGTTATTAAAATTATTGAGAAAATTTTAAATAAAAAACTAAAAATAAAATATGAGCCTTTTAATAAAGCTGACTTATATGAAACAAAAGCAGACATAACAAAAGCTAAAAATATATTAAATTGGGAGCCGAAGGTTAAAATTGAAGAAGGTTTAAAAATGACAATAAATTGGTTTTTATCAAATAATATAAAAATATCATTATGAAGTTTTCAGCGATAATTTTAGCAGGAGGAAAAGGTTTAAGATTTGGTGGATATAAGCAATTTTTAAAAATTTTTGATATTCCAATTTATGAATTTTCAATAAAGGCATTTGAAAACTTAGTAGATGAAATAATTTTAGTTATTCCAGAAGGTTTTTATTTAGATTTAAAAAATGTAAAAATTGTTTATGGTGGTCAAACGAGAGCAAATTCAAGTTATAATGGGATTATAAATTCAAGTGGAGATTTTGTTTTAATTCATGACGCAAGCAGACCAAATGTAAGTAAAGAGTTAATTTTAAGAATTAAAGAAGAATTATTAAAAGGAAATAATGCTGTTGTGCCATTTATTGAAGTTAGGGACACTGTAAGAGATAAATTTGGTAATGAAATAAATAGAGAAAATTTAATGTTAATTCAAACACCACAAGGATTTAAAAAACATTTAATTAAAATTGCTTATGAAAAGGCATTTGAAAGCAATATAAATGGAACAGATGATGCATTTTATTATAAAACATTCATTTCAAACGATATTAAATATATTAATGGAGATTTTGAAAACTTTAAAATTACATTTAAAGATGACATTAAAATTTTGGAAAGTTTTTTTATGAAAAATATAAAAGTTGGTTTTGGATATGATATTCATCCACTTGTTGAAAATAGGAAACTTATTATTGGTGGTGTTGAAATTCCATCTAATTTTGGAGCTTTTGGTCATTCTGATGGAGATGCTCTTATTCATGCAATTATTGATAGTTTAAGTGGAATTATTTTGAATAAAAGTATAGGTGAAATTTTTGCTGAAAATGAAAAGAATAAAGATGCTTATAGTTTAAACCTACTTAAAGAGTTTTCAAGTAGCTTAAAAGGCTATAAAATTATTAGTATAGATGCAGTTATTATACTAAAAGAACCAAAATTAACACCTTATATTGACAAAATGAAAGAAAACATTAGTCAGGTTTTAAAATTAAATAAGGATTCCATTTCAATAAAACCAAAAAGCGGAAATAACTTAAAAAATGAATTTATTGAGTGTTATGTAGTTAGCACAGTTCTGCTCTAAAATTTTATAACTTAATGAAGTTAATTATTGTAGAAAGCCCAAGTAAAGCAAAAACGATAAGTAAATTAATAAAAGGATATTTAGTAAAAGCTACACTTGGTCATATTGTAGATTTACCTGAAAATAAAATGGGAGTGGATTTAAACAATTTTGAAATGTTTTTTGTTCCTATAAAAGGAAAAAATAAAATTATTAAGGAGCTTAAAGAAGTTGTTAGTAAATCTGAAATAGTTTATATTTCAACGGATCCTGATAGAGAAGGTGAAGCAATTGCTTATCATATAGTCCAAAGAACAAAACCTAAAAACTATAAAAGAATTGAAGTTCATGCTATTATAGAAGAGGAAATTAAAAAAGCTCTTTCAAATCCAAGAGATATTGATTATAATAGAGTTTATTCACAATTTTCAAGAAGATTGATTGATAGAATTGTTGGATATTTTTTATCACCGCTCGCAAGTAAAACAATTGGAGGCAGATTGTCCGTTGGTAGAGTTCAAAGTCCTGCTTTAAGACTTATTGTTGAAAGAGAAAGAGAAATAAGAAACTTTAAGCCTCAAACATATTATCAAATTCAAGTAATATATAAGAAAGACAACTTAACATTTATAGCAAAATTAAATAGAAATATAAAAGAAAAGGAAGAAGCTGAAAAAATTTTTAAGGAAATTGAAGAAAGTGAGCATGTTGTTTATAAAATTATAGAAATTGAGCAAAAAGAAGCACCACCTGAGCCATATAGAACTGCTACACTTCAGCAAGATGCAAGTAAAATTTTAGGAATTAGCCCTGAAGAAACTATGAATATAGCTCAATTTTTATATGAAAATGGCTATATTACTTATCATAGAACTGATAGTGTTAAGATAAATGAAGAAATTATTAGTAAAATTCGTGGATATATAAAGAATAAGTTTGGAGAGGATTATTTAGCTAAAAAAATTAGAATTTTTAGAACAAGGAAATTTGCTCAGGAAGCGCATGAGGCAATAAGACCTTCTATAATAAGTCCTAAGAGAGAGCCAAACAATTTAAATTTAACAGGAAAAGCAAAAAAAATTTACGAGCTTATTTGGAATAGAGCAATAGCAAGTCAAATGGAAAGTGCTATTTGGAAAAAAATAAAGTACATAATAAAAGCAGGAGAAAATGAGCTTATAGCAGAAGGAAAGTTCATTTTATTTGAAGGATGGAGAAAAATTTATCCTGAAATTGAGATGAATATTATACCGAAATTAAATGAAAATGAAAAACTAAATAAAATAAAAGTTGAATTATTAGAAAAACAAACCCAACCCCCACCAAGATGGACGGAAAGCACACTTATTAAAATGCTTGAAAAACTTGGTATAGGAAGACCATCAACTTATGCTCAAATTATTAAAACATTAAAGAAAAGAAAATATGTAAAACTAAAAAATGGCGTTTTTTATCCTACGGAAATTGGAGAAAAGTTAATAGATTGGTTAAGTAAAGAATACCCTTGGGTGATAGATTATAAATTTACTGCTGATATGGAAGAAAAACTTGACCTTGTGGAAGAGGGAAAGCTAAATTGGAAAGATGTAGCAAATGAAATATATCAGAAATTAAAGGATGTTGAAAGTAAAATTAAAGATAATAAACCAACGGAAAAGCAATTGGAATTTGCTCAGAAGTTAGCCAAAGATCTAAATTTAGATTTAAGTGAAGAGGTTAAAAATAATAGAGCAAAGCTTTCAAGATGGATTGACCAAAATAAACCACCAACGAAAAAACAATTAGAATTTGCCCAAAAATTAGCCAAAGAATTAAATTTAGATTTAGATGAAAACATTATGAAAAATCAAAAAAAACTTGAAAAGTGGATAAAAAATAATATAAAACCAACAAAGAAACAAATTGAATTATTAAATAAGTTTAAAGAGCAAGGCTATGAAATACCAAATGAAGCCTTTGAAAGTTTTCAGAAAGCAAAGGAAATGATAAATAGGATAATTAAAAAGAGAAAAAAATAAGCAATTTTAATTGAATTGCCTTTAAATAATCCTTCGGAAGGGGGCTTTCACCCCCTTAAATTCCCTATTCCCTACTTCACAGCAATTTTCACATTCTTGTTATTAACTTTTAAAATATAAATCCCACTACTTGGCACTTTAAATGAGATTTCATTATTATTTATCCTTCCTCTTATAATCTCCCTTCCAAGAAAGATTTGTTTTCTTTGTTAAATAGTTATTGAATTTATGGGGAATTAGTAGGGAGCGGAAGCACTCTGCTGTGCTTTGTCCAATAAATAGTGTTAAGTGATTGAAAACTAATAACTTGTAAAAACTTTAATAAAATTATAGGTTTTACGGGGGGAAATTTAAGGGGGGCGAAGTTTTAAGGCGAAGCCTTATTTTTAGGGTGGGTGGGAAAAATAAAGAAAAATAAATAGTTTTGGAATTATTGGACAATTCAAAAAAAACTTGCTTTAAAATTTTAACATTATGAAATTAAAAAACAAAATTTGTTATATAGCTGGTGGGACAGGAAAGGTTGGAAAAGGAATTGTTAGGGAGTTTTTGAGTGAAGGGGCATATGTTATTGTTTCATCAAGATTTAAGGAAAAATTGGAAAATTTAGAAAAAATTTTTGCTAATGAAAAATTGTTTTTTATTTGTGAAAATATAGGCTCGGAGGAAGGTGCTGAAAAAATAAAAAATTATATTTTAAATAAATTTGGAAAAATTGATGTTGTTGTTGCTTCAATTGGAAGTTGGTGGTCTGGAAAAAAAATTATAGATTTAGATTTAAAGACTTATGAAGAAGTAATGTTTCAAAGACTTACAACACATTTTATTTGTGCTAAAACATTTTTAAAATATATGGTTGAAGTCAATAAAGGTGTTTATACACTAATTGGTGGATTTCATGCACAAATTCCACTTAAAGAAGCTGGAATTATATCAATAGCAGGGGCAGGTGAAATCATGCTTACAAAAGTTCTATATGAGGAGCTTAAAAATTACAATATAAGAATAAATGAAGTCTTGCTTCCACCTGTTGGACAAAAAATAACTGAAAATGATATTGGAAAATTTTTAGCTTACTTATGCTCAGATGAAGCTTATATGATAAATGGTCAAATCATAAGTCTTTATGGAGATTGATATTGAATATTTAAAGCAAAAACAAATTGAACTTAGCAAAAAAGTGATTATTAAGCCTTTGGATATTGAAATAAAATATATAGCGGGTTGTGATTCTGCATTTAGAGGCGATTTAATAAATTCTGTATTTGTTGTTTTAGATTTTAAAACATTATCTATTGTTGAAATAAAGAATATAACATCAAATGTTAATTTTCCATATATTCCAGGATTTTTGGCTTTTAGAGAAGTTCCAAATCTTATTAATGCTTACGAAACCCTAAGAATAAAACCAGACTTAATAATGGTTGATGGTCATGGAATAAGTCATCCAAGAGGGCTTGGAATAGCAAGTCATTTAGGTGTTATCTTAAATAAACCGACAATTGGAGTAGCTAAAAGCATTTTAGTAGGTAAATATAAAGAGCCTTGTAAAATTAAAGGATGTAAAGAAATTGTATATTTTAATAATAAGGCAGTAGCTTATGCATTAAGAAGTAAGAATAATAGCGATGTTATATTTGTTTCGCCAGGACACCTTATAGATCTTGATAGTGCATTATCTATTGTTTTAAAAACCATAAAAAATTATAAATTGCCTGAACCTACAAGGATTGCTGACTATTATTCAAGGAAGTTTTAATGATACCAATAGCTGAAATTTTTTATTCAATTCAAGGGGAAGGTAAATTTGTTGGTGTTCCTTCATTATTTTTAAGGTTTGCTGGTTGTGATGTTGGTTGTATTTGGTGTGATACAAAAGAAGTTTGGATGAAAGGAAAGCCTTATGATAAAAAAAATTTGATAGATTTAATAAAAAGCAAATCTAATAAAAACATTCATCTAATTTTAACAGGAGGAGAACCTTTGATTTACAATAACTTCATAAATGAGCTTGTAAAATTGGTTGTTAATGATTTTAATTTAATTGAAATTGAGACATCAGCAACGAGAGTTCCTTATGGATTTATAAGAGATTGTGAAAGAGTTTTCTTTAACACATCTCCAAAACTAAAAAATTCATTAGTTAAGGATGAAAAAAGAATAAATAAATTAGCAATAGATTTCTTTTTAAATTCTAAAAGAGCAATTTTTAAATTTGTTGTTGAAAATGAAAGGGATGTTATTGAAATAATTGAGGATTTTGTTAAACCATTTAAAATTCCTAATGAGCTAATTTACTTAATGCCTCAATCAAAGAATAGAGAAGAATTTTTAAAATTAAGCCCTATTATTGTTGAATTATGTAAAAAGTATCAGTTTAATTTTTCTCCAAGACTCCAACTTGTTATTTGGGATAAAGCAGTAGGTGTTTAGATAGATAGCCAAAGCTTTAATTTTATGATGAGTGGAAAAACCAAGGCGACGACTTATTACTTTGCTTGGTGAAAGCCCCCCAAGGCATAAAAATGGGTATTTATAAGCCAGAGGCTTAATTTAAGGGTGGGTAGGGAAAATAAGAAATAATCTATATTTCAGAGTTATTGTACAAGGCAACAGCTTACTGCTTTGTCCAATAAATAGTGTTAAGT
>JAVVGK010000089.1:0-6756 GCA_032249175.1 Candidatus Hydrothermia bacterium | reverse complement strand
AACTATTTATTTTTCTATATTTTGCCCACCCACCCTGAAATCAAGCCTTCGGCTTAAACCCTCAAAAAACAATAATTTCCTGAAATTTTTATAAGTTATTGATAATCAATTACCTAACACCATTTATTGGACAAAGCATCAACGAAATGCCTTCTCTAATAGTTCTGAAACTATTTAATTTTTTTATTTTTCCATCTATGTCTGCTGAAATAATAATCTCTAATTTTGTAATATATAAAACTTTATGTCTCAGAATCCATCAAATTACTATAAATCTCTTTAAATTTCTCATCAGGAAATACATAAACTTTCCAATCATAAAAGTTATCTTTTGATAATTTTTGTGCTTTTTGAAAATCTATAAATCCATCTCTTGAATAAATACCTTTAATTTCACCTTCATCGTAAAAGAGTATAAAATCATCAGTTGTAATAACTACATCGTACTTCGTATATTTCCTTACAATATCTAAAACTTCTCCCAAGGAAAGCCATAAGCCTTTTGGGATTTCAAAATCTACTAATGGAAATGAATTTCTTATCTTTTGTAGTAAGCCATCAAATTTTATATCCCATTTTGTTTCTTCTTTGCTTTCATTTGCTTTCCATATTACAATTTTATAAAATCCATCAAGTGGAATTTCCTTTTCAGGTTTAAAATCACTTGGAAGTTGCTTCTTATAAACATCTCCCTCCCATACAAATAATTTTGCTAATTCATTCTTTCCCTCTCCATAAGTGCCATCAACTCTATATATTTTTCCATTTACCATAAAAACTCTAACTACTCCACCATCCTTATTTTGAAATACAAATAAACCTGTCTCTTTATTTAAGACATTTTTAACAAGTTCTAATGCTAAAATTTTCATGGCTCATAACCCTTTTTAACTTTTGCTTTTACACTATTTCCCCATTCTGTCCAAGAGCCATCATAATTTTTAACTCTTGGATAATTTAATATACATTTTAAAGCAAACCAATTTATAGCACTTCTCTCACCTACTCTACAATAAACGATTACTTCCTTATCAGGTGTCACACCTTTACTTTTATATAGTTCTTCTAATTCTTCTTTACTTTTAAATGTCCAATTGGTTCTATTTAAATTTTCCTCCCAAGGAATATTTACAGCACCTGGAATATGTCCTGAAGCGAAAGCTTGCTCTTCTGGTAATACGCTTGCTATTTCTCCTGAATACTCTAAGGGAGAACGAATATCTACGAGGATAAAATCTTTTCTCTTTTCTGCTAATGCTTTTTTAATTTCCCAAATATATGCTCTAATACTTTCATCTCTCTCCTCTGCTTTATAAATTGTAGGATTTGGTACTATAATTTCTTTTGAAGTAGGTTTATTCTCCATTTCCCATTTTTTCCTACCTCCGTCCATAATATAAACCTCTTTATGTCCATAATATTTAAATACCCAATAGGCATTGCAAGCAAACCAATTCCCCTTATCTCCATACAATATAACTTTCGTATCTTTTTTAATACCTAATTTTGACATTAGTTTTTCAAATTCCTTCTTATCTATATAATCTCTTTTATCTTTTGCCCTTAATTCTAATTTCCAATTTACATTTAGAGCATTAGGAATATGCCGATCCTCGTATAAACTAACATCTTCTGAGCATTCTAAAATTCTTACATCAGGGTCGTTTATATGCTCCAATACCCAATCCGTAGATACTAATGGCATAGTTATAAATTTTAAAGCCTCAAAATTTTCATATTTTCCTTGTACAATAATTCTGAAATTATTTATTTTTCTATATTTTCCTTATCCTAAAATAAGCCTTCCGCTTATAAATACCCATTTTTCGGCAGGGAGCGTTGATTTACTTAACACTATTCAAAAGCGAAATTATTTATAGACTTTTCTCTTTAACTTTAAAATTTTAAAATGACTTATGCGAAAATTATTTCAGTTGGCTCTTATACACCAAAATCAATTTTAACGAACTACGATTTAGAAAGAATAGTTGAAACGAGTGATGAATGGATAACTGAGAGAAGTGGGATAAAAGAAAGGAGAATAGCAAGTAAGGATGAAACATCATCAATAATGGGCTATAAAGCAACTTTAAAAGCGCTAAAAAGAGCAAATTTAGAGCCAAAAGATATTGAATTTATAATATGTGCAACAAACACGCCTGATATGCCATTTCCAGCAACAGGATGTCTAATAGCGAGCTTATTAAATATAAAAGTTCCTTGCTTTGATTTAGAAGCTGGCTGTCCTGGAATTATTTATGCTCTTGAAATGGCAAGAGGATTAATTGAATCTAAAATTTACAATACTATCCTTGTAGTTAGTTCTGAAACATTAAGTAGATATATGGACTGGACAGATAGAACAACTTGTGTTTTATTTGGTGATGGTGCAAGTGCATTTATTTTATCAAGAAGTAATGAGCCTGGAATTATTTCAAGCTACTTAGGAGGAGATGGCTCTCTTGGAGATTTATTAAAATTTCCTTCTTGTGGTAGTAAAGAACCTGCAAGCATATATACATTAAAAAGTAAAAGTCATGGTGTTAGAATGCAAGGGAGAGAAGTTTTCAGATATGCTGTTAGTTATATGGCTGATGCCTGCTTAAAGGTTTTGGAAAAATCGAAATTAAGTTCAGATGATATAGATTGGCTAATTCCTCATCAAGCAAATATAAGAATTATAGAGGCTACTGCTGAAAAATTAAATGTTCCAAAAGAAAGGGTTTATATAAATATACATAAATATGGAAATACTTCCGTTGCTTCAATTGGTATAGCAATTGATGAATTATTGGATAATGGATTGTTAAAGAGAGGGCAAAATGTCTTAATTGTTTCATTTGGAGCAGGTTTTACATGGGGAGCAATGATTTTTAAGTACTGATGAGAATTCTTATGTTTATTTTTTTATTTTCTTGCTCAAAAAAAATTGAAGAAACAAAAAATTATCAAATTCCGAATTTTATTCAAAAAATCAGTAATGGTAAAATTGTTGAATATGAATTTGATAAAAAAAATTGGGAAATTTTAGCAGATAGTATAATTGAAATAAATAATTATTATATTGTTCTTAAATTTCATTTGACATTTTATAATAATAATGAATTTAGTGGCATTTTAATTGGAGATTCTGGCGTTATGGAAAAAAATAGCAGAAATATGAAAGCTTATAAAAGTGTTATCTTTAAATCAAAAGATAGCTCATTTCTAAAAACTAATAGATTATATTGGAATGACTTTACAAGAAAAATTTATACAGATGATAGTGTTTATATATATGATGCTAAAAATAGAAGAGAGCTTTGGGGTATAGGCTTTGAAAGTGATGATGAGTTTAAACATATAAGGATTTTCAAAAATGTTAGAGGAAAGGGAGAGGGAAACCTTACTAAATAATTTAGCAGAATATATTGTAAAAATGAAACTATCGGATATAGCAATTTTTCTTTTAGAAAGCTCAAAGCCAATATCATTTTTTTCCTCACAATTTCTTATATTTTTAAGACCTTTTATATCTGTATATTTTAATCCAAGCACTTATGATAAGTTTGTTGAGATTTTAAGCCATAGAGAAAACATAGAAAAACTTATAAAACTTATAGAAGAAAAGGAGGGTATAAGATGATAATGATAATTTTATCACAAGCTGAAATTTTTTATAATGTTCAGGTCATATCTTCTTTTGACAAGAATAAGGAAGTCTATCTAAGAACGCCAACAGGAATATCAAAAGCTAAAATTGATAGGAATGTCTATTATAGAATTGATACTACACTCAATGATTTAAGTAATCTTGATATTTTAATATATGATAAAAAGACCAAAAAGGAAAAAATTATTCCACTTCCAAAGTTTATAAATCCTAAAAGCTTAGAAATATCAGTAGGAGAAACATTAATGACATCATTTGATTTTCTTGGATTTCCTATAAGTGAGTTTGAAGCTCCAAGGGTTTATATTATTTCTGAACAGGGTGAAAGTGAAGCATTTTTATTACAACAAGACCCATACAATATCCATATACTTGGTAGAAATTTAGAACCTATTGATGAAGTGGGAAATTATAAATTAGCTCTTGTAATAAATCATCCAAAGCAACTTCTTGAAATTAGAATTTACAGACCATTAAATGTCGTTTATAAACCAATATATAAATTTTATGCTAAAAATTATGGATTTTCAAATCAACCAGGTTATATTTGTATTCAAATATATAATAAATTACCAAAAACAATCTCTGAAAATTATACGATAAATCTACTTGATCCAAAAGGAACAACGATAAATGTAAGTTTAAGAAATTATGGAGATTATGCATGTGTTGTTCTTCTTTTAAGTGAAGCAGGAACATATAGAGCAAAAATTGAGGGAGAATACAAGGCGGTTTTAGGCTCAAAAACAATTACATCAAATATAGTTGATTCAATATCTTTTGAAGTTCCTATTAGGTTTTTAGGGTTTGAAGTTAAAAACAAAAAAGGTTTCATTAAACTTGAAAATGTTTCAAATAAACCTATAAATTTAATAGTTGAAAATGTTGAAGCTCCACAAGAGGTAAAATTCAATATCTCTGGAAATTATCCTATAAGTCAAAACACTCAAATTCCCTTTGAATACAAGTTTTTAAAGAAAATTCCCAAAAATAAACCAATTTTCGTAAGAATTAAGTTTAAAGATAGTGAAAATAACTTTTACTTTTTAGATGTTAAAATTTTAATCTCATAAGAATATATATGATTAGTCCTTCAATTTTTTGAATATCTTCTAAATTTAGTGGTGATAGATAAATTTTATTTGACTTAAAATGAACTTTTCTTATGTATAGCAATAGCAAAATCACCTTCCATACCTTTTGGAATTCCTATATAATCAAGAGGTTTTTTAAGCTTTTCAAAATTAGTTATAAAAATAGTGATTTAGATATTTCAACCTTAAAGTTAATTATTTAAAATTTATTCTCAAAACCAATCGGAAAAATTATTTACCCCGCCTTTACGGCGGGGCTTTAAAATTTCTAAACATCTAAAACGTGAAAATCCTAATAAAAGGGACAGATAAAGGCGATATTTTAATAGAGGAAGGAATTATTAAAGAAATTGGAAAAATTGAAAGCAAAGTTGATAAAGAGATAAATGCAGATGGTCTTAAAGTTTTACCTGCTTTTATTGATCTTCACTCTCATTTTAGAGATCCTGGATTTGAATATAAGGAAGATATAGAAAGTGGAAGTAAGTCAGCCAGTTTTGGTGGTTATTGGGCAGTTTGTACTATGCCAAATACAAATCCTCCAATTGATAATCCCCAACTTGTAAAGTATCAAATTGATAAAGCAAGGGAAATTGGACTTATTGATATATTCCCCGTTGCTTGTGCGACTAAGAAAAGAGAAGGTAAAGAAATGGCAGAATATTATTTATTATTCAAAGCGGGAGCAGTTGGATTTTCAGATGATGGAAATTGTATTCTAAATACAAGTGTTTTAAGAAATGCTTTAATTTATCTTAAAATGTTCAATTTACCAATTGTTCAACATGCAGAAGATAGTAATTTATCCTTAAATTATTCAGTAGGTTGGGGATTTGAAACATTGAAAAGTGGCTTAATTGGTATCCCTGAAAGTTCAGAAGCAAGTATAATAGCAAGAGATTGTTTATTAGCTCTTGAAACAGGTGGATGGATTCATTTTGCCCATGTTAGTTCAAAACTTTCAGTCAATATAATAAGATACTTTAAAAAACTTGGAGCAAGAATAACAGCTGATACAACTCCACACCATCTTACCTTAGATTATTCATATATCAAAGAAAATGATTATTCACCTAATTTTAAAATGTATCCTCCTTTAAGAAGTAAAGAGGATATTGAAGCTTTATGGGAAGGTTTAATTGATGGAACGATTGATGCCATAGCTACCGATCATGCTCCACATGAGTTTGAGAGTAAGCTTGATTTAATAGAAGGAGAAAGAGGTGTTATAGGTCTTCAAACTGCTTTTAGTGTTGTATATATGGAAGCAAAAAAGCGAAATTTGGATATTGAATTTTTAATTGAAAAATTCGTGAAATTTCCTATAAAATTTCTAAATTTAAAAAATGTGGGTGAAATTAAAGAAGGTTATAAGGCAAATTTAGTTTTATTTGATGAGAATAAAGAATGGATGTTTAGCGAAGATTTAATTTTATCTAAAAGTAAAAATTCACCATTTCTGAATTGGAAATTGAAAGGAAAAGTTCTTTTAACGATGAAAGATGGAAAGATAACTTATTGTGATTTATAAATAGTAATATAAATTCTTTTATTTAACCCTGTGTAAATTTCCTTAACAACATAAAACAATAGTTTGTTATCTTTATAAAATTCGTAAATTTCAACATCTTTTGGGTCTGATTGCTCAATAATTAATTTTCCATCAAATGTTGAGCTTTTAAATGTTTCTATAATGTTTTCAAATTTATAAGTTTTAAACTTATAACCATTTACAATTGCTCCCAATTTCATTTTTTCCAAGCTATCTTCATCAATTCTATGACTTTTCAAATTTGAAAAATAAATTTTATTGATAATTTTATCATATTGAGGATTATTACTTCTAATGCTATCGTTAAAAATTTGAAGGAATATCAAAAAAAACATTTATAAAAACTGCGGGGGAGGGACTCGAACCCCCACAAGCAGATCCAGAGTCTGCCGTCCTACCTATTAGACGACCCCGCAGGCTCAAAATTTTAAAGGTAAATTTATCAAGGATTTTGAATT
>JAVVGK010000088.1:0-6769 GCA_032249175.1 Candidatus Hydrothermia bacterium | reverse complement strand
AAGTAAAATAAAATTTTCTCCTTTAAAATTTCAAACTATGAAAGCCTACATTTTTATTAGATTAACATCATTTTATAGAGAAGATATGAAAAAAGCAGTTGAGCAAATACGAAAAGTTAATGGTGTTTTATCAGCAGATGCTGTTTTTGGAAATATAGATATAATAGCAATAGCAGAATTTAAGACATTTGAAGAAATAAAAAAAATTATAGAAGATATTTATGCTACGGGAATGGTTAGAGACACTGATACAAGAATTGTTTATCCTTTATGATATATTTTTTTATTTCTACTTTTAGCATTATTGCTATTGATACTATTACAAAAGAAATTGGAATTGGAAGTTGCTCAAAGGTTTTAGGTGTTGGTTTTTTAGTCCCTTGGATAGATTCAGAATATGGAGCTGTTGCGACTCAAAGTTTTGTTAATGTAAAATTTGGAAAATTAGGGATTGAGCTTTTAAAGTTAGGTTATTCTCCAAAGGAAATTATTGATATATTAAAGTCAAGTGATAGTTTATTTGAACTAAGACAAGTAGGTGTTTTAAATATAAATGGAGACGGTTATGCTTTTACAGGGAATAAAAATTTTCCTTATGCAGGACATATTGTTTCAAAAGGATATATTATTCTTGGAAACTTATTAAAATCTGAAAATGTCTTAAAAGATATGGAAAAAGCATTTTTAAGTAATGTAAATAAGCCATTAGCTGAAAGAATAATTTTATCCTTAGAAGCAGGTGAAAGAGCAGGTGGAGATAGAAGGGGAAAACAATCCTGTGCTGTTATTGTCAAATTGAAAAATGGAGGATTTGAAGGGATTGATGATAGACTTGTTGAAATTAGAATTGATGATAGCAAACAACCAATTGAAGATTTAAAGAGAATTTACAAAAATTGGCAATATGAATATATGTTAATTTCATATATTAGACTTTCAAATAAAAATTTAGAAAGTAATATAAAGTATCTCTTACAAACTATGAAATTTTCAAAGGAATTAAGTGCTGATAGTTATAATAATGTAGCTTGGGAATTATGCTCAAGAAATATATTTCAAGAAGTAGGACTTGAATTTTCATTAAAAGCAAACAAACTGTCTCCAAAAGATGCTAATATTATGGATACAATTGCTAAATGCTATGAATCACTTGGAAACTATAAAGAAGCTTTGAATTGGTTAGAAAAAGCTCTAAATATAGAAAAAAACAATAATTACTTTAAATCAAGAATTGAGCAAATAAAGGGCTTAACAAATGAATGAAATTTTAAAAATTTATGAAGAAACAGGAGCTATTAAGAAAGGTCATTTCTTACTATCATCAGGTCTTCATTCAGACACTTATTTTCAAAGTGCATTAGTTTTACAATATCCAAAATATAGTGAATTTTTATGTAAAAACTTGGCAAGTTATTTTAAAAATTATAAAATTGATGTTGTTATTGGTCCTGCTATTGGAGCAATTATCGTCGCTTATGAAACTGCGAGATTTCTAAACGCAAGAGCAATTTTTACAGAAAGAGAAAATGGTATTATGAAATTAAGAAGAGGATTTTATATAAATGAAAATGAAAATGTTTTAATTGTGGAAGATGTCATTACAACAGGTTCTTCAACAAATGAGGTTATAGAAGTTGTTAAAAATTATAATGCTAATATCGTAGGTATTGGTTGTTTAATTGACAGAAGTGAGAACATAAAATTTGATTATCCTTTTTATAGTTTAGTTAAAGTTATCGTTAAAACTTATAGACCTGAAAATTGTGAATTGTGTGCTTTAAAAATTCCTATTGAGAAACCAGGAAGCAAAGAATGGAAGAAATAATTAAGTTTTTGGAAAATCCTCCGAATAAAAAAGCATTAGTTATTGGTGATTTAATGCTTGATAAGTACTTTTTTGGAAATGTTGATAGAATATCACCGGAAGCACCTGTTCCTGTTGTTAATGTAAAAAAAATTGAAAATAGGATTGGTGGTGCTGGAAATACTGCTTTGAATTTAAAAAATTTAGGAATTGAGGTTGATGTTATTGGCATTATTGGAGAAGATGAAAATGGATATGAATTGTTAAAATTATTTGAAAAAAACAGAATTAAAACTGATTTTATAATTAAAGATAACAGAATTACAACAACGAAAATAAGAGTTGTTTCAAAAAATCAACATTTGATAAGAATTGATTTTGAAAATGATAAAACTATTGAGAAAGTATTAGAAGAAAAAATTCTAAAAATTTTAGAAAATGCTATAAAAAACTACGATTTAATAATAATTTCTGATTATAACAAGGGCTTAATTTCAGAAAAAATTTCTGAATTTACAATAAATAAATCAAAATTTACAATTGTTGATCCAAAGGGTAAAAATTGGAGCAAGTATAGAAATGCTAATATAATAACGCCAAATGTTAAAGAATTATCAGAAGGGTTAAATGAGACTATTGAAAATGAAGATTATATTTTAGAGAAAATGGGAAAATTAGCAATTGAAAAATTTAATTTTGAGAGCATAGTAATCACTCGTTCAGAAAAAGGTTTAAGTTATATTGATAGATATAGAGTATTACATGTGCCAACTTATGAAAGCGAGGTATATGATGTTTCAGGAGCAGGTGATACAGTGGTAGCAGTTTTAGGATTTGGTATTTTATGCTCCTTAGAAATTGAAAAAATTTTAAAATTTGCTAATTTTTGTGCAAGTATTGTTATTAGACATATTGGAACTTATCCTATAAGAAAAGAGGATATATTAAACGCGCCCAGAGGGACTTGAACCCCCAACCTGCGGATTCGTAGTCCGCCGCTCTATCCAGTTGAGCTATGGGCGCAAGCTATAAATTTTAAAGCTTAGCACTACTACTTTAAAATTTAAAATATACCGAAATGAGAGCATTATGTTTTGATATTGGAGGAAGTTATATAAAATATGGAATTGTTGAAAATTACGAAGTTAAGGAGTTTTACATTGAAAAAACGAATAAGGATAATCTTGAAGAGCAATTAAATGCGATTATAAAAAGGTTTCAATTTTCTGCAATTGCTATTGGATTTGCTGGAATTGTTAAAGATAATAAAATTGTTTTTGCTCCTAATGTTAAAACATATCAAGAAAAAACATTAAACTTAAAAACTGACAAAAAAATAGTTATAGATAATGATGCTAATTTATTTACGCTTGGAGAATGGACGATAATTAGAAACTACAAAAATGTTATTGGAATTACTCTTGGAACAGGGGTAGGAGGAGGAATTATTATAGATGGAAAATTATACAGAGGGAGAGGAGGAGCAGGAGAAATTGGTCATATTATTATAGATGAAAATGGACCGCTTTGTAATTGTGGAAATATGGGATGTATTGAAGCTTACATTGGGGAGGCTTATTTTCCGAATTATTTTGAAAAATTTTTTAAAAGAAAACTAAAAGCTCTTGAAATTTATGAGCTTGCCAAAAATAATGATAATTTAGCAATTGAGTTTTGGAAGTGGTTTTCAAATAAACTTTCAATTTTAATAAACAATTTAGTTATGATATTTGAGCCTGATGTGATTATTTTAGGAGGTGGTGTTTCAAAAGCATTTGATATTTTTAGTAAATTTTTGAATTTAAGAAGTAATGTCATTATTAAGAAATCTGAACTTGGTGAATATGCTTCTTTAATTGGTGGTTATGAGCTTTTAGTTCAAAATGATAATTAATTTATTTTCAAGAAAAATAAAAATTTGCTCTTTATTTGATTTTGAAAATAGTTTTTTAAAGCTTTATAAAATTGACAATAATAGCTTTGATGAGATTGTTTATGTTAAGAGATATACAGGGGCATCAAAATTTGATGAAATTAGAAAAATTGTGTATGTAAATAAAGATGATAATCCTTATCAAGTTTTAATATATGCTTTAAGAAGCTTTTATGCTCTTGATTATAAGGAGCATTTACTTCTTCATGCTTCTTCAATTTACATTAATAATAAAGGGGCTGTTTTGTTTATTGGTCCGCCAGGAAGTGGAAAAACAACAATTTTAAAAAATGCTTTAAATTTAGGTTATCATTACATTTCAGAAGATTTAATTTTTATAAGAGATGATATTTGCTATTTATCTCCTCCATTTAAAGTTCTTGAAATTAAAAATTATTGTGAATTTTCAAAAATTTCAGAAATTTATTTTATAAATTTTAGATATGGAGCAAAGTTTGTTAAGGTTCATTTAAATGAAGAAGAAAAGAAAAAACTTATATTTGAAAATCTGTTTAATACAAAAGCCCTAAGCATTCAATTTGAAACATATAAAAAACTTATAAAAATTCCATCTTATTATGTCATTTATAGTGATTGTAATGAATTAATAAGCACCTTTTCCTGAAATAACAGCAGGAATTGTTCTAATAATTATAAATAAATCAAGCCATAAATTCCAATTTAAAACGTACCATGTTTCAATTTTTAGTTTTGCTTGAAAACTCAAATCACTTCTTCCTGATATTTGCCATAAACCTGTCAATCCAGGTCTAACTGACAGGACAATATCCTTATATTCACCCATATGCTCAATTTCATCAATCTGATAAGGTCTTGGACCTACAATTGACATATCTCCTTTAAGAACATTAAATAATTGCGGAATTTCATCAATTGAAAATCTCCTTAAAATTTTTCCAAGTGGTGTTATTCTTGGGTCATTTTTTAGTTTTCTATATTTCATAAACTCTTCTCTTAATTTCTCGTCGTTTTTCAAAATTTCCTCTAATTTCTTTTCCGCATCTAAATACATTGTCCTAAACTTATAAATTTTAATTATTTTGCCAAATCTACCAGGTCTTTTTTGAACATAAAATATAGAACCTTTACTTGTTAATTTTATTAAAATTGCTGTAATAACAATAATTGGTGAAAATAAGAAAATTAAAAATATAGAAAAAACAATATCAAAAATTCTTTTCGTTATTAACATATTTTTTGACAAGAGATTATTTCTAACTGATACAAAGGATAAAGGTTGTGTAAAAATGTTTTCAATTTGAACATTTAAGAGTGGTATTCCACTTTCTGCGAAAGCAAATTTTACATTTTTATATTTTTTAAATAACTTTGAAATTTCTTTCAAATCCATAGAAGGATTTAATAAAATTACATCATCAGCCAAATTTTCATCATTAACAATTTTATACCCAAGATAAATATTATCACTAATGATTCTTTTTACAAAATCGTAATTTTGATGACTATTTATAATATAAACTTTTCTTAAAAAATAACCCTTTTTAAAAATCAGCCTTTTGAATATATATTTTTGTAAAGTTAAAAATAAGCTACCAAAAATCCAAAATACTAAAATCATATATCTTGAAATTGCATAAACATTATATATTAGAGCAAATGCTAAAATTGATAATAATCCAATTGTCAAAACCCTAAAAATTCTATAACTTTCCTCAAAAAATGAAAATCTATTTGTATAAATACCTTGAAAGTATAATAAAATTACTACAAAAATTGGAAGCCAATAAAGATTATTTATATAAAAATCAAATGAAAATTGAACACCAATTTTGAAAAAAACTTTAATAAGATAGGATAGAAAGAATAGGAGATAAAGGGTTAAAAGATCTAAAATTACTAAAATTATGAAAAGCAAACACTCAACTACTTCCTAAAAGCTGAAATACCTGTTAAGTACTCTCCAAGAATTAAAGTATGTATTTCATAAGTTCCTTCATAAGTTTCAACTGCCTCAAGGTTTGCCATATGTCTCATTATGTGATAATCAAGCATTATTCCATTAGCACCAAAAATTCCCCTTGCCAATTCACAAGCTATTTTCGCAGCTCTAACATTATATCTTTTAGCATAAGAAACATGATAATGACTTAATTTATTTTCCATATCAAGTTTTGCTATTCTATATGCTACAAGGTTAGCATTTTGAGTTAATGTTAATAAATCTGCTAATTTCATTTGTGTAATTTGATAACTTGCTATTGGATTTGAAAACATTATTCTTTCTTTTGAATAACTTATTGCTTTTTCAAGGCAGAATTGTGCTATTCCAACAGCCCCCCAAGCAATTCCAAATCTTGCTTGATTTAAACACATTAACGCGGATTTCAAACCTTCTGTGAATGGCAATCTATTTTCATCAGGAACTTCAACATCATTAAGAATAATTTCTCCTGTATCGGATGCTCTTAAAGAAATTTTTCCCTTCATTTCTCTTGTCTCATAACCCATTTCCCTTTCAACAATAAAACCTCTAATAGTGCCTTCATCATCTTTTGCCCAAATTATAGCAATATCTGATAAGTTAGCATTTGTAATCCACATCTTTGTTCCTCTTATTATCCAACTTGAGCCTTTTTTGTAAGCTCTTGTTTTCATAGAAGATGGGTCACTTCCAGCGTCAGGCTCAGTTAATCCAAAACAACCAATTATTTCACAATTTGCTAATTTTGGAAGATATTTTCTTTTTTGTGCTTCACTACCAAACTTTAAAATTGGGTACATTACAAGTGATGTTTGAACACTAACAAAACTCCTAATACCTGAATCTCCTCTTTCAAGTTCTCTTGTAATTATTCCATAAGCTAATTTGTCAAAACCCCCTCCACCATATTCAACTGGCATATAGCTACCAACAAGACCAAGTTCCGCAATTTTTTTAATTAAATGTTTTGGAAATTCACCCTTTTCCCAATAATTTCCAATAATTGGTATAACTTCATCATTCACGAATTTTCTTACATTATCTCTTAAAACTTTATATTCCTCACTTA
>JAVVGK010000087.1:0-6801 GCA_032249175.1 Candidatus Hydrothermia bacterium | reverse complement strand
TATAGTTATATTTTTTTTCTAAAATATATTCAACCTCCTCAATTTTATTAGATAAATACTCAACAGCAGAAACAAGAAAATGTCCAGAGCCACTTGCCAAATCAAGAATTTTTAAATTAAGAATTCTCTCAATTGGGTCATAATAATTTTTAAGCTCTTCTTTCATTTCCTTTTCCGTTTTATCCCTATAACCATCAGCTGTTTTTTTCTTAACTTCTAAATTCAACATCTTAAATTTCTTTAACAATTCAGACTTATTCATTTTTTCAATTCCACTAACATTTTTCTCAAAATCATTTAAAATCTCTTCAATTTTCCTTCCAATAGTCCTTTCAATAATAAAATTAACAACAAAATCAGGTGTATAATAGACACCACTAATTTTTCTTTCCTTACCTTTTTCTAAATAAAATGAATCTTTTTCTTTTTTTAAATCAAATTCCAAAATTGTTTCATAAATTGAGCCTAAATGCCTAACTGAAATATCCTTATAGTTTATAAATTTTTCTTGAAAATACGAAAGCTTATAAATAATTTCACTCATTACCTTATCACTAATTTCCAAATCATTATAAAAATCATTATCTTTAAACAATCCCCCATTATATCTTGGAAGGTTAATTTCCTTATCGCCTTCATTTATAAGCTTAAAAATTGCTTTAATTCTATTAAAAATCTCATAAGTCTTACTTGATTTGAAATTTTTTATATTTTTTCTAATGTCTTTTAGTGAATAAGCTTTTAAATCAATTAAATTTCTATCTTCTGCGTAAAATATAAAAAGAAGTCTAAAAAGGAAAATTAGGATATGTCTTTTAAGTACTTTTAAATCTTTCTCCTTTTTATTAAATTCCTTTCCTAAAATAGGAATAACACTTTCAAAAACATTTTTCAATAACTCATCTGAAACTCTTGTTTGATAGTAATAATTCTCATTTAGTGCATTAAGGAAATTATCGGGAAATTCCTTTTCATTTAGCAAGTAGTAAAAAACTTTAAAATCATCCTCACTTATTTCTTCAAAGTCAAATTCTATATAATCGGAAAGCTTATTAGCATAGTAAATTCTAAATTTTATGCCATCTGTTAAAATTCCAAAATTAGCAAATTTTTTAACTTTTTCATCAAAAAGATAATTTCTAATTTGCTTAGCAGGACTTTTATTGTTCAATTCTTTTTTATCAAATTCAGTTCCCTTCCTTTTACATTCAACGATAATTTTATTATTGGCAACAATATCAATTCTCATTAAATTGCTTATACTAAATTCCCTTCTAAATTTACTCCATCCAAGAATTTTAAGAATTTTAATAATTTTTTCTCTTAAATCTGCCTCATTATAATCATTTTCTTTAATATCCTCTAAAATTTCACTAAAAATTTTAAATTTTTCAAAAATCCCTTTTTGTCTATTTTTTATCTCATCAATAACATAATCAGATAATAAATATCCCCTTATCATTAGAGTAGAAATTTTAAGGCTTGCCTTGTCCAGTAATTACTTCGGTCCCCCAAGGCAAAAAGGACCTAGCCTACCAACAACCCTCTCCCACTTCCCTTCAACTAATATCGGTTTTAAGGGAGAGAAGCATCGCTTCTCAGGGAGAAGTGTTGTTAGGGCTACCTCCAAAGCTTGCCAGAGGTTTTTTTGATTACTGAGATTCCTTCCATAGGCTCCCAGTAATCCCTCTGGCTCACTTTGAAGGCTTTTTATCAATTTTAAATCTCTTTTTATTTTGTTTATTTCTATCTTTATTGGGTTTTGCTTGTATTTGTTAGTTTCTTTCTTTAATTTCTTTTCTAATTCTTTCTGTCTTTGTTTTAAGCTTAATTCCAAATAATTTAAAAATCTCTTGTCTTTTAATAGCCTTAACCCTCTTCTTCCAATTACATAAGCACCCGCTATGTCTTTATCTATGTTTAGTTGTGGTGAGTATTTTAACTTACCTTGGACAGATGTCCAAGCTGGATTGACTTTTATAATTTCTATTCCATTCAATTTACATAATCTTTCTATCTTGTTTAAAATCCTTTCATATGAAAATCTTCCTAAAACTTTTCTTAATTTCTTTTTTCCATCTCCTCTTTTTCCTTTTGGTAAATTTTCTATATTTTCTATTACTATTGCCTTGTTTTTCTCTTTTGCTAAATTTATTATTTTATGTGCTATTAGCCATTCTTCATATTCCTTTCTATTTTTTGAGAAGTTGTTTAAGTATCCAAGTTTTATTCTTTTATAACTAATTAAATTCCCATCTTTGTTTATTTCCGCTATTGCCAAGTGAAATGGTTTGGCATTTATGTCTATTCCTATAACTCCATTTTCTCTTGTAATTTTAACTTCTGGTGTTGGTATTTGAAATGATACAAAACCATATATTTTACCATTTATTTTCTTTAACTCAACCGTATAAGGAAATTTTTTTCCTTCTAACAGCATGCTTATAAATGTTATCCATTTGTCTTTTTCACTTTTTACTTTTCTCTTTACTCTAACTTTTATAGGTTTTCTTTTTCTAGTAGAAGTTATTTGTAAATAAATTCCATCATTTTCTAATACAAATTTCATATTTGGATTACCAATACTTACCAATCTACCTTTTCTTCTCTCATGCCATTCTCTTTCAACTAAATGATGCTTACACAATTTCTCAAAATTCTTTTTACCACCAAATACTACTTTTCTAGGATTTATTCCTTGTGATTTAATACTCTTTAATTTCTCTACTGCTCCCTCAATAGCACTATTAACATACCAAGAAGGTAAATCCTTAAATACTTGCCTTACTAAATGATAAACTTCATTCTTGCTATAATTATCCAAAAATCTATTGTAAGCATATCTAAAAGCAGAATTATATAAACGCATTAGTTTAGATAGTTCTTGATAGTCTTCTTTACTTTGAGGGATAACCCTAAAACGGAGAGCGACAAACGTATTTATAAGTTTAAAGGTTGGAATAAAGGTGGAGGGTACCTATAAGAAGGAGTAGAAAGGGAATTATTGGACAAGGCATTTAAGGCTAAATATCATCCTTTAAAATTTCCTTATGCTTCTTAAAAGCCAAGTAAATCCAAATAGCCAAGAGTTTAAAGAAAATTATAATTATAATAAGTCTATTGTTGAAGAATATAAGAGAATTCTTGAAGAAGTTAGGAATAAAAGGGATGAAAAAGCAGTAAAATTACAACGAGAAAGAGGAAAGTTATTAGCAAGGGAGAGGATTTTAAAACTTATAGATCCAAATACACCATTTTTTGAATTATCACCTCTTGCTGCTTATAATATGTATAATAATGAAGTTCCACAAGCAGGCATTATTACAGGTATTGGAATTGTAGAAGGAAAGGAAGTTGTTATTGTTGCTAATGATAGCACAGTTAAAGGAGGAACATATTTTCCTGAAACAATTAAAAAACATTTAAGGGCACAGGAAATAGCTCTTGAAAATAATTTACCTATAATATACCTTGTAGATTCGGGGGGTGTATTTTTGCCAAAGCAAGCAGAAGTTTTCCCTGATAAGGAGCATTTTGGAAGAATTTTTTACAATCAAGCGCTTATGTCAAGTAAAGGTATTCCACAAATTGCTTGTGTTATGGGTATGTGCACAGCTGGTGGTGCTTATGTTCCTGCTATGAGTGATGAGAATGTTATTGTTAAAAATCAAGGAACAATTTATCTTGGAGGTCCTCCCTTAGTAAAAGCAGCAACAGGTGAAGAAGTTAGTGAAGAGGAATTAGGAGGAGGTTATTTACATTCTTATGTTTCAGGTGTAACTGACCATTTGGCAGAAAACGATGAGCATGCTATTGAAATTTTAAGGAGTATTGTTAGGAATTTAAATAAAGTTAAAAAGCTTGATTTTATAGATATAGTTGAAAGTGAAGAGCCAATATATGACATTGATGAAATTCTTGGAATTATTCCAAAAGATATTTATAAGCCTTTTGATATTAGAGAAATTATAGCAAGAATTGTTGATGGAAGTAGATTTGATGAATTTAAGAAAAATTATGGTCAAACATTAGTTTGTGGATTTGCTCATATTAAAGGCATTCCTGTTGGAATAATTGGGAATAATGGTGTTTTATTTTCTGAAAGTGCTTTAAAAGGAGCACATTTTATAATGTTATGCTCACAAAGAAAAATTCCAATTATATTTTTACAAAACATAACGGGTTTTATGGTAGGGAAATTTTATGAAGAGCAAGGAATTACAAAACATGGAGCAAAAATGGTTCAAGCGGTAAGTACAACCCAAGTTCCAAAAATTACAATAATTGTAGGCTCATCACATGGAGCAGGAAATTATGCTATGTCAGGAAGAGCATATAATCCAAGATTTCTTTTAATGTATCCATTTAGTAGAATTTCAGTTATGGGAGCAGAGCAAGCATTTCTTGTAATGAAAATTATAACGGAAAATAAATATAAGAGGATGGGTTTAGATGTTCCAAATGAAGAAATTGAAAAAATAAGAAATGAAATTTATGAAAAATATAATTATGAAAGTTCCGCTTATTATTCAACTTCAAGATTGTGGGATGATGGAATAATTGACCCAAGAGACACAAGGGAAATTTTAGGTTTTCTATTGTCAGTATGCTTAAATAAACCAATTGAGGATTATTCAGAGAAATCTTGGCCCGTTTTTAGGATGTAATTTTTTTAGAAACCACAACCTTAGCAGGTTTTAATAACTTTCCTTTATATAAATATGCCTTTTCAAACTCTTCTATAACAACATTATCAACTTCTCCTTCCTTTATTAACAAAGCTTCACATAATTTTGGATCAAATAATTTACCTTTAAATGAAATTTGCTCAACACCATTATCATTTAAAAATTTCATTAACTGCTTATAAATCATTTCAACACCTTTTTTAATTTCCTCACCACCTGAAAATTTATTCATATATTCTAATGCTCTTTCAAAATTATCAACAATAATTATAATTTCTTTAAATAGTTTCTCTCTTTCGTTTTCTTTTGCTTCATTTATTCTTCTTTGAACATCTTTTTTATAATTTTCATAATCAGCAAGCAGTTTTATATAGTTTTCTTTTGATGTTAATAAATCGGAATTTAATTTTTTGACTTTTCTTATGAGCTTTTTTTGAATTAAGGGATGAGTTATCATAGTTAAAATTTTAAAGCAGTTTTAAATTTTTATTAAATAAATTATCCTTTCAGTTAGGGCAATTAAGTGATTTTTAAAAATCAAAATTTTCTTTACATTTCTTATATTCGGATAAGGATAAAATTCTTTTTTTTCTAATGAAACTCTAAAAAGCCCATTATTACTCGCAACAAAAATTTCATTATTGTAAAATACGCAATCATTGACATTTCCTAAATTAACATTATAAACTTCATTATTATTCAAGTTTTCAATACCATATCGTGAGCAAAGATAATTCAAACTATCAATAACTTTAACAAACTTGTCATATTTTTTTAAAAACACTAAACTATCATTTTTTAAATAAACATCATATACTAAATCACTATAAATTTTCTCTAAATTTTGTCCATCAAATTTAAAAACACCTTCATTTGTCAAAATGTAAAAATTATCTTTTAGTTTTTTAACCTTATTAAAATTAATTGCTTTCATAACAGCAAATAATTGACCTTCATCAATGCGATATATATTATTCTTACAAAAAACATAATTTTCAATAATTTCAGCTTCATTTGAGCAAACATCAATTTTTATAAAATCAGAGCTATTTAAATTTTCATCAATAATATCAACACCTTTATCGCCAAGAACATAAATTTTATTGTCCTTAATATAAACGGATTTATAAATTTTATTAAATGTTCCAATAGTAATAGAATCCTTCATATTCAAAGAATTTCTATAATAAATTCTTAAACCTAATCCTTCCGTTCCTATGAAATTATAATCTCCATACTCATAAGAAAAATTAACATTTATATAACCTTTTTTAAAATTCCAAAGGGTTTTATGTGGAAAATTCAAGGTATCAAAAGATGACCAATAAACTTCTCCTGAAAAATTATTTTCTTCAAATCCAGCATCATTGAAAATTTTTTTATAATTTCCATAATCTAAAATAATTTTATAATCTTCTGAAATTCCAAACTTTTTTGGCTTTTGAACATTTTGCTTAATTAAAAAAGGACTTTGTCCAAATTGCCAATTTAAAGCAATTTTATAAATACTATTTTCGGAAAAGTAATATATCCAATTACCATTATAAGCAATAAAATCTACTTTTGAATTGGTGATATATTGATTTTGGATTTTATAGCTATTTAAATCTAAAACAAGAATTCCAACTTCACTACCTACAAAAATTTTAAAATCTTTTATAAAAATTGAATAAATATAAGTAAATGGTGCTATAAATAGCAATTTAAAATTTTAAAGTCTTACCTGTTTAGATTTATTTATTATATTTTGCCCACCTGCCCAAAAATAAGCCTTCTGCTTAAAACTTCACTCTCCAAAGCAAAAGATGGGGTATTTATGAGGCGAAGTCTTATTATCAGGGTGGATGGGAAAATAAGAGATAATCTATATTTCAGAATTATTGGAAAAGGCAAGTTATTTATATTATTTATACTTTGTACAATAAATAATGTTAAGTGGTTGATAATCAATAAGTTATAAAAAATTTTCTAAAACTATTGATTTAATGGGGGGTTTTATTAGGGGGGCAAAAGCCCCCTGCCGAAAAATGGGTATTTATAAGCCGAAGGCTTAAATATAGGGTGGGTGGGAAAAATAAGAAATAATCTATATTTTAGAATTACTAGACAACGC
>JAVVGK010000086.1:0-6809 GCA_032249175.1 Candidatus Hydrothermia bacterium | reverse complement strand
GAAGCTTTTTAGTCCATTAAAATTTCAAGTTCTATGATAAATCCAATTGAAATTGTAAAAAATTACTTAAATTCAGCTTATAGATTAAATTTAAAATATCCTAATGCTGCTGTTCTTTGTACAAGCAGAAATGATGAACCTGATGGAAGATTCATCTTAATAAAAGAAGTAAGGGATAATGGTTTTGTTTTTTATACGAATTATAATTCAAAAAAAGGTAGGGATTTAGAATTAAATCCAAAAGCTTGTCTTGTTTTATATTGGGAGGAACTTGGAATTCAAATTAGAATAAGGGGTAAAGTAGAAAAGATAAGTGAGGAAGATTCGGTAAAATACTTTAAAACAAGACCAAAATTAGCCCAAATATCTGCTTATATTTCAAGGCAGTCAGAGGAACTTGAAAGTTATGAAGAACTATTAAAATTATTTGAAGAATATAAAAAAATTTTTGAAAATAAAGAAGTTGAAAAACCAAAACATTGGGGTGGATACATTTTAATTCCAAAAGAAATTGAGATATGGAAAGAAGGAGAATATAGATTACATCAAAGAACTTTATATTACTTGGAAAATGGGGAATGGAAATGGAAAAATCTTTACCCATAGTTTTTTCTTTTAGTGGGGGAAAGGATAGTTGTCTTAGTATTTATAGATTAAAAAAACAAAAATTTAAAATTGTCTCACTTATAACAACAATAACAGAAGGTTATAATAGAGTTTCTATTCATGGAATTAGAGAAGAGTTAATTATGGAACAAGCAAATGCTCTCTCTATTCCTTTACATCTAATTTACATTCCAAAGGATTGTGTTAATGAAACTTATGAAAAATTAATGAAAGAGAATATGCTATTTTATAAAAATTTAGGCATTGAATATGTTGGATTTGGAGATATATTTTTAGAAGATATAAGAAATTATAGAGAGAAAAATTTAAGTAAAATTGGGATGAATTGTTATTTTCCATTATGGAAAGAAAAAACCGAAAATTTAATAAATGAATTTATTGAACTTGGATTTAAAGCAATTATTGTTTGTGTTGATTTAAAAGTTTTAGATATTTCATTCTTATCAAGGGAAATTGATAAAAATTTTATAAAAGAGCTTCCTAAGAATGTTGATATTTGTGGAGAGAATGGTGAATTTCATACATTTGTTTATGATGGTCCAATTTTTAAGCACAAAGTAAATTTTAAAAAGGGTGATGTTGTAATTATTGGAAACTATGGATACCTTGATTTATATCCCATTTAGTTTATGGGGATTAAATCCCTTTATTTCAAAAAATTTAAATTACATATTTCAAAGACCTATTATTAAAGATATTGAAATTATCAAAAGCTCAGATTATGGACTTATTTTAAGAAAAGAAACAATAAAAGCTGATAGTCTTCCAATTTCAACAATTTATTCAATCCAATATCCAAAAAGTAATTATTCCCAATATGGAGTGGGCTTTTCAAGATTCATAAAAAATTTTCTCATATCTTCAAATTACGATTACAACGATAACTTTAAACAAGCAAGTTTAAGTTTTGATTATAAAAAACTGAATTTAAGTTATTTTGAAACATTTAAATTAAGTGAGCATTTACAATTCTTATATTTTGGGATTTCAAATTTCTTAAAAATTAATTATCAAGTTTTTAATGATACAAGTTTATATTATTTTCAAATTTTTTATTCAAAGTTTATTTATTCTGATTTTCAAAAGGAAGGTTATTTCAATTTGGGATTTAGTAAAAATTTACTAAAATTAAGTGGTGGAATTTATTACAATTTTAAAAAGGATTTTTATAAGTCAAATTATGAATTGAATTTAGATTTAAACATTATGAAAATTGGCTCAAGATATTTTCCTTCTGAATTCAACGATACGATTTATAATTCTCAAAAGCATTTTATTGAATTTTCTTATAAATTTCTTTCATTTTCTTATACATATCACAAAAATTTAACGCCATTTGACACATTCAAATTTTCATTTTCAAAGGTTCAAACACTAAATGCTAATTTAAAATTTAAATTCTTCAATTTTTCTATTTTTAGAAACTTTGGCTCTCCAATTGAATGGATTTCAAATTTAAAAGCATTTTATGAATTTTATCCAAGGAAAGATATTCTCATTAAACCTTATTTGGATGTTTTATATATTGAAAATCAGTTTAGTAATCCTATTGAAGATATTTTTAATTTAAAAATTGGTATAAGTTTTGAGCTATTTGGTGGATTGTATCTTGATTTTCAATATAATTCCAATTTATTTTTTGAAAGTTTATGGGAAAATAGTACATATGGTTTAATTTTGAGAATTAGTCTTGAGGATTAAGCACATGCTTTATATTCCTTTTAAATCTTTTATAGTTTGCTCTTTTTATTGGCATTCCTTTGAATAATTCATTATATTCATTTTCATTTAAATTTAATAATTCTTCTAATGAATAATTTAAAACATCTAACAATTTAAACTCTTTCCAATCTGTTTCAACTGCCTTATTATTCCAAGGACAAACAATTTGACAAATATCACAACCAAAAATCCAATCCTTAAATTTTATTTTTATTTCATCACCTTTATATTCAATTGTCCAATATGAAATACACTTATTCGCATCAATTATTCTATTATTTAAAATAGCATTTGTAGGGCAAGCATTTATACATCTATTACACTTTCCACAAAAATCATAAATAAATGGTTTATCAGGCTCTAAATCAATATCTAATAAAATAACACCTAAGAATATATAAGAGCCAAGTTTTGGATTTATTAAAATTGAATTCTTTCCTTGCCAACCAAGTCCTGCTTTTTGAGCGAAAACCTTTTCTAAAATTGGTCCTGTATCAACATATATTTTAAAATTAAATTTAAATTCTTTTGAAAGTTCTTTAAAAATTTTTAGTAGTTTTTTCTTGATTACTTTGTGATAATCTTTTGATAGGGCATAAATTGAAATTTTGTAATTTTTATAATGGACATTTTTATAATAATTTTTTCCTACTACAATAACACTTTTAGCATCCTTCCAAACTTTTTTAATATCTAAACGCTTATCTATTGTTTCTTTCATATAATTCATATCCCCATAATAATTATTTTCAATCCAATAAATAAAATTTTTTTTAGCATATTCAGGGACTTCAATATCTGTAAATCCTACTAAATCAAAACCAATTCCAAGAATTTTTTTCTTAATTTCTTCTTTAATTAATGCTTTCATAAAATTCAAGAAATTTAAATCTATATACTTCAAAATTCAAATTGATGTTTTTTTTAAATTCATTTTTCAAAAATTGAAAGAATTCATAACCAATATATTGTCCTCTCCTTGAAATTAAAAACCAATCTGAAAATTGACCAAATGATTCATCATTTAATTCAATTAAAAATCTAAACGAATAATATTTTAAATGTTTTTTTAAATCCAGAAGCCAAATTTTGTAAATTGACCTTTGACTTAACCAAATTGAAATTATTGGATTTTCATTTAAGCATATATTAACAATAAAATTGCCAAAACCATACAAAATCAAATTTCTTAAATTATTATAAAAACTTATATTTAGCAAGTTTTTGTTTGAACTTAAAATATAACTAATAGCATAATTCTTATAGATAATAGCAATAAGAGATTTTATAGAATTTATGTTTTCAAGTGGTAAAAAATTATAAATTTCGTTATTGTAAATTTCAGTCCATTCATTACAAGAACCAAGTCCTACAAAAGGTAAAACTTTAAATTCAAAAATATCCAAATTTGTTTTTTCATAAAAAATTTTTACTAAATTATAAAAGTTAATTTTTAAAAACTCATAATTTCTTCTTATTTTCATTAAGAAATTCTTATCTTCCCATTTTACTAATGTTTGTCTATCTAAACTAATTTTAAATCTTTCCCTATACATATTTAAAATTTTTGAAAATTTAAAAATATATTCGTTTCTGCTATTTAAAAATGTTTCTATTGCTTCAAAATTTAGCATTTTTTAGAAATTCTAAAATTTTTTTAGAAGAGAAATTATATTTTTCATTTATTCTTTCAGGATGCCATTGAACGCCAAAAATAGGAAGTTTTTTATGAAAAATGCCTTCAATTACATTATCTTCTGAAAGGGCAAATATATAAAAATTTTTTGAAAGCTCTTTTATTGCTTGATGATGTCTGCTATTTACAATAAATTCAGAAGTTTCAAATATCGGATTTTCTGATATAATTTTTACTTTATGATAAGTATCTTTATTAAAAACTTCCAATTCTGTGGGTGTTTTGTTTTCATAAAATTTATGAATATATGTCCCAAGTTGAGATGGTAAATCTTGATATAATGAACCACCAAAAAACACATTTATAATTTGAATTCCTCTACAAATTCCAAAAATTAATTTTTCAAGATTGTAAAACTCGTTTATCATTTCAAATTCAAATAAATCTCTCTCATTATTTATTTCATTTAGTTCCTTAAATAAATTTTCTTCATTATAAAACTTTGGATTAACATCTTCCCCTCCAATTAAAATTAATCCTTTATAGTTTTTAGGATTTATCTTTTCATGAATAAATTTAAGCTCTACTAAATCGTTTAAAAAATTTAAATAATTTTCAACTGGATAGTTTCTTGGGCTTAATAGCAAATACTTCATTTTACCTTACTTCCTTCTTCAACATCTTTTTCTGTTGTTAATATAACAGGTTTTTCACCTGCTGCTAATAACATTCCTTGACTTTCAATTCCCATAATTTTTTTTGGTTCTAAATTTGAAACAATAATTACATTTTTATTTATTAAGTCTTCGGGATTATATTCATTTCCAATTCCTGCAACAATTTGTCGTTTTTCATTTCCAAGTGAAACAATAATTTTTAATAATTTTTTTGATTTTTCAATTCTTTCAGCAGAAATAACTTTTCCAACTCTTAAATCAATTTTTGAAAATTCCTCATAAGTTATATAATTTTTAACAACTCTATTATTTAAAATACTTAAAATTTCTTCAATTTCACTATTTTCAATTTTCCTGTAAATGTTTCCTATATCCGAAATTTTATGATTTTTTATTGAATCTAAAATGATTTTAGAAGTTTCCCAATTGTAATTTTCAATTCCTATGGAATTTAAAATTTTTTTAGAAGAGAATGGAATAAATGGCTCAAATGCTATTGTTATTGATTTTATAAATTGAATAATTAAATATATTTTTCTTTTTGTTGAATTTTCATCGTACTTTATTAAGTTCCAGGGTTTTATTTTATCAATATAAGCATTTATAAAATCAACTGCTGAAATAATTGTAAATAGTGCCTTTCTAAACTCAAAGTTTTCAAGATAATTTTCAATTTCAATTATGTATTTTTTGAAGTTTTCAAATTCCTTTATTTCTTCATCAGTTAGATAAACATTTGGAATATAGCCATCAAGAAATCTATTTATAAATCCAATAACTCTGCTAATTAAATTTCCAAACTTATTTATAAGCTCATTATTTACCCTATCTTTAAATTCATATAGATTAAAATCACTATCTTTATTTTCAGGCATTATATAAGCAATAAAAAATCTTATGTAATCAGGCTCAAATCTATCAAGTAATTCATCAACCCACAATGCCCAATTTCTACTCGTTGATATTTTATCTCCCATTAAATTCAAAAATTCATTTGCAGGAATATCATCAGGTAAATTATATGAGCCTTCTGCCATTAACATAGCAGGCCAAACAATTGCATGAAATACAATATTATCTTTTCCTATAAAATGAACAATTCTTGTTTCCTTATCTTTCCAATATAATTCCCACTTTTCTCTATTCCATTCAATAGTAGAAGAAATATAACCTATTGGAGCATCAAACCAAACATATAAAACCTTATTTTTAGCTTCTTCAAGAGGAACAGGAACTCCCCATTCCAAATCTCTTGTTATAGCTCTTGGTTTTAAACCTTCTTTAATCCAATTATTAACGAAGTTTAAAACATTATCTTTCCATTTATTTTTTTTACTTTCAATATAATCCCTTAATGGTTTTTCAAATTCATTTAATTTAAAGAAATACTGAAAACTATCTTTTAAAGTTGGCTCTTTTAAACAAATTGAGCATTTAGGCTCTTTTAAATCAGTTGGCTCAAGCCATCTACCACATTTTTCGCATTGGTCTCCTCTTGCTTTTTCATAACCACAATAGGGACATATTCCAAATATATATCTATCAGGCAAAAACATTTTATCGTTTTCACAATAAAATTGCTTAACTTCTCTTTTTTCAATAAATCCTTTATTGTA
Source organism: Candidatus Hydrothermia bacterium (assembly GCA_032249175.1). GTDB lineage: Bacteria > Hydrothermota > Hydrothermia > LBFQ01 > DSFT01 > DSFT01. Next base: position 531 of record JAVVGK010000086.1, on the reverse strand, counting down.
AATTTTTAAAAAAAATTCCTGAGATAGTTTATAATGGATTTCTCTTGTCGTTCTTGAAAAATTATCAAATTTAATTCCAATTCTTTCAAATGTTCTCTTTATATTCTCATGATAAAAATCAACAAGTTCTTTTGGTGTTTTATTTTCCTTTCTTGCTGAAAGTGTAATTGCTACTCCATGCTCATCTGTTCCACATATATGAATAATATCTTCATTTTTAAGTTTTTTAAATCTCGTCCATATATCAGCAGGCAAATAAGCACCCGCTAAGTGTCCAATGTGTAAAGGACCATTAGCATAAGGTAATGCACTTGTAACTAAAATTCTTTTAGACATAATGAAAATTTTAAGGCAAGCTTTAAAATTTCAAATTTTGAAATATGTTTTCAAGAATTCGTAATTTTTTATTTATCATAGGATGTTTTATTTTTTCAAAGCTAATAATTATTCTTGGATTTTATATCATTTTGAAATATGAGTATAGGGAAAAATTTCCAAGATTTGCTCATTCAAGTGATAGCTTATATATAA
>JAVVGK010000085.1:0-6914 GCA_032249175.1 Candidatus Hydrothermia bacterium | reverse complement strand
AAATGTTCAGAAAAGCAATGCAAATGAATATAAAGTTAAAAACGGTACTATAAAAATTGAGCAAGCTGGAAACAAACACAGAGTTATTTTTGAACTTGATGGAAATGAAAAGAAAAAGCGAATATGTGATATTTTAAATGCTATAAAAAATGGTCTTTATGCTCAATCTTCTGGTGAGGCAAACACATTAGTTCCACTTTTCATTATAGCAGGAATTGTTAAGGTCCCATCTCCTGTATTCCATCCTTTCATAGATGTTATCTTGAATGATAATAATAAACTAGAAATTATAGGTATTTGCGATGGACTTGAAAATGATTGGGTAGAGAAAGTTTTTATCCGAGGTTCGCAAAGATTTTACATAGACGAAAACCAATTCAATAAAAAAGAAAAAATAGTAAATGATTGGAATGAATTCATCAAACAGGCAGGGCTTGCCTGTAATGAAAAACAATCTTGAAAAATTGAAACATCTTTTTTGGGATTATGAATGGAATTCAGTTATAGAAAATTTAAATTCACATTTTGTTATAGCAAGAGTTCTTGAATTAGGAGATAAAGAAGAGTTCAAAATTTTAAGAAGTGTTGTTAAAGATGAATCAATTATAAATTTCCTAAAAAGTGAAAAAGCTCAAAGACTTCTTTCAAAGCAATCTTTAAACTTTTGGAAAACTTACTATGGAATTGAAAAATGAGCATAGATCTGCTATTGAAAAAATAAAAAATTTCATATATGAAGGAGAATTTTATCTTGCAGGTGGAACAGCTGTTTATTATTATCTCAAACATAGAGAATCAATAGACCTTGTTTTTTTCACCAAAAAAATTTTTGAAAACTTCAATGTTCTTTCTCTCTCAAAGGACACTGTCCATCTTGAAATTGATGAAATAAAATTTTCTTTCTTTTACTATCCTTATGAGCTTTTAAAACCACTTTTGAAATTTGAGATAATAAAAATTGCTTCGCTTGAGGATATACTGTGTATGAAGGTACTGGCAATTATTCAAAGAGGAAGTAAAAAGGATTTTGTAGATGCTTATTTTATTATGAACGAAATAAAAATAAAACCTCAGCAATTGATTGAAATGTTTTCTAAAAAATACGGAAAAATAAATTCACTTATTATACATAAGGCTCTTACTTTTTTTGAAGATGCTGATAAGGAATTAGAACTTAAAATGATAAAAAAAGTAAGCTGGAACGAGATAAAAAAATTTTTCATTGAAAATTTTGGAAAGTTTGAATGAAATGAAACGAATAAAACCTATTTATTTAGAAGAAATAAAAATTCCAAAGAAATTCAAAGTTCTCTTTTGGGATTGTCCCGATGGAAAAACCTATCTTGAAAAGTTCATTTTAAGAATTTTACAATATGGCACTTTTGAAGATATAAAGTTTATCTATAAAAAATTTCCAAATGAAACATTTTATGTTGCTTTCAAATATCCTGAAATAAAAAGAGGAGTAAAATTTTGGATAAAGCTATGGAAAGAAAGAGAAATACAAAAGCATTTTAAAAATTTTTATCTAAGTGGTGGAACTGCACTAATGATAAAACATAAGCATAGAATAAGTGAAGATTTAGATTTCTTTTCAAAAAAAGAATTTTCATTCACAAGAGTGGATTTTGAAAAGAAGTTTCCTCATCAAAGCTTTGAAATATACCTTGGAGCAGTTTTTTCTATTGAAGATTATCCATCAAAAATTATAAAGGAGGTTATGAAGGAATGGAAAATTTAAAAATTTTAAAAGTAAAAATATATCAACCACAAGCGCATTATAGAATTCCTTTTACTTATCAAAGAAGGCATACTTATCCAATTCCTCCATATTCAACATTTATTGGACTTTTGTGTAATATCCTTGGGATTAGAAATTTAGAAGGTAAAGAAGAACCATCTCATCAAAATTACCACAAACTCAAAAAAATAAAAATCTCAATTTGTGGAGCATTTGAAAGCAAAACAACTGAATGGACATGGTTTAGGAATTTATCAAAAGAAAGCCATAATTCAAGGTTTGTTTATCATGAAAATCGTTATGTTTCAGGTCTTTTAGAGCATCCGGGAGGTCAAATGCCTGTCCTAATTGATATTTTAAATAATGTTAATCTTTGGATTTATCTTTATCATGAGGATGAAAATTTTCTTGAGAATATAAAAGATGCTTTTTCAAATTCAAAAAATTGGATTTATCCACTTCATCTTGGAAGGGCAGAAGATTGGATTGTTTTGGAAAAGGTAGATTTTGTTGAAATTAAAATAAGTGATATCGGTGGAAGCTTTAAAAAATTCTTTTGGATTCCAAAAGAGCTTTGGACAGGTAATAATTTACAATTAAGAAATGATTGGTTTGAAAAAGCTTCTGGACTGCTTTATAAAATCCCTACATTTTACAAGCTCAAAAACGGAATAAGGTGTTTTGAATATATTGATGCCAAACTCAACGATGGAGAAATTTATGACTTAAAATTTTATCTTGATGAAGAAGAAAAAATTCCTGTTTTCTTTGCTAACTTAGGAGGTTAAAAATGTCTCAAATTTGGGCAAAAAGCAAGTCCATAACCTTGTCTAAACATATAGAAGATGTTCTTAGTGCTTTTGATAAAATTAAATGTAAAATTCCTGATGACACTATTAAAAAAGCTATAAAAATAGCAATATTTTATCATGATTTTGGCAAGGTTATACCAAAGTTTCAAATATCAAAAGTTAGAAATAAAAATTATGAGCCTTTTGATATTATTTATGAAATTCCACATTCTCTATTTTCAGTTTTTTGGATAGATGAATTTAAAGTAAAAAGTATTTTAAATAACGATGAAAAGCTTGTTAAATTTGTAATTTCAGCAGTTGCTTATCACCACTGGCGAGAAAGTTTTGATGAGTTTATAAGAACAAATGATAAATTTAAAAACTTTGCTAAAAAGGTTTTAAGTAATTGGAAAGATAAATTCCAGCAAAATTTGGAAAATGAAATTAAAAATTTAAATATAAACGATGACGATATTTCTAAATTAATTAATAGCATAAAGTTAAATGAAAAAAAATTGAAAGAAATTCTAAACAATCTACCTTTTTACCACATAGCAATACCACCATATAATTTTGATTATGAGATTTTGAGAGAAATTCTTATAAAAAGTTTTGAAGAACACAAAAAATGGATTTTAATTTCTGGATTTCTTCAAAGGTGCGACCACTTTGCTTCATTTTGTGAAGAAGAAAATGAGAATTTAGATAACATTGAAATTGATTCAATAGGTTTTGATAAAATAAAAGAAAATTTCAAAAGAAAAATTAATCAACAGGACGAAAATAAAATATGGCAAATTCAAAAATTAAACAATGAAGAGATAAGAAATAAAAACATTATTTTAATAGCTCCAACGGGATATGGAAAAACTGAATTTGCTTTTCTCTGGTCTAATTCAGAAAAATTCATTTATACTCTGCCTTTACGTTCAGCGGTAAATCAAATATATGAAAGAGCAAAAAACATTTTTGGAGATGAAAAAGTAGGTTTATTACATTCAGATGCAGATGTTTATTTGCTTGAAAAAGAAGGAGATGTTGGGGACACAACAAAACTTTATGAGCTTTCAAAAGCCTTATCTTTTCCTGCGATAATTTCAACAGGGGATCAGTTCTTCCCTTATGCTTTAAGACCGCCCGGATATGAAAAAATTTTTGCTCTATTTTCTTACTCTCGTCTTATTATTGATGAAGTTCAAGCTTATGATCCAAAAGCATGTGCTATTATAGTTAGCTTTATTGATTGGGTTGTTAAAATGGGAGGAAAGTTTTTACTTATGTCTGCAACAATGCCATATTTTGTAAAAAAGGAAATTGAAAATAGAATTGGAAGTCAATTTGAAGAAATAAATGTATATGAAGAAAAGAAAGAAAATTTTAAAAAAATCTGCAAGCATAAATTGAAGATAGAGGTTATTGAAAATGAAGATAAAAAAATAGATGAGATAATAGATAAAGCCAAGAAAGGAAAAAATGTTCTTGTAATTTTAAATACAGTCAAACAAGCACAAGAAATTTATAAGAAATTAAAAGAGAAGGCAGATTATTCATTAAAAAACAAAATTTTCTTAATTCATTCTCGTTTTACTCTTGAAGATAGAAGAAAAAAGGAAGTTGAACTTATTGAAAAAGAATTTAAAAACCCAAAACCTGAAAATGAAGGAAAAATTTTAGTAGCAACACAGGTTATTGAAGCAAGTTTAGATATTGATGCAGATGTTTTATTCAGTGAAATTTGTCCCCTTGATGCCTTAATTCAGAGAATGGGAAGAGTTTTAAGAAGAAGATATTTTGATGAGAAAGTTATAAATGAACCTAATGTTTTTATTTGGGTTTTTAAAAATGGTCTTGAATCTGGAAAGGGTAATGTCTATAAAAAAGAACTTTTGAAATTATCATTAGCATGGCTTTGGAAAAAATCGCAAGGAGAAATTGATGATGTTCCAGAAGTTGAACTTTCTGATTTTTTCAATCAGCATTTTAGCGGTTTAATTCAATCTTTACAAGGAGAGAATCAAGCAAGTAGAAGCAAAAAGGAAAAAGGAAGAAGAAAGAAAAATCAGCAAAATCAAAATATTCTACAAAAAATTATTGAAGATGATGAATGGGTTAGCAATATCAATAATTTAGAAATAGGACTCAGTGAATACGATAAATACAAACTCGTTGATAACTTTTATAAATCAATTCCATTAGATGGAAAATATCTTCCTGAATTTTACAATACACTTGAAATTCTTTCCGCAGGTTATATGTCAAATAGGAAAAGTGAGGCACAAAAAATTTTCAGAGAGGTTTATAATGTTGATGTTATCATAGAAGGAAAATTAAAAGAATTTGAGGAGGAAATTAAAAAAATTAAAGAAAATAAAATTTCATTTTCAGAATTTAAAAAGAATATTTTGATGAGGTATATTATTTCCGTTCCATATTTTAGAAACTTGAATTTAAATAGAAAATTAACTTATGAAATTGATGTTGATGAAAAATTACTTCCCTGGCTTGAAGGAATTTATATTATTAAAGAAAAAGAATATAATGAAGAAATAGGTTTAGTTCTTGAAGGTAATGAAAATGAATCTTTCATTATTTGATTTTTATAAAATTTATATCACAGGAATTGAAGTTGCTTATTATATTATTTGTAAAAGAAAGTTATGGTTATTCTCAAAGCAAATCAGTTTTGAGCATACATCCGAATTTATTGAAATTGGTAAAATTATTGAAAAGCAATTTTATAGAAAAGAAGAGAAAATTACAAGTTATCTTTATGAGCCAATAAAAATTGATTTTATAACTCTTGAAGATGGTATTGTTATTCATGAAGTTAAAAAAGGAAAATCACTTGAAACTGCTCACATTTACCAAGTTAAATATTACATTTGGTTTTTAAGAAATAGAGGAATAAATGTAAAATATGGTATTATTCATTATCCAAAGCTTTTAAGAAAAATTGAGGTTCATTTAGAAAGTACAGACGATGAAAAAATAAAAAATGCTTTAAATGAAATTCTAAAAATTAAATTTTTAAAAAAACCACCAGAAGTTATAAATAAACCTTATTGTAGGAAATGCTCATATTTTTACTTTTGCTATGGATAGGAGTTATTATATTTTAAAATCAGGCAGTTTATATAGAGAACAAAACACAATTGTTTTTGAAACAAATGAAGGTAAAAAATTCTTACCAATTGAAAATGTAAAAGATATTTATCTTTTTGGTGAAGTTTCTTTAAATACAAAATTATTAAATTTTTTAAGTCAAAATGAAATTATTCTTCACATTTTTAATTACTATGGTTATTATTCGGGGAGTTTCTTTCCACGAGAAAAGTACATTTCAGGAAAATTATTGGTTTTACAAGTTGAGCATTATTTAGATTTTGAAAAAAGATTATTCTTAGCTAAAAAATTTATAGAAGGTTCCATTTTCAATATTTTAAGGAACCTGAAAGAAGTAAAATCTCAAAGAATTGAAGATATTAAAGAAATTTTTTTTGAATTAAAAAATGCTAATGATATTGAAAAAATTATGAATATAGAAGGAAGAATAAGAGAAATTTATTATAATGAATTTTTTGAAATTGAAAAAAGAACAAAAAAACCACCTCTTGACCCAATAAACGCTTTAATTTCTTTTGGAAATTCGCTTTTGTATGCAACCATTATTTCTGAAATTTATATAACTCAATTAAATCCTACAATTAGCTATCTACACGAACCTTCTGAAAGAAGATTCTCATTAGCTCTTGATATTTCTGAAATTTTTAAACCAATTATTGTTGATAGTATAATTAAAAGAGTTTTAAATCTTAACATAATTAACGAAAATGATTTCTTAAAGGAATTAAATTACTGCTATTTAAATGATGAAGGAAAAAGAAAATTTATTAAAGAATATGAGGAAAAACTAAAATCTACAATAAAACATAGAAAATTAAAAAGAAAAGTTTCTTATAGAATGTTAATTAGACTTGAATGCTATAAAATTATGAAGCATTTATTAGGTGATGAAATTTATGAACCTTTAAAAGCTTGGTGGTGATATGTACTTTATAATTACTTATGATATTGCTGATGAACAAAGATTAAATAAAGTGAGAAAAATTTTAAGAAAGTACTTCAATTGGGTTCAAAATAGTGTTTTTGAAGGAGAAATAACAGCATCAAAATTAGAAAAATGTATTTTTGAGCTTAAAGAAGTTATAGATGAAAAAGAAGATTCAATTTATTTTTATGAAGTAGAAAATTACAAAGGACTTAAAAAAACAATTTTAGGTGTTGCCAAAAATTTAACTGATAACATTATTTAGACAAATTAAATTTTTTTTAAATTGATAAATTATAAAATTTTATTTTTTAATGGAATTTTTATAAAT
>JAVVGK010000084.1:0-6916 GCA_032249175.1 Candidatus Hydrothermia bacterium | reverse complement strand
GCGGGTGGGCAAAATGAAGAAAAATAAATACTTTCAGAATTATTGGACAAGGCAAAAAAAGGAAAACTTATCCTTTAAAATTTTCGTTCCATAAATTGTTAACTAAAAGGGGGTAAAATATGGAATGGAAAGGGAAAAAAGTTTCTGAAAGTGCTAAAATTATTTTAGAAAATGCTGAAAAGATAGCTAAAAGAAGAGGAGAAAATATAGTAGATACTGATCACCTACTTTATTCACTACTTACAACATCTGAAAAAAATCCATTTGCTAAATGGCTTGAAAAAAAGGGAATATCTGTTGAGCATGCAAGAAGAGAAGTTCAAAAAACACTTGAAATGCTTTATAGTCAATTAGAAAGTTTAATGAATTCTTATAGAAGAGCATTTAATGATTTAGAAAATCAAATTGCTTATAATTATTCAAGCTCATTTGCAAGAGAAATAATAAATAAGTTTTTACAACTTCTTTCTGAAAGTATTGAAAATTACATTACAGGTAAAAGGGAAAGAGATTTTGTTCAAATTACAACCCAAAGATGGATTCCCACAAGGACAAGAAGTCCATTTAGAAGCATAATTGAAGAATTGTTTTCAGAATTTGAAGGATTATTATTTCCCGATGAATTTTCAAGTACTTGGACATTAAAGGAGCAAACGATAAGTGTTCCAAAGAAATTTGTAGATAGTATAAAAGAAATAGCTTACAAATATGGTTATTATAATGTTGATGACCTTATTTCAACACTTGCGGACTATGAAGATAAAATTAGAAGCTCACTTATCCATTTATACGATAATGGCATAGACCCAAGAAGAATAATTTATAAAATTTTAAATAAAAATGAAAAAGTTGAATATTCAATTTTTGTTCAAAGTATTCTAAATAAAATTGCATCTATGAAAGATGAAATATCTGCTAATGATATTATAGAAGCTCTTTCTGAAAGCAAAACCGTAGGTGGAACGATATTAAATCAATTAATAAATGCTATAAAATCAGCTGTTAAAACTGGTTCTTGGAGTGATGAAATAAAGGAGGAAGAAAAATCTGCCCTTGAAAGATGGACGATTGATATTACTAAACTTGCAGAAGAAAATAAACTTGACCCAATTATTGGAAGAGATAGAGAAATAGAGCAAGTTATAGAAATTCTTGGAAGAAAACAAAAGAATAATCCAGTTTTGGTAGGACCTGCTGGTGTTGGAAAAACTGCTATTGTTGAAGGACTTGCTCAAAAAATTGTTAATGGTGATGTTCCTGATTTTCTAAAAAATAAAAGAATTCTACAACTTGATGTTGGTGCTTTAATTGCGGGAACAAAATATAGAGGTGAAATGGAAGAAAGAACAAAACAACTATTAGATGAATTAAAATCAAGAGATGATGTTATTCTATTTATTGATGAAATTCACACAATTGTTGGAGCGGGTAGAGCAGAAGGTGCACCTTTGGACTTATCAAATATGTTAAAACCATTATTAGCAAGAGGAGAAATTAGGGTAATAGGTGCTACTACACCTGATGAATATAGGAATTATATTGAAAAAGATAGTGCATTAGAAAGAAGATTTCAACCTGTCTGGGTAGATGAGCCTGATTATTATTCTGCTATTGAAATTTTAAAAGGTCTTAAAAATAGATATGAAGAGTATCATAATGTTAAAATAAGTGATAGTGCTATTGAAAGTGCAGTTAAATTGTCAAGTAGATATATACAAAATAGAAAACTTCCTGATAAGGCAATAGATGTTCTTGATAGAGCTGCTTCAAGGAAAAAATTGAAGGTTTTATATAATAAACCTACAAAAGAAAAAATTTTGTCCGAAATTGAAAGAATAGATAAGGAAATTAGTAAAGCTAATGAAGATAAGAATTATGAAAAAGTTGAAGAGCTTAAAAAATTAAAAGAGCAATTAACTCAAAAATTAAAAGAAATTGAAAATGTTCAAAAGACGGATGAAGAAATTGAAAAAAGGATAAGTGAATTGGAAGAGAAAATAAAGGAAGCAGAAAGTAAGGCAGATGTTGAAAGTTGGGAAAAGTATTCAGAAGAATTAAAATTATTAAAGAAAGAATTGCTTTCAAGGAGGAAAGAAAGAAAAGATGAAATTGTTGTTGATGAAGAAGATGTCGCGGAAGTTGTTTCAGAAATTACGGGTATTCCACTTCAAAAGATGATGGAAGAAGAGAAAAAGAAATTATTACATATGGAAGATTATTTACATCAAAGAATTATAGATCAAGAAGAAGCGGTCAAAGCAGTTTCAGAAGCAATTAGAAGAGCAAGAGCAGGGATTAGTGAGCCAAAAAGACCCTTAGGCTCATTTCTATTTTTAGGACCAACAGGTGTTGGTAAAACTGAATTAAGCAAAGCTCTTGCTGAGTTTTTATTTGGCTCGGAAGATGCTTTAATTAGACTTGATATGTCAGAATTTAAAGAAGAGCATTCAATATCAAAGCTCATTGGAGCACCACCTGGTTATGTTGGTTATGAAGAAGGTGGGAAATTAACGGAAGCAGTTAGAAGAAAGCCTTATAGTGTTGTTTTATTGGATGAAGTTGAAAAAGCACATCCAAGAGTTTTTGATTTATTTCTACAAGTTTTAGAGGATGGAAGATTAACTGATAGTCAGGGAAGAACTGTTAGTTTTAGGAATTGTGTAATAATAATGACTTCAAATCTTGGTAGTGATTACATTAGAGAATTTATGGAAAGATTTTCTGAAAAATTTAAAGATGTTTATAAAAGAGGGGATGATTTAGAAAAGGAGAGGCTATTGAAAGAATTTAATTTTGAATTTGAAATTGTTAAGGAAAGAGTTAATGAAGTTGTTAAGAGATTTTTTAGACCAGAATTTATAAATAGAATTGATGAAATTATTGTTTTTAAACCACTACTTTGGAATGAAATTATTGAAATTTCAAAGCTATTAATAAGTAGATTAAAATCAAGACTTAAAGAGCAAAAAATTGACATGGAAATAACTGATAAGGCACTTGAGCTTTTAGCAATTAAAGGATTTGACCCTATACTCGGAGCAAGACCATTAAGAAGAGTTATTCAAAAAGAAATTGAAAATGAAATAAGTAAATTGATTTTAAGTGGTAAAATAACAGAAGGCTCTAAAATTACTATTGATGCTGAGGATGAAAAATTTGTAATTAAATAAATAACTTTCTAAGGCAAAAAATTTTCTGCTTTAAAATTTTAATTATGATTTACATCTTTTTCTATTTACCTTGGCAGTTTAATAACTTTGAAGAAAAGGAAAGTCCAATGAAGTTTCTTGATCCTGAGAGTCTGAAATTAAGAGCATTAGAAAAAGGTGAATGGTCAGAAGTTGGTGATGTTTTTTATTCTAATAGAATAAATCAATTTAATTGGCAATTTATAGGACCTTCTTACATAAGAGATGGCTCTTGGTCAGATGGAATTTCAAATTCTGGAAGAATGACATTTATTTTACCTCACCCAACAAATCCAAATATAATATATGTTGCGACTGCTGGTGGTGGTGTTTGGAAAACAACTGATCAAGGATTAACTTGGACACCACTAACTGACAATTTACCTACATTAACATCAGGAGCATTAGCTTTTGACCCTACTAATCCTGATATTATTTACTATGGAACAGGAGAAATGAATTATTGTTCAGTTTGTTTTCCTGGTGATGGATTATTTAAATCAAGCGATGGTGGAAACACTTGGGTTAAAATTGCTAATTCAAATCAAGTTGGTTCTTATATATCAAGAATTATTATAAATCCAATTACACATAGAATTTTAGTTGCAAGTGATTTGGGTGTTGTTTATTCTGACGATAATGGTAATAGTTGGATAGCTTCAAATATATATGATCAAGTAAATGATTTAGTTTATAGAAGTGATAATCCAAATATATTATTTGCTGCGAGTTTAAGAACAGGTATTTACAAATCAACGGATGGTGGCTCAACTTGGACAAAAATTACTAATCTTCCCACCTCTGGCTATTTTAGATCTCAAATAGCAATTTCAAAAAGTAATCCCAATGTGATTTATGTTGCTTTTGGCTCAAATAGTTATTATTTATATGCTTTTTATAAATCTACTGACGGAGGTAATAGTTGGACGCAGTTAAATGTTCCAGAATATCTTTGTGGTCAAGGATTTTATAATCATGCTTTAATTGTTAAACCAAATGACCCTAATACAATTTTGGCAGGTGGTGTTCATAATTATGGCTCTTCTTGTCAATATGGAATTATAAGGAGTACAAATGGAGGAAGTTCTTGGTCGGAAGTGGCAGGTCAGATAATTCATCCTGATATTCACCACTTTGCATATGGTCCTGATGGAACATTATATGTAGCAACTGATGGTGGTATATGGAAAAGTTACAACGATGGAAACACTTGGATAAATATAAATAAAGGACTAGGAACATTACAATTTTATACGCTTGCCATTAAACCAAATGATGAATGGATAATTACAGGTGGAACGCAGGATAATGGAACACCAATTTTATATAACTTGCCAGTTTGGAAGCAAGTTAGTGGTGGTGATGGAGGTCCCACAATTTTTGAATTACAAAATCCTAATTACTTTTGGACAAGTTATATTTATTTGTGGTATTTTAGTAAATATCAATTAACAAGTGGATATCCAAATCCATCTTGGCAATATCTATTTTATAGACAGCCCTGGTATAATGATAGGGCGGATTGGGCTAATGGTGCAGTTGATGCTCATCAAGATGGATCAATTATTGTAGGAACTTATAGAATATGGATTTCAACAGATGGTGGTTATAATTGGAATGTTATTAGTTCAAGTTTGGCAGGGGCAACAGGTGTTTTACTTTCTGCGAAATTTTCATATACGAATTCAGATACAATTTATACAGGTTCTGATCAAGGTCATTTTTACTTCACATACAATCAAGGAGCTAATTGGATAAATAGAACTTCTAATTTAAATGTTTCTCCAAATCCAATTAGGAAAATTATTGTCAATCCAAACAATAGTAAAAATGTTTATGTCTGCTCTGGCTCAAGTAATAAAAAAGTTTTATTTTCAAATGATGCTGGACAAACTTGGATTAATATAACAGGAAATCTGCCTTCTGGTAGAACATGTAGAACATTTGCTATTGATTTTCAAAGGAATTTAATTTTTGTAGGAATGGAGGATGGTGTTTATTATTCAAAAGATAATGGACAAAATTGGCAAAAAATGGATGGAATTCCAAATGCTTATGTTTTTGCTATGGATATTGTTAATGGTAAATTAATTGTTGCAACTCATGGAAGAAGTATGTGGAAACTAGATATTACTACTGATGTTAAGGAAATTGCTTTGGATGATTATATTATAAAGGGCAATAAAGTTATATTTCCAAAAGAAGTTGAATATAAAATTTACAAAATTGATGGAAGGTTATATTTAATCGGCAAGTCAAAAGAGGTTAATTTACAAAAAGGAATTTATATTTTGAAACTTAAAAATTCTACAAAGAGGATTGTTATTTATTAAAGTTGAAAAAAGCTCTATTTTTAATGCCTTATTTTATAAAGGATAATTTTGGTGGAGGAGCAGAGGTTCAAGCTTATTTAACAGCAAAAAATTTAACTAATTTATTTGATGTTTATTATTTAACTTCAAATCCTTTAAAGAAGGAAAAATTTGAAGTTTTTGAAAATATAAAAATTTTTAGAGTTTTAAGAAATTCAAGTATTTTTGCTATTCTTGATTTTCCAAAAGTTATTTATTATATTCTAAAAATTAAACCCGATATTATTTATTTAAGGATGAATTATCCATTTCTTTTGCCTGTTGGTCTTATCTCAAAAATTTTAAGAATTAAAACATTTTGGTTTTCAACGGAAGATATAACAATTGATTGGTTTTATCATACAAAAAATTTTTTTAAAGCCCTTAAAAATTATAAGAAAATTTATAAAATTCCAATTCTCTTTATAAACTATCTGCTTTATGATATTTGCTTTTCACTTGGCATATATTTAATGGACAAAAGAATTGCTCAAAATAAATTCCAAAAAGAAAAACTTAAAAAATCATTTCATTTAAATGGTGAAATTGTTTATTCAATTATTGAAATTGAAAATGAAGAATTTGAAAAAAATAATGAGCCTTTAATTTTATGGGTTTCTCATCTTTCTCAAAGAAAGCGACCATTATTGTTTTTAGAAATAGCAAAAAAAATGCCAGATTATAAATTTATTATGATTGGCTCTGATAGTCCAAATTTTCCAAAAGAAATTATTTTAAATAATAAACCTAATAATTTAGAATATCTTGGAAAATTAACCCTTGAAGAGACAAATAATTATTTTAAGAAAGCTTGGATTTTTGTAAATACGAGTTATAGGGAAGGATTTCCAAATACATTTTTACAAGCATTTAAATATAGGGCTGTTGTTGTTTCTTTAAATGTTGATCCTGATGATATTTTAAAAAATTATAAAATTGGCTTTTTGACAGAAAATTTACAAAGAACTATTTCAGTTATTGAAAATTTAATTAAGGATGAGAATTTAAGAATTGAAGTGTCAAATAGAGCTTATGATTATCTTATAAAACATCATTCTATTGAAAATGTTTTAAGGTTGTTTAAACTTTACTAGACAGTGCATTACCAAGGTGCTTTAAAATTTTCAATATGATAGCTTTATTACTTTTAGCTCAAATAACAAGGGAGGAGTTTTTAGATTTCAAAAGACAGACGGAGGTTCAGCTTGCTGAAATAAGGGGTGAAATAAAAGAACTGAAATCTCAAATCCAAGCTCTAAATCAAAGAATAGATGACACTAATAAAAGAATAGATGATTTAAGAAATGATTTAAGAAATCAGATGATATTTTTTGGAACTTTATTTGTAGGAATTTTGGGTGTTTTAATTACATTTTT
>JAVVGK010000083.1:0-6960 GCA_032249175.1 Candidatus Hydrothermia bacterium | reverse complement strand
TTGAACTTTAAACTTTTAAAGATGCACAAAAGAATAATAGCTACTGATTGTGGAAGCACGACAACAAAAGCTATACTTATAGAAAAACGAGAAGAAGGATATAGACTTGTGGCAAGGGGTGAAGCACCTACAACTGTTGAAAAACCTTTTGAAGATGTCACAATAGGTGTTAGAAATGCAATTAGTGAAATTGAAGAATTAACAAATAACAAGTTTTTAGAAAATGGTAAAATAGTAAATGTTGATGCTTATGTTTCAACTTCTTCTGCTGGTGGTGGTCTTCAAATGTTAGTAATGGGTGTTGTAAAAGAAATGACAGCTGAAAGTGCAGCAAGAGCAGCACTTGGTGCAGGTGCTATTGTAATGGAAACAATTGCTATAAATGATAATAGATTACCTCATCAAAGAATTGAATTAATTAGAAAATTGAGACCTGATATGATTTTATTGGCGGGTGGGACAGAAGGTGGAACAATTAAGCATGTCGTAGAATTAGCAGAGCTTATAGTAGCAGCAGAGCCTAAGCCAAGATTTGGCTCATCTTATAAAATGCCCTTAATTTATGCAGGCAATAGTCAAGCGGTAAAAGAAATTGAAAAAATTTTGAAAGAAAAAACTGCTTTATATGTAGTTGATAATATAAGACCTCAGCTTGAAATAGAAAATTTAGAGCCTTCAAGAGAAAAAATTCATGAATTATTTTTAGAGCATGTTATGCAGCAAGCGCCTGGTTATAATAAACTTATGGAGCTTGTAAGTGCTCCTATAATGCCCACACCTGGTGCAGTAGGTTTATTGATAGAAAAAGTAGCAAGAGAGCAAAATATAGAAGTTCTTGGAGTTGATATTGGTGGAGCGACAACAGATGTTTTTAGTGTTTTCAAGGGTAAATTTAATAGAACAGTTTCTGCCAATCTTGGAATGAGTTATTCAATTGCTAATGTTATGGTAGAAGCAGGTATTGAAAATATAAAAAGATGGATACCTTTTGAAATTGATGAATATGAATTAAGAAATAGAATTAGAAATAAAATGATAAGACCAACTACAATTCCTATGACCTTAGATGATTTGATAATTGAGCAAGCTATTGCAAGAGAAGCATTAAGACTTGCTCTTGAACAACATAAATTATTTGCTACTGAATTAAAAGGTGTTCAAGTTAGAGGTGATATTACAAGAGCCTTACAACAACAAATTGAAAGAACACTTGTCAATATGATGACATTGAACTTGGTAATTGGTTCTGGCGGTGTTTTATCTCATGCTCCAAGAAGAAGCCAATCATTTTTAATGATGATAGATGCTTTTCAAGTTGAAGGAATTACAAAATTAGCAGTTGATAGTATATTTATGATGCCTCATTTAGGAGTTTTATCTACAATAAATGAAAAAGCGGCATTTGAAGTATTTGAAACAGATTGTTTAATAAAGCTTGGAACATGTATCGCTCCAAAAGGGATAGAAAAAGATGGCAAAGTTATCCTTAAAGCAGAAATCCATTATGGTAATAAAACTGAAAGTTTAGAGCTTAAATTTGGCGAATTGAAAGTTTTTCCATTACCTGTTAATATGAAAGCAAAAGTTGTTTTAATTCCTCAATCTGGATTTGATGTTGGTGAAGGTCCTAATAAGAAAGTTATACAAGAGGTTGAGGGTGGGGTAGTAGGGCTTGTATTTGATGGAAGAGGAAGACCATTAAAAATTAGTAGAGAAAAATTAATTGAGTGGTTTATTTCAATTAACGCTTATAATGAAGAAAAATTAAGGGAGCTTGTAAAATGATACCCATTTTAAAATCACTATTAATTCCTGGTTGGTCTCAATTTGATTTTGACAAAAGAAGTGCTTATATGATGATTTCCTCTGAAATTTTTTTAATTTCAACATATTTATTTAAAACGAAAGAGATAAATGCTCTTGAAAGTCAATATAAAATATGGGCTTATAATTATTCAAATTGTGATAATTTTTCTGATAGAAGAATTTATCAGATTATAGAGGATTTTTACAATAAAGAATTTTTTTTGATTAACCTTTATGATGAAGCAAGAAGGAAATATCCTGATGATTTACAAGCACAGCAAAATTATATAAATTTAAACAATATAAATGCCAATTGGCAATGGCAAGATATTGAAACTTATTTTTATTATCAAGATTTAAGGTCAAATTATAGAAGAGCAAAAGCATTTAGAGACATTATTGGTTTTACGATTATTTCTAATCACATTATTTCAGCTATTCATTCATTTTTATTTTATCCAAGGAATGATATTGAAATGAATTTTCTTCCAACTTATGATGGTTTTAAATTTGAAATTACAAAGCATTTTTAATGATTTCTAGCATTTCCTTGTGAAATTCTTCATTACAAGAACATAATAAATTACCACTTTCAAAATAGTTATTTTCACCTTCAAAATCGCTAATAATTCCACCTGCTTCTTTTATGATAATTATTCCTGCTGCAATATCCCATTTATTCAGTTTATATTCCCAAAATCCATCAAATATCCCTTCTGCTAACATGCATAAATCCAAGGCAGCGGAGCCAATTCTCCTAATTCCACTTGAATATTTGCTAAATTCTCTAAAAATTTTAATATATTCTTCAAGAATGTCAAGTTCTCTGTGTGGAAATCCTGTTGCTAAAAATGAGCCTTTTAAAGTTTTCCTTTTTGATGTCCAAATTCTTGAATTGTTTTTATATGAGCCTTCATTCTTAATAGCATAATATAAATTCTCTCTAATTGGCTCATAAACTACACCTAAAATAATTTCATTTTTATATGATAAAGCTATTGAAACACAAAAACTATCAAGACCTCTTAAAAAATTTTTTGTTCCATCAAGTGGATCTATATACCATACATAATCACTTTCTCCAATTCTACCACTTTCTTCGCAAATGATTTGATGATCTTTAAAGTGTTCAAGAATATAATTTTTAATAGCATTTTCACTTTCTATATCTGCCTTGCTAACATAATCATTATAAAATTTTTCATCAAATTCTATTTGCTTTCTAAAATAAAATTTAAGGATATTACCACCAATATAAGCAGAAGTTATTGCAGTTTTAAGGAATGTTTTGATAATAAGAAATTTTAAAGCTTTAAAATTTTAATACACTTGTTTATTCTTCCTTTTCACTTTGATTCAATTTGGGTTTTTAAGGATAGTTTGAATAGAGTTATATTTGTAAAAAAGGAAAATTTTAGTTATGTTTCACCTTTTGTTAATGGAGTGGCAAGGTTTAATATAAATGGGAAATGTAATTTTAGAGATGAATGTGAGGGGGGATATTGGGGAATAATAGATTATAAAGGAAATATAATACTAAATAATTTGGAATGGATAGGAGAATTTGTTGGAAATTATGCGATTTTCCAAAAGGATTATAAATTTGGTTTATTAAGGAAAGATGGAAGGATTATTCTTCCTGCTAAATTAGATGAAATTATTATTGTTGATAGCAATTTTATTCTTTATAGGATTGGTAATAATTGGGGGATAGTAAATTCAAAGGGTTATGTTCTATATGAAGCCCAATTTAACAGCTTTATAAAGCTTAATGATTCTTTATTTTTAATTACAAAGGGTGGAGAATGTGATATTTTTAACAGATGTGAAGGTAGTAAGTTTGGAATTATTAATAAAAATGGGAATTTTTTAGTTCCTTTAAAATTTGATGGAATTGGTGAGATTAAAGATAGTTTTGTTGAAGTTAGTTTAAATGACGCTTGGGGTCTAATGAAATTAAACGGAAAATTAATTATAGATATTAAATATGAAGATTTATTTTATCTTTGCTCCTATGTTTTCTTTAAAGAGAATGGTAAATGGGGGCTTATGGACTTAAATAAAAAAATTTTAATAAAACCTAAGTATGAAGCAATTAGTAGAATTGAAAATGCTAACTTTATTAAAATGAAAATTGGTGAGAAATGGGGACTGATGCATTGTAAAGGAAAGGAAATTTTAAAGAATGAATTTGATAATATAAATTATTTGGGTGATGGATATTTTTTAGTTCAAAAAATTAATTTAAAAGGTGTTTTTGATAGTCTTGGAAAATTGATTATTGATATTAAATACAAAGATGTAAGTTATAGTGATGGAAAGTTTATTTTATATGATGGCGATTATTGGGGATTTAAAAATATAAAGTTCAATTATTTGGAATTTGTAAATGGTTTATTGCTTGCTAAAAAGGATGGATTTTTTGGTATTATTGATACAAATGGCATTAAATTGCTTGATTTTTACTACGATAGTATTAAAGTGTTTAATAATTTTATTCTTTCTAAAAAGGGCAATTATTGGACATTATTTAATACAAAATTTGAAGAAATTTCGGAAAATATAGATAGTTTTGTTGTTTTTGAGAATTTTTTAAAATTTAGAAAGTTTGGAAAGTGGGGATTAATTTCAAAAGATGGTAATTTATTATTAGATGCTGAATTTGATTATATTGATGATTTGGATGATAATAAAATTATTAGAATTGTTAAAGATGGGTATTTTGGACTTTTTGATTTAAATAAAGGGATTATCGTAAAGCCAAAATATAAGTTTATCTATCGTTTTTATAAAAATGTTTATAAGCTTATAACTGAAAATAGTTTTAATTATTTTATATATGAAAATTAGTGGTTTTACATTTTTAAGAAATGCGTTTTTAAATAATTATCCATTTTTAGCTTCTATTAAATCAATTCTGCCTATTGTTGATGAATTTATTGTTGTTGTTTGTGATTCAGAGGATGGAACATTAGAATTGGTTAAAACTATCAATAGCTCAAAAATTAAAATTGTTCAAGCACCTTTTGTTTCAAGTGAGGATTGGACTTATGCGAGATATACTAATTTAGCTTATTTTTTATGTTCAGGTGATTGGTGTTTTTATATTCAGGCAGATGAAGTTGTCCCTGAGTGGGAACTTGAAAAAATTTATAATTGTATGGAGAAGTTTTTCAGAGTTAAGGAGGTTGAGGGAATTTTGTTAAATTATAGGCATTTTTATGGAAGTTTTAGATATTATAGAATTGATAGAGGATGGTATAGTAAGGAAGTTAGAATTATAAGAAATAATTTAAACATATATTCCTATAAGGATGCTCAAGGTTTTAGACTATTAAATGGCTCTAAATTCAGAAAGTTAAATGTTGTTGATAGTAAGGCTTATATTCATCATTATGGTTATGTCTTTAAAGACTTAAAAGATAGAATTTATAAGAATTGTAAAAAGGAATGGCTTTGTGAATATAATGAAAAGCATCCAAAAGTTATGGAGGAATATATTAATAGTTATAAAGATGATTTTGACCCAAATAATTGTAATTATGAGCTAAATTTTGAGAATTTTATAAAACTTGTTAAAGAATTTTTTGATAAAATAATTGGGAAAAGACTTTTTGAATATAAGCCTTATAATGAAATTAAATAAGCTGGGGCGGGAGGACTCGAACCTCCACTAACGGCTCCAAAGACCGCTGTCCTGCCAATTAGACGACGCCCCAAAGTGAAGTGCTAAAATTTTAAAGCATAAAAAATTGAATTGTTAAATTACAGGTTTTAAGATATGAAAAAGATCGTAAAAGAATTTTGTCCCATATTCATTAACTAATTTTTGTGCTTCTTGGAAATTTCCTTTTATAAGGCATTTTATTGTTTTCTCATGATATGTTGAATATAGAACATTTGTTTTTGAATAATAAATGGCATATAAAATCCTATAAAAATCTCTATTTAAATTTTCAATAGCCTCATTTGTTGCTTCTAAAAATGTCTTTTGAAATTTCTCTTTATTTTTTATCTTGGCATAGTAAATTAAATAATAAATATAGACAAATGGCTTTAAATATCCTATATTTAAATAATTTTCTTTAAGACTTTCAAATAATTCAACTGCTTTTTCAATTTTATCAAGCATTAAAAATGAAAGAATAATATATGAATTAAAAACTAAATTTTGAATGTTCCAATTTTTTGAAATAATAGCTTTATCAAAGTTTTTATTAATAACTTCACGATATTCACCCATCATAAATTTTGAAAACATTTCTATTTCTGAGCCTTCATTTGCCCACTTTAAGCTATTTTTGTAATCTCCAATACTAAAATAAGCTGCACTTATAATTGTTCTGCGGTCATAAATAACATAACGATCACTTAGATTCATTTCTTTCTTTGAATAATTTATAACTTTTCTTAAAATTTCTCTCGTCTTTCTAATATAACCTTTTCTTGGGAGTAAATTTAATAATGCATTAAAGTAAGCCATCCTTACAACTTTGGGAAGGTTGTTTATGATATTTTCCTTGCTTAAATAAAATTCTACTAAGTTGTCAATTCCATAAGCAATAAATTCCAATTCAAATCTTGAAAATGTTAAAAGATAATAAGAAAGCATAAATCCTTTTCTTTCAAACTCCTTGATATAATAATTGATTTTTTCAATTTTATATTCAGGTGGAAATTTGTCTGAAATTACATAATCATTATAAATGAGAAATGTTCTTTTATATTCAATTAAATCGGAGCTTTTAATTAACTTTAATAGCTCAACTGCATTATAAAATAAGCTTTTTCCACAGAAATTAATATACTCAATAACATGCCTTTTGGAATAGTTTAATAAAAATTTGAGCATTTCAATTTCTTCATCATCTAAAACACCAAAGAAATCATTTATTGTGAGTAATTTTAGTGCCTTTGAGACAAACTTTCTTGGAAGTTTTAAATTCTTTGAAATTCTATTTATACTATAAGTAGGATTTTTCTCAATATAGTAATAAACTTTTAGAATTTTATCTTTTTCTTTCACAAAACCTTTCTTTTGAATTTCATAAAGCTCTTTTGGATTTGCCTTTCCGTTCTTATAATAATTGTATAAAATTTTTAATTTTTCCTTAAACTTGCTCATAAGCGAAATTTTAAAGCTTTTGATTTTAA
>JAVVGK010000082.1:0-7056 GCA_032249175.1 Candidatus Hydrothermia bacterium | reverse complement strand
AGGGATGGAAGTCCTTAATAACAGCATTTATAAATTCTTCAATAAGAATGTTTTTATCGTCCCTACGAGGGATGGAAGACATATGCTTACCAAAAAACCTCTTATACGATGAAAGTTTTTATCGTTCCTACAAGGGATGAATGAAAACGATAGTTTTCTAAAACCCTTTTCAATTTCTCCACTTTTTATCGTTCCTATAAGGGATGGAAGAATTACAAATGATAAGCCTTTTTCAGTAATATAGATTTTTATCGTCCCTATGAGGGATTGAAACGGGTTTGAAATTTAATAAAGAAAAAATGGAAATTCTCTAAATGAGCAATTTTCAGATTTTTTGTATAAATCAATTAAATAATTGTAAATTTCACTATTTTTTGCTTGAAAAAACAACTTCTCATTAATTTGCTTAATTAGTCCATAAGCTTTTGGATTTTCAAAAACTAAATTGAATTTCTCATATTTCAATTGATTTTCAACTAATTTCAAATTCCAATCAAAAAAATAATTTATATCTTTTAGAGGACAAAAGCATTTAAAAAGGTATTCAGAATGCCACTTTAAATCTTTAATGATATTTTTAAGCTTATAAAATTCATCAAAACTTTTAATTTCAATATCCAAATTTAAAAACTTATCACCTGTAATAAGAAATTTTGGAGAAAGATTATCAAAAATCATTTCAATAATTTTATCATAACCATAACCACCCTTACCATGTAAAAATGCCCATCCATTTTTTCTAAAAAATAATGTTAATGTCCAAGCTCTTGGTCTAATTTCCAATTTATCCAAATTTTTCAAATCATTTCTATATAAAGGCTCTCTTTTATTATTAACAATTTTCCAAAATGGAAGCTCATTTTCATTAAGTAATCTAAATGGTTTTCTTTTTAATTTTAGCAAAACTTCATTAAATTTCTTATTAAAATCACTATTTGAAATCTCAATAACAAAATTTTTAAATTCATCAGTTTTTGATATTTCTGAAACTTTCTTAACATTTAAATTTAAATTATGAAACTTAAAAGCCCAATTTACCATAAAATCACTATAATTGTCAATTTCCTTAATTAAACAAAATGCTAAATCAAATGCCATTTCCAATTTTTCAAAAAGCTTTTTATTAGTTAAGGCTTTAAAATTTTTATAAAAATTAAATAGTAAATCTTTACTAACTTTTGGGAACTTTTCAAAAATTGTTTTTTCATTAAGTTTTAAGAAAAAAACTTTATGGATTTTAAAATTATTATCCATTGTCCAAGTAAAAATTTCATCTTTCTCATCATGGTCAGCTACTAAAAAAATATGATGCTTATGTTTATTTAATAAAATTGCTTTTAAGAGAATTCCATAATAGAAAAAAATTGGCTGATGACCACTAACAACTTTTGGATAATTTAAAATTTCTTCAATTGAAGGTTTTACAATTATTCTTTCCATAATTTAAGCAGATTTTTAAATTCTTCTTCAAAATAATTAACCCTTCTAACAATAACCCTATGATTTAATCTAATATCATTTGGAATTTGATAAAGACTATAAACACCACCAAATTTTGGCTCTCTTAAAACATAAACTAATTCAGAAATTCTTGAAAGAACAATAGCAAAAGAACACATAATACAAGGCTCAACATTTACATAAATTTTATAACCATTTAAAAATTTAACTTTTAACTTCTTAATAGCTTTCTTAATAGCAATAATTTCAGCATGTCCTAAAACATCATTTTTTGTTTTATTAAATCCTTTTGAAATAATTTTTTCACCATCAGTAATAATAGCACAAATTGGAATTTCAGATTTTTTTAATAATTTCTTACAATCTTTTAACATTATCTTAAAAATTTTTTCATCACTTAACAATCAAATCTCCCTCCTTGTTCAAATCATTTATTTTAACTTCATAAATTTTTCCAAGTTTAAATGAGCCTTTTAGAATAACTCTACCATCTACATTTGGAGCATCATAAATTGTTCTACCATAAAAATAACCTCTTTCATAATCCTCAACTAAAACAGGAATTTTTTTATTTATTAAATGCTTTTGAAATTCTAAAAATTTTCTAAATGAAACTTCTCTTGCTATTTCATATCTTTCATTTTTTATGCTTTCATCTATTTGATTTTCAAAATAATAAGAAGGTGTTGAAAATTCTCTATAATATGGGAAAACACCAATTCTTGAAAATGGACTATCTAAAATAAAATCTACAAGTTCATTAAATTCATCTTCTGTTTCAGAAGGAAAACCAACGATAATTTCCGTTCTTAAAGCATAATTTTTTAAATACTTATCTATTATTTCAAGAGCCTTTAATATAGCACTTTTACCACCTGTCCTATTCATAAGTTTTAAAATCCTATCATTTATATGCTGAATTGGAACTTCAAGATAAGGAGCAAATTTTGAATTACTTAGAGCTTTAATAAAATCCTCATTTTTTACAATTCCATAAGGATGAACATATAAAATTCTAAACCAATCAATTTCATCAATTTTATTTAATTCTTCAATTAAATCAACAATAGCACATCTCCCATATAAATCATATCCATAAAGTGTAAAATCTTGGGCAACTAAAATAATTTCCTTTACATTTAATTTTGAAAGCATTTTTACTTCATTTATAATATCTTCAATTGGTCTTGAGCGAAAGTTTCCTCTAATTGATGGAATTGTACAGAATGAGCATCTTCTTGAGCAACCTTCACCAATTTTAACATAAGCATAATAATTTGTTGTAATAATTCTTGGCAAATTTGAATTTGGAATATATCTTGGATTTTCAAAAATTTTTGGTTTTAATTTATTCTCAATTAAATCAACAATTCTTTCAATATCATCATGACCTACTATTAAATCAATATCAGGAAATTCTTCTAAAAGCTTTTGCTTTTTCCTTTGAACTAAACATCCTGCTACAATTAACTTTTCAATTTCACCATTTTTTTTCTTTTGAATATATTCTTCTATTTCACTTTCACTCTCTTTTATTGAGCTTTCAATAAAAGCACAAGTATTTATAATTACAATTTTTCCATTTTCCGAAAATTTATAATTAGCATTTTCCAACAAGCCCATAATAATTTCACTATCTACAACATTTTTTGGACAGCCTAAATTAACAATTTTGTAAGTTTTCATAACTTCAATAACCCTTCTTTATTTAAATAATAATTTATATTACTATCAAAGAAAAGCGGTCTGTAAATTAAAACATTATCAACAATACCTTCATTAATTTTTACTTCAAAAACTTCTTCACCAATTTTAATAGTTTTATCAATTCCAACTTGTTTTAATGTTTTTGAATTTGCTTCAATCGTTTTAATATAAGGCTTTATATAATCATAAAAAATTTCACTTCTACAAGCATAATAGGAGCTTTTATATATATGATTTGCTACTGTTAAAACATTTTCAATTGGCTTTTTAATTGGCTCAGTGAAGTCAAATTTCTTATATGAAAGAATATAATTAGCTAAATCATATTCATAAAACTTTATAAGCTTTCTAATTGATGGAATAAATGGTGGGTAATTTCTATAATTTGGTTTTTTATCAAAGCTAACACTATTATATTCAAACATTTCTTTTTTCATTAAATTCCTAATATCATCTACTGAATTGATATTTAAATTTATTCCAAATCTCTTAATTAAACTCTTAAATATCCACCAAGCAGGCATACTATCTTCATAATTATTTAAAGCTTGTTTGTGAACTTGAACCCTTCCTTCGCAATTTGTTCTACTTCCATCTTCTTCAAAAATTGTTGTTTCAGGTAAAATGTACTTAGCATATTTTACAGAATAGTCAGCAAAAGGAGAAATATAAATAATTATAGGAATTTTGCTTAAAGCACTTTCAACTTCATTTCTACTTGGAAATTCTAAAATTAAATCAGTATGCCAAATGAATAATGCTTTAATTTTGCCTTCATTTGCCTTTTGAATAATATCATAAATTGAAATATTATTTAATCCAACATCAATAAATCCTTGGGCATTTGGTCTTGTTCTTAAAATTAAAACTTTACAATTTTCTCTATAAACTGAGCCAATTAAAACATTTCTTATAACACTATAAGGCAAATTATCAGGTAGAATAATAATAGTTTTTCCTTGTTTTAATTCAATACCTTCAAATTTTTCTTCATCTTTAAGCAATTTTGAAAGCTTATAAGCATAAAATTCAGTTTCATTTATATGAAATAAAATACCCTTTGCCCAATTTTCACTTATATATCTTTCTTTATAAAAATTGAAAACATAAACATTAGCACCATTCCTTTTTGCTTTAATAATTCTAATTCCAAGAATTGGAAAGCTATTCTTAATATCACCAAAAATAATTATATTTTGAGCAGTATCAATATCAGTAATTTTAGCATTTCCAACAGAATATCCAAAAACCTCTTTTATTGGATCTATGTCATAATTCAAAAAGCTTATGTTTTCAGTAAATAAAAATTCCTTAAATAAAATTTTTGAAATGAAAGCACTTTCATTTGAGCTTCTTGCTCCACTAATTAAAGCAATTTCTTCACTTTTTAAATTTTTAATATCTTCATAAATAGCATCTAAAATATAATCCCAATTAACCTTTCTATAATTATTATTTTCTTTAATTGTTGGATAGGCAATTCTATTTTCAGCATTTACCCAACTATAAGAATATCTTTCTCTATCTGAAAGCCAAAAATCATTTACAGAAGGATTATCTCTTGAAGTAATTCTATAAACCTTAAATAAATCCTTTCTCCTCCCACCAATTTCAAATGGACCTCTACTTAAAGGTTTTTTCCTTCTTACTTCAACATATATATTAGAGCCAATAGAATCGTCAGGAGCAATACTTTCAACACTTTCAATCTCCCAAGGTCTTGCTTTGAATTTATAACTTCCATCATTTATTGCACCAAGAGGACAAATTTCCCACATATTTCCAGAAAATTCATTTTCAATAATTTCCTTTTCCCAAACCCCAAAAACCTCATACCATCCTCTATTATAAGTTCCCCATTCAGTTCCCCCTCCTATTAAATAAAAGAACCTACTACATCTATCACATTCAATACAACGATTAGGATATAAATCTAAAAATGGACTAACATTTTTTCTTTCAAATTCCCTCTTTGGGAATTCATATCTGCTTCTATCACTTCCAAATCTTAATGTTAATTCTTGTAAATCACATTCTCCTCCTGCATCACATGTAGGACAATCTAATGGATGATTTAATAATAAAAGCTCTAAAACACCTTTTTGAATATCATTTTTAACAACAGGACTATCTGTTATAACTTCCATATTATCTGAGCATAATGTAGCACATGCAGGCATAATTCTTTTATTAACTTCAACATTACATATTCTACAAGCAGCAACATAAGGCATTTTTGGATGATAACAAAAAACAGGAATAAAAATGTTATTTCTCCAAGCAACTTCTAATATCGTTTCACCTTGCTTAAATTCATATTCTTTGTTGTTTATAAGAATTTTAGGCATATTGAAAATTTTAAGGTTAGAATGCCTATTTTTCAGCAGGGGGCTTTTGCCCAAATCAAAAAAATCCCTCTTAAAACTACCTAACTACTAACTTTAAATGCTCTCCATTTACTTTTACAATATAAATGCCACTCTTCAAAGGGATTTTACCAGACTTTATAGAAACCTCCTTAACTTTATAACCATTAACATTATAAATAGAAACAACGATTTCCTTATTACTCTCAACTCCTATAAATCCCTTCGAACCATATATTTTAAAATTACAAGATTTATATTCATTATCACTTACTCCTTGTATAGAGCAGGAAGGTGTTTGAGATAGTGAAAAATTATAAGAAGTTAATGTTAAGTTATTAATGCCTGAATAGTCAGAAAGTGATATACCAGGAGACCAAGTACCTAAGCTGTAATCACTAACACTTATATTAAAAGAATTCATACAATCTATGCTATCAAGTATTGCTATAAATCCATTATGAGAATCTACAGAGGAACCTAAATAACCACTTGTTAAAATTTTGCCTAATTTCACAGGAGCAATACCCTTTCCCTGGTTGTTTGCCTGACCAGCAGGAGCATTAGGCCAGTATCTACTATATATAATACTTCCATTATCTTTATTGATTTTAGCAACCATTGGATAGGTTGTTCCTGAAATTTGAACAACCCCCGAAACAAGGTAGTGATTATCTAAATCACTTGTTATATAATAAAACCTTAAATCTGAATTGGAGGTATATCGCTTTGAATATAAAATATTTCCATTAGGAGCAATTTTAGCAAGATAAGCAGCATGGTCAGGTTCATAAAATCCTATTATTACATAATTGCCATCTATATCTTTAATAAGCTTATAAGCTCTGTAATTATTTGATATGCCCCTTATTAGTGTGGCACTACTTCCATCAAGACTTATTCTATATATAACAGGTTGCCAATTACCACACCACCAACCAACACCCATGACAACATAACCATTCTGCTCTGGTATTATAGAATAATTATCATTCCACGAGCAACCAAAGTGGGTTTGTTTAGCCCAAATCACATTACCATTTAAATCAAACTTTACAATTGCTCCATAACCACTGGCATTATAACCATGAACTGCTACTAATATGCTATTTCCATCATAGGCTAAACCACTTGCTATACCCTTACTTGAAAAGTACTTAGCCCATAGAAAATTTTGAGTATTTATATTAAATAAACCCACAAATGAGCAGTTTGTACCTGAGCCACAACCTCCATGACCTCCACTAACTGCTATAAGTGTATCATTAATTCTTATAATATCTGAAACATCTAAATTTAGCGAAGGGTTAGAAGTAAAAGCCTTATACCATTGAATAGTTATGCCTTGTTTTACTTTAATTTGCATAAGCATGGGTCTCAAACCACTATTATAATGAAGAGAACCAAGAATATATGTTGAATCATTCATTCTCAATATAGGAGTTTTATGACAGGTCAAACATCCCGTGGAGCTGTACTGAAACCATATCACCCTGTTTATCTGAGAAAATCCCAAACTTAC
>JAVVGK010000081.1:0-7094 GCA_032249175.1 Candidatus Hydrothermia bacterium | reverse complement strand
CATTTTTCGGCAAGGGGGCTTCGCTCCATAACTCTGAAACCATCTATTTCATCATATTTTTCTCACCCTACATTCAAGCCTATGGCTTTGCGAAAACAATTGCCAAGACTGCTGAAATAATAAAAGATGCCAAAATAAATTTTGTAATTCTGCCTTAAGAAATTTTAAAGCTTTACTTTTAGTCCTTTAAAATTTTCGTATGGCAGAAATAAGAAAAGGAATGGCAATTAGATATAAAAATGAACCTTATTTAGTTCTTGATTTTAAACATGTTCATAAAGCAAATGATATTACTACATATTCTTTAAAAGTTAAGCATATAAAAACGGGAAGTGTTTATAATATGACTTTTAAAAGAGATGAGCCATTTGAAGAAATTGAACTTGAAAAACATCAAGGAATTTTTTCTTATAAGCTAAATGATGAAACATTTGTATTTTTTGATAATCAAACTTATGAAGAAGTTCATTTAAATAAATCTGATATTGAAAATGCTCTTGGATATTTAAAAGAAGGTATGGAATTGTTTATATTATATATTGATAATCAAGCGATTGGTATTGAATTACCTAATTTTGTAGAGCTTGAAGTTATTGAAACTGAGCCTAATTTTAAGGGTGATACAGTTGCAGGTGGCGGTAAGCCTGCCAAACTTGAAACAGGCATAATTATAAAAGTCCCTTATTTTATTGAAGTGGGTGATATTATAAAAGTAGATACAAGAGAAGATAAATATGTTGAAAGGGTAGGGAGAAAATGAAATTTGAAGATATTTTAAAAATTATAGAAATTTTTGAAAAAAGCAACTTAACTGAACTTGAAATAAAAATTGATGAGCCTAAATTTAAAATAAAACTTTCAAAAAATAACCAGATTCAAAATCAAGTTATTCAAATTCCGCAAATTCCACAAATTCAAAATTTTCAACCAATTCAAAAGGAAGAAGTTATTAAGGAAGTAAAAGAAGAGAAAAAAGAAAACATTCACATTATTAAATCTCCACTTGTAGGGACATTTTATAGAGCACCTTCGCCTGGTGCTGAGCCATTTGTTAAAGAAGGGGATTTTGTTAAAAAAGGACAAGTTTTATGTATTATTGAAGCTATGAAAGTTATGAATGAGATTGAAAGTGATGTTGATGGTATAGTTGAAAGGATTCTTGTTGAAAATGGAAAACCTGTTGAATATGGTCAAGAGCTATTTATTATTAGGTTAAGTTCTTGATTATCTTAATTCTAATTTTCGCTCTTATTTTAAACTTAATTTTAGTAAAACCTTTATTTTCAAAAATTTTAAGAGCATTAGCTATATTTATTTTAATTTTAATGGTTTTAAATCCAAAAATAACAACTTATGAGGAAAAAAAAGAAAAAATTGCTATTGTCTTTGACTTAACGAAAAGTTCAAAGTGGCTTTTGGAATTTTATAAAAATGTAGATGCGAAGAATTTTGATAAATATGAGCTTGGAGATAGCATTTATAAATTTAAAAATTTTGAGTTTAAATACAACATTACAAATTTAAATGCTTTAAGTTATCTTAAAAATTATGATAAAATTATTTATGTTGGTGATGGCTGGCATAACTATCCATCTGAAATTGATTATAATAGTTTTTTTTCTCCAATTTATGTAATTTATCCAAATGTAAAAACAAATGAAATATCAATAAAAAATTTTATTTATCCAAAAACTATCCAAGTAAATGAAATTTTTCAAGCTTATCTTGAAATTTTCTCAAATAAAGATACAATTATAGATTTTCAAATTGAGCTTGATACAATCATTAAAAAAAATTTAAGTTTGTCAAAAGGAATAAATTCATTTACTTTTATTCTGAAAGCTCCAAATTTTCAAGGAAATTACAAAATCATTTTAAAATTAGCAGATAAAGTAAGACAATATAGTTTAAATGTGAGAAAATCTTCAAAACAGGTTTTAATAAATGTTTATAAAATTACACCTGAAATTGGATTATTAAATAGATTTTTTAAGGAATTGGGATATGATGTTGTTTTAAATTTGAAAAATGAAAAAATTATTGGAAATTTTGAATTAACTATTGGATATGGAAAGGATAATGGCGAGGATTTAGTTTTTATTGATGGTAAGAAAAAATTTGTTAATTTCAAAGGCATAGATAGTATTGTTGATTTTAAGTTAGATGAGTTTATTATTAGTCCTATTAGCGGAATATATAATAATAGAGTTTTTGTTTTAACTAATGAGCTTTGGAAAATCGGAAGATTTGATTTTTTAGAATATAAAAATTTATTATTGCCGATTATAAACACTGCTTTAAACTTAAAGCCAAGGATAAATGTTGAATATCATGTAGTTTTCAATAAAGCATATTTAAAAGTTAGCTCAAATAATCCAAATGTTAAATTTTATTTAAATAACAAAGAAATTCCAAGCTATAATACCATTAAATTTTCTAAACCTGAAACCTTAATCCTAAATGCTTATTTAAACTCAAGAAAAATCTATGAGAATAAAATCACATTAATTCCCGATACACTTGGATTTGAAAATGAGGAAGGAATAGATAGCCTAACACTTGCTAATATCGTTAATAGAACAGGTGGAAAATTTATAAAAAGCATAAATGATATTAAATTTGAAAAAAATAAAGTTCAAAGAGAAATTTTTAATAATTTGTTCTTTGGATTTTTAGTTATTTTTTTGATTTTAATTGATTTTGTGTTAAGAAGATTTTTCGGTTTCAGATAATTCTCTTACATAAGGTAAATATCTAAATTTTTCCGAAAAGTCAAGTCCATAACCTACAAGAAATTTATCAGGGACAATAAAACCTACATAATCCGCTTTTATATCAACCTTCCTTCTTTCAACTTTATCAAGCAAAACAACTAATTTAAGAGATTTTGGATTTCTTGAAAGAAATAATTCTTTTATATATTTAAGTGTTAAGCCTGTGTCAAGTATATCTTCAACAATAATAACATCTTTATTTGTTATATCAATAGAGGTATCTAACTCAATTCTAACAATTCCAGAACTTTCCGTAGATTGTCCGTATGATGAAACTTTTATAAAATCTATCTTAGATGGAATTTTAATTTCTCTCATAAGATCTGCTAAAAATACAAAAGCTCCTTTTAATACACCAATTAAAATTATTTCATCACAATTTTTATAATCTTCATTTATTTTTCTTGCAATTTCCTTAACCTTCTTTTTTATTTCCTCTTCTGTTATTATGAACATAGTGAAAATTTTAAAGGTATTGTAATCAATCAATAATAAACCAAAATTTCAATTCTTCTATTTTGTCTTCTGCCTTCTTCCGTTGAATTAGTTGTTAATGGTCTTGAATCACCATAAGAAACTGCATAAATTTTATTTTGCTCTATTCCATTTGATATAAAAAACCGCACAATTGCTGTTGCTCTGTGTGCTGCCAATTCCCAATTTGTAGGATAAATATGTTTGTTTGTTTGAATTGGTATTGAATCAGTATGACTTTCAATTCTAATTTCAGAAAACCCTTTTGATTTTATTTGCTCTAAAATTTCATTTAAGTAATTTTTGCCTTCATTAGTTAATTCATCAGAGCCAGGCTTAAAAATTTTGTCAGTTTGTATAACAATTTTTGTAAAATTTTGATTATTTGAATAACCTGAAATTTTAATTAATTTTTTATTCTCATTTTCAAGGTCATAAAATGCCTTTAAAATCGGGAGGTATTCATAATAATAAAAATAAGCTCCATATCCAATCATTAAAAGAACCAATAAAAATAAAAACCAATTTAAAAATTTCATATTTTTACCATATTAACACCTAAAACCATATTTCTTAATTTTTCATAAGCAACTTTCCATGTTCTTGTTCTTAAACCACAATCAGGTGCTACAAAAATTTTATTCGGATCTTTAACAATATCCAAAACATATAAAATTCTATCTCTTATTAGTTCAGGTGGCTCAATAAAATCTGTATGGACATCAATTACACCAAGACCAATAACAAAATTATAATTTTTTAATTTTTTAATAATTTCATAACCTTTTCTTACATTTTCATTAGTTCCAAGCTCAGTACTATCTCTATTAGCATACTCAAAATGAAATTCATTTATTATTCCTTCTAATTTTTCAATATCAGGAAATAGCAAATTGTAATCAGAAAAACAAATATGAACTGAGAAAAAGACTTTTCCTTTTAAATCCCCTACTGAATTTATTAAACCTTCTATGAATAAGTCAATTTCTTCTCTTTTTGTAGTAGCAGCAGGCTCATCAATTTGTAAAAATTTTGCTCCATTTTCATATAAAGCTTTTAAATTTGGATATATAATCTCTTTCGCCATATCATTTATAAATTGTTTTCTTGCTAATTTCCTATTTTTTAAACCGCTATATGTTCCAATTTCAACACCTTTAACATAAAATTCATCAAATGACCAATCAACAAGTGTATAAGGTCCTGTTAATGGTATTTTAATAGGTTTTTCAGTAAATTTAGAAATTGTTTTAAATTCTTCCAAATGATAAAATTCTTTTAATTTTGGTTTTTTAAAAACAGCAGCTCTTTTATAGTATTTATTATCAAAACTTCTAACATGTCCATAAAATTTAAATCCTTCAATTTTTGATATTGGATATTCGTACATTTCAACACGATGTTGTTCTCCATCATAAACAACATCAATTCCTGATTTTTCAAGTAATTTGGTAGCAAATAATGAAGAGTAATTTATAATTTTTTTCTTTTCTTCATCAGTGAAGTTCTTTTTCTTTTTTAAAATATCTAATAACTCATCAGCATATATATTTAAGAATTTAGCCCAGCTTTTAGCATCCTCAATGTCATCATCATTTAAGGGAACATTATTTATCGCTTTTACTCTCCAATTTGGTTTAGCAAGAGAACCTATCTCATGTGTTAGTAATGGTTTTAACATTTGAAAATTTTAAGGGATTGTAATTAACAAATCGGTTCAAGGGGATTTTTCTTTATACATTCTTTGAATTTATTTGCTCTTTCAAGTCTTAATATCTTTCTACTTTCTGCTGTTTTCCATCTTTCAATTTCATAATCTCTCCAAGGATTAAATGGTTTGAGTTGATTTAAAGAGACAAAAGTCATATAACTACTTGCAACCTTAAATCTTTTTGATGTTAAGGCTTCTTCCTTTACAATTTTTACACCAATTTCCATAGATCTATTACCAACATAATTTATTCCCAAATAAAAATGTAAAATATCACCTACTCTAACTGGACATATAAAGTCAAATTCATCAATAGAAGCAGTGAATGTTGGGCTTTTGGAATATTGAACTGACAATATACCTCCAAGCTCATCAACTTTTTCAAATAAATAACCTGCAAACATCATGTTTGAATATATTGCTTCATAAGGAAAAACAAGTTTAGCAGAATATAAACTATAAGTAGGTTTTCTGCTTATATCTAAATCATTTATCTCCATTCTTCTGTTTTTTATTCTTTCTAATCTATAAGCTCTTCTTTTTAATGCCCATTCATAAATTAGTTTTTCTTTATCATCTTTTGGAACAATTTTGACATTCAATTTTCTTGGTTTTCCATTTTCATCAACTGCTACATATCCAAAGTGAGCAAGTGTTACCACTTTTAATTCATCATTATTTGTTCTTTTAAAAACTGTAACGCCAACTTCCATTGAGCTATTGAATACCGCTTGAACCCTTGAACGAAAAATTAAAGTATCTCCACTATTAACAGGTTCTACAAAATCAACGCTATCCATAGAACCCATTACAACAGGTCCCTCTGAAATTTTACTTGCTGATAATGTTGCTGCATGGCTTATAAAATAAAGCATTTTTCCACCAAAAAGTGTTCCTGCGGGATTTATTAATTGTGGAAAAACATATTCGTAAATTTCAAAAATTGTTTCTGATATTGATATTTCCTTCATAATAATCTATCAACAATAACTTGTAATTCTCTAATATGGTTAGCACAATTATTTAATAAATTTTTTTCTTCCTCGTTTAAATTAAATTCAACAATTTTTTCAATGCCATTTTTCCCGAGAATAATTGGAAGACCAATTACAACATCACTTAATCCATATTCCCCTTTTGTTAGAACACTTGCTGGTATTAATTTTTTACTATCTTTTAATATAATTTCTGCCATATATCCAACAGCATCTCCTGGTGCGAAAAATGCAGATGTTCCCATTAGCTGAACAATTTCTCCGCCTCCAAACTTCGTTTTATTAACAATTTCTTTTATTTCCTCTTCATTTAATAATTCAGTTATAGGTATTCCATTTACCGTTGTCCATCTTATTAATGGTATCATATCATCCCCATGTGTTCCAAGGACAATTCCTTGAACTTCAAATGGTGAAACATTTAGTTTTTGAGCGGCAAAATAACTCAATCTTGCACTATCTAAAACACCAGCTTGCCCTATAACTCTTTCCCTTTCAAATCCTAAAATTCTATATGCTGCATAAGTCATAGCATCAAGGGGATTAGTGACAACTATTACGATTGAATTTTTAGCATAAATTTTTATTTTTTCACAAACATCTTTTATAATTTTAAAATTTACTTCAATTAAGTCATCTCTTGACATTCCAGGTTTTCTTGGAACACCAGCAGTTATAATAACAACATCAGAATCCGCTATATCTTCATAATTGCTTGAACCTTTAATTTTGCCTGAAAATCCAATTATTTGACTTGCTTGACCAAGGTCTAATGCTTTGCCTTTTGCTAATCCTTCTACAATGTCAATTAATACAACATCTGCTAAATCTTTATATAGAATATAGCGGGCACATTCTGAGCCAACATTTCCTGAGCCTATAATTGAAACTTTAAATCTCATACGGGGACGACGGGACTCGAACCCGCGACCTCCGGCGTGACAGACCGGCGTTCTAACCAGCTGAACTACGTCCCCTTATTAAGTGCCAAAATTTTAAAGCATGATTTTCCCCACCCCAAAATTAAGTGCTTTGTCCAATAATTATTGTTAAGTGATTGAAAATCAATAAGTTATAAAAAATTTTCTAAAACTATTGATTTCATGGGGGGATTTAAGGGGGCGAAGTTCATAAGCCGAA
>JAVVGK010000080.1:0-7197 GCA_032249175.1 Candidatus Hydrothermia bacterium | reverse complement strand
CTATTCTTATTGTTTTTTCAATTTCAAGTTTCTTTAATTCAAGTTTATCCTCTAAATTTAATTTTATTTTCCTATATAAAATTTTAATGTCTTGCTTTGTTGCTACTTCAGTCATATTAAAATTTTAAAGGGAAAAGTATTCTAAATTTTGTAAATCCTTTCTTGCTTTCAATCAATTTTACTTTACCTTTGTGCATTTCAATAATTCTTTTTGAGAGAATAAGACCAATTCCCCATCCTTTTTCCTTTGTAGTTATATTTCTTGAAAATAATTTATCTCTTATAGAGGGATTTATCCCGTTTCCATCGTCAATAATATCTATAATATGAAATTTTTTCTCACTTGTAATTTCAATTCTTACATTTTTGCTATTTGCTTCATAACTATTTTTTAAAAAGTTCTCAAAAACCCACTCTAACAATTCAGAATCTCCATATATTAAACAATCTCCATTAATAGTTAAGTTTAATTCATTTTGGAATTTTCCCTTTAAATTATTATAAGCGCCTAAAATTGTATCTTTTAATTGAATTGGTTTTAAAGTTATTGAGCTTCCAATTTTAGAAAATCTTTTTAAAATTGAAGATAATTTATTTAAGTCATTTTCAATATCAAAAAATCTATCCTCTCCTTTTTTAAGAAGCTCAAAATTTGCTATTAGTGATGATAAGGGATTTCCCATCTGATGAGCAAGTCCTTTGGCAAATGTTGAATAAAATTTTTCTTCCTCATATTTTTGAGCGTTTCTTAATGCTATAATAATAATGATCAAAGTCGTTATAGCAATAATCATAAGAATATATGGGAGGACTGATAAATAAAAAATTGATTTTGGCTCATCATAATAAACCCTCCCAATTTTAAAATCTTCATATATTATTTCCGCATATTGATTTTTTTTTCTTAATTTTTCTTTAATTTTATTTAAATTTTCATGGCTTTTGAAGTTTCTAAAAAACTTTATGCTATCATTTTGGTCTGTTATAATTATTCCAAATGGTATATTTTTAATAATATTTTCAACATTTTCAGAGCCAAGGATTAAAGCAGAGCTTAAAGCATTTGAAAGAACATAACTATAATTTTTAATCTCGTATTTAATTTTGTTTATCGTTATTCCTGAAACAACAAATGATGATAAAATAATTAGAGAGAATGAAGAGATTAAAAAAATCTGTAATTTTAAGGACATTATAAAATGTTATTTATAACCTCCTTTATGCTTTTCCTTAATTTCTCAATATCATCATCTATCTGATTATTTAAATAAAATTCTAACATTCTTGTGAGTATTGAAGCAATAAAAGCAACTGTCATTGCCTTCCCATACTTTCCATCAGGAGCTATTTCTCTTAATATATCAATTGGTTTAGGTGTTTTCTTTATGAACTTATCATAATGAAATTGATACATTTTTAAAACAAATAAAAATTCGTTCTTTTTTGAAACTGCGAAATCTATAAAACTATCAATAAAAGCATTTATTTTTTCATCGGATTTATCCACTTTTTCTTTTATATAGTTATAAAACTCATTCGCAATATCTCTAAAAACACTTCTTATTAGATGGTTTTTATCCTTGTAGTATTTAAAAAGGAGTGCCTCAGATGAGCCTGTTTCCTTTGCTATGTTTTTTATTCTAACACCATCAAAACCACTCTTTATAACTGATTTTATAACCGCTTTTTTTATTTTTAAAATTGTTTTTCCTCTCATCACTAATGAAAATTTTAAGGCAAACGTTTAAATAAATATAAAAATAAAATTGAGCTTATTAAACTAAAAGAACTTATAAATGACCACATAAGAATATGATTTGATTTAAAAATATCCATAAAAAAACCTCCTATAATTGGACCAATAGCCCATCCTAATCCTTGGAATAATCCAAAAAATCCAATAAAACTCCCTAATTTATTTTTATCTGATAATATGCTTGCAATTGTTTGTGCGGAAGGGACAACGAACATTTCAGCAATCGTAATTATTATAATTGAAATTAAAAGATGATAAAAATCATTAGCAAAACCAATTGATAAATAACCTATAAAATAGAAAAATGTTCCAATTACTAATGCTACTTTTTCATCAATTTTTTCAATATAATTTGAAATAGGAATTTGTAAGAATACAACCAATAAACCATTTATCGCATATAAAATACCAAGTTCATTTTTGCTAATTTTAACAAAACTCGTAGCATATACGGAAAGTGTTGAAATTAGTTGAGACATTGTAATAAAGAAACCAAGAGAAAACAAGGAAAACAATAAAAATTGTCTATTATTTAGAATATCCTTAATTGGAAATTCAAAAGATTTTAATGTTTTATTAGTATTTGGAATTGTTAATTGAAGCATTATTGATGAAAAAATTGTAGCAAGAAATGATATAAAAAATAATAATGAAAATGATTTTACCGCTATTACACCTCCAATAGCAGGACCTAACGACCAACCCAAATTAACACCAACTCTATTTATACTATATGCCAAATTTCTATCTTCCTCTTTGCTTAATTGAGCGACAAGTGTATCAAGATTAGACATATTTATACTAAAAAATAATGAATTTAAAATTAAAATTGGAATGAACAATCTATAATCAAGATGATAAGCAATTACAATACTAATTGAAAGAAATATAAATGACCTTATAAAAAATGAAATAACTAAAACATTTTTTGAGCCAAAATAATCAGATAATAATCCTCCAAGAATTCTTCCAATAATGCCAAAAATTGTTGATATACCAAGAATAGAGCCTATCAAACTCATAGATAAATTTCTAACTTCATATAAATAAATTGATAAAAATGGAAATGCAATTGAATAACCAAAAGCCATAATCAATCTTGCGAATGTTAAACTTAATATATCTTTATTCAATTGACCACCAGTTTTTTACTTCTTTAATAGATTGAATTGCTAAAATAATGTTCCTTCCTAACCTTTTAGCATCCTCAATTGCTTCAATATCCTTGCTTATATCATCATAAAATCCAGTACTATAAACAAAGGCATAAGGAGGTATTAAAAAACCCATAAAGTTAAATGCTGAAACCATCTGTAATATCGCATTTATAGCACCATCCTCTTCCGCAACCGCAATAAAACCCGCCACTTTACCATCAAATAACTTTTCTTTATTTTCAGCACTTGTTAATCTATCTATTAATGTTTTCATTAGCGAAGATACAGAAAACCATTGAACTGATGTAGAAAATATAATTCCGTCTGCCATTAGCATTTTATTCAAAATAAATTTAAAATTGTCATTTGTTTTAATACAATTTTCAACATTACAAAGTTCTCTATTTTCACTATAATTACCAGAGCAATGCTCAATATATAAATTTGAAAGATGAATAATATCAACCTCTGCTGATAAATTTCTACAAACTTCAAGTGCTTTTTCTAATAAAAAGTATCCTCTTGATTTTTTGCCTCTTGGAGAGCCATTTATACCAAGAACCCTAATCATGCTCTTGGATGATATTTTTTATAAACTTCCTTTATGTGAGATAATGAAATATATGTATATCTTTGGGTTGTTGATATTGATGCATGACCTAATATCTCTTGTAAAACTCTTAAATCACATCCATTCAATAACATATGAGTAGCAAAGGAATGTCTAAATACATGTGGATGAACCTTATGTTCAAGTCCTATTTTCATAGCATATTCTTTCAAAATTTTCCAAAATCCTATTCTTGAAAGTCTCCCACCTTTTGAATTTAAAAATACATAACCATTATCTTTATTTTTTATAAAATAACTCCTTGCATTTATTAAGTAACTGTAAAGAAAATCCTTAGCTATATTTCCAAATGGAACAAATCTTTCTTTTGAGCCTTTTCCAGAAACCCTAAGGATATTCTCATCAAAATTTATATCATAAATTTTAAGTGATAATGCTTCACTAATTCTTAATCCTGTAGCATACAAAACTTCCATAATTGCTCTATCTCTTAAACCTCTTGGTTTTGAAATATCAGGTTGCTCTAATAGTAATTCAACTTCTTCAACTGTCATAACATCAGGAATATATTGTTCTTTCTTTGGAATTTCTATAAGCTGAATAAATGATGTGTTTATATTATGATAAACATAAAGGAATTTTAAAAATGTTCTAACTGCTGCTATACATCTTTCAATAGAAGACGCAGAAAAACCAAGTTTTGAAAGATAATTTACAAATTTTTGTACTTCATCAACATCCAAATTTTCAATATCATAATTATTTGATTCAATAAAAGCTATAAATCTATAAACATCTCTCTTATAACCATCAAGCGTATGATAACTATAACCTCTTTCTGACATCAAATAATCTATAAATTCATCTATGAATTTAAGAAGCTCCATAATATCTCATTTTCTTTTTTAAGCTCTTCTAAATTGAAAATTTTACCATGACCACTTAAAATAACTTGTTTTTCATTTATAATTTCCAAAAATCTCCTTAAAGATTTTTTCATTTTTTCATCATCAGAAAGAGGCAAATCTACTCTACCTATGGAGTTAGAAAAAACTAAATCACCTACAATAATTAAATTTTCATATTTCAAACATATACTGCCAGGTGTATGTCCTGGCATATGTAAAATTTTAAAGCTCATTATTTCATCATTTTCATCTATATAGTTATCAGGAGGCTTTATAATAATAGGCTTTCCAATAAATGAGGAAAAATTTAATTGCGGATTAAAAAGCATTATTTCATCTTCTTTATGAATATAAAGAGGAATTTTAAAATAATCTCTTAATATATCATCGCCACTTATATGGTCAAAATGTCCATGAGTATTTATAATACATATTGGTTTTAATTTGTTTGCTTCTATGAAATTTATGATATGTTTTGATGATATATCTGTTGGGTCTATTATAATACAATCATTTTCTTTATAAATAACATATGAATTTGAGCCAAAAATTGGATGTGTAAATTTTTGAAATTTAAACATATAGAGCAAAATTTTAAAGTATTCATAAAATGCATTGGTGCATTGTCCAATAATTCTGAAATATAGATTATTTCTTATTTTTCCTACCCACCTTGAAAATAAGGCTTCGCCTTAAAACTTTCGCCCCCTTCAAAAAACCCCAATAAATTCAATAATTTCTTAAAATTTTTATAAGTTATTGATAGTCAATCATTTAACGCTATTTATTGGACAAAGCACTACCTTCTAAAATTTTCATAAGTTAAAGCATAATTTTTAGGGTTGTTTAAATTCACTAAAAATTTTGTATAAGATTTTCTAATATCTGAATAGCATTTAATGCAGCACCTTTTCTTAAATTATCAAATAC
The DNA here is from genome assembly GCA_032249175.1 of Candidatus Hydrothermia bacterium. GTDB lineage: Bacteria > Hydrothermota > Hydrothermia > LBFQ01 > DSFT01 > DSFT01. Next base: position 1,875 of record JAVVGK010000080.1, on the reverse strand, counting down.
CGACCAAAATAAAAATGTATTTTCTAAAAATGGATGTTTTCTTAATCTACTAATATAAACTTCATCTTTATTTACAACTTCAATTGGTGTGAAATAGTTTTCGTTATTATAAACTATTCCTTTAAATTCTTTTAGACTATTCTCAATTTCTTGAAAATTTCCCTTTTCCAAATCAATTTCTACACTTTGTGAATGACAGAATTCAATAGGAACTCTAACAGTTGTTGCTGATATTATTAAATTTTCAAAATGTAAAATTTTTCTACTTTCATTTATAATTTTCCATTCTTCTGTACAATAACCATTCTTAAATGAGCCTATTTGTGGAATTAAATTGTTGAAAATTTTTCTGTCAAATGGTGTTTTTTCATAATTTTTATTTTCTTTTTCATAATGATAAGCATTTAATCCATCTCTACCAGCACCAGAAACACTTTGATATGTGCTTACAAAAACACGTTTTATATTAAATTTCATTAAAGCTTTTAATGGTAGTACTAATTGGATTGTTGAGCAATTAGGATTTGCTATTATTCCTTTATGGAATTTTAAATCTTCTAAATTAACTTCTGGAACTACGAGTGGAACATCTTTTTCTAATCTAAATGCAGATGAGTTATCAATAATAATTGCACCTTTGCTTAAAAAGGCATCTTTCCACTTAATAGATAATTCATTATCAACAGCAAATAATGCAAAATCAAGCCTTGGAATTTCACTTCTTGAAATTGGTTTAACCTCTATTTCTTTATTTTTATACTTAATAAATCTTCCGCTTTCCTTAGCAAATGGATAAATTTCAACATTCTCTTTAATTCTTTCTTCTAATAGTTTTATCATAAGTGAGCCAACAAGACCTGTCGCTCCAAAAACTGCTATTCTCATTTCTTTATAGGTGAAGGAGATTTAAAAAATTCTAAGTAATAATCGGGTGATAAGTTTAATGCTGTTAATCTATCTATTGATTTTCCTATTAAATCCTCTCTTAAAGGACATTCAATTTCAATTGGATTAAATAGAGGCTCTATATTATCAGTATTCAATTCTTTTAATTGAGAAAAATAATTTATCATATTTTCAAAATGTTTATTGAATTTTTCTCTTTCATTTTGAATTTTTATTTTAGCAAGCTCTTCAAATTTTTCAAGATTCATTCTTTTATTTCAAAATCTTTATAACTTTCTATATTTTTTACATCTTTGTTTTCTTCATATTCAATTTTTTCAACTACTGCTAATGGTGGTCCTTCCTTTAATACTTCTAAAAACTTTTTCAAATTTTGCTCCTCACCAATTGCTAACATATAAACACTTCCATCAGGCATGTTTTCTGCATATCCTTTTATATCAAGTTTTCTTGCATGCCTTTGAGCAAAATATCTATATCCTACACCCTGAACTTTGCCATAAACTTTAATTATTAAACTTTTCATATCTTGATGGACACTTCGTCAGTATGCTTTTAGCATAAAGGATTTTATTATTTCTATCAAAAAATCCTTCAACTATTACTTCATTATCTTCTGAAAATGCATCTGGTAAAATTCCATTATAAATAACTTTTATTTCTTTATCATTTTCAGAAATTTTAAATTCAACTTTGCTCATATCTTTTAATACTGAACCTTTTTTTACAATTCCACTTACTTTTATATTCTCAGATTTAACTTGCTTTTGATATATTTCTGAAACTCTATAATAATAAACAGCGGACTTACTTATTCCCGCATAAACACTATACGCTATTGCTAAAATAAGAGCAATTATTATAAAAATGTATTTTAATTTTATCAAGTTTGAAAATTTTAAAGGATAAAAAATAATGCTTTTTGCCTTGTCCAATAATTCTGAAATTATTATTATTTCTTATTTTCCC
>JAVVGK010000079.1:0-7278 GCA_032249175.1 Candidatus Hydrothermia bacterium | reverse complement strand
AAAATTTATTTTAAGTTTTTAAAAGAATAATAATTTCTCTTAAAATTTCACTTGCTATTACACCGCTTCTATAATGGTCAGAGATAATGGGAGAAAACTCTACAATATCAGCACTTACTAATTTGCCTTTTAATAACTTTAAACATTCAATAAGCTCATTAAAACTAATTCCATTTGGCTCTGGATTACTAACAGATGGAAATAAAGATGGATCTAAAACATCCAAATCCAATGTTAAATAAAATTTATCATGCTTTTTTACTATTTCCTTTATTGGATTTAAAACTTCAAAACGATAACAATTTTCATTAATATATTCAAGACCATTAGCATAGCTCCTATAACCAAGTGTATAAATTAAAAAACCTTCTTCTTCAAGCCTTCTAATAAATGTTGCATGATTATATTTTGAATTTTCAAATATATCTCTTCTATCTAAATGAGCGTCAATATGAATAATAGCAAATTTTTGAAATTTTGATAGTGTTTTAATAATAGGATATGTTATAAAGTGATCACCTCCAATAAAAACAAAAGGAAGTCCATAATTTTTAATGGACTTTTCAACAACTTTTGAAATAAATTCTATCACCTCAAAAATGTTAAGTTCCCAAGGGACATGAATATCACCTAAATCATTATAAGGTTTATAATTACTATTTTGATAAATTGAATAATCTTCAATTGATTCAATAGCCCACCTAATATAAGATGGACCAATTCTTGTTCCTTTTAAAAAATTTTCCTTACCTTCATAACAAATTCCAAGAACATTAACCATTATTTCAACAAGAAAATTTCAGCAGGTGTCATTATGATATTCTTTTCTTTTAATTCCTCTATTTCTTTATCAGATAGTTTCTTTATCCTACACTCTCCCTCTTTCCAATTAATAATTCTATTTATTTCAATTCTTCCAAAACCCCAAGAACTATCAATTTGATATATGCTTCCATTTATCATACTGACTCTAACAATACCATTTCCATTAGGCTCAATAAATTCAAGTCTCCCTGTAAAATCCTCATCAACTGCTTTCCTTAAAATAGCAATAAAATCCCCCCTTATAGTAAATTGTTTTGACATAATAAATTTATATAAAGCTTCAAAATTTTAAAGTATCCTTTAAAATTTTCAAAACTTATGAAGTATCCGATTGAAAAGATAAGAAATATAGGAATTATAGCACATATAGATGCAGGTAAAACCACTACTACTGAAAGAATTTTATTTTATACGGGAAGAAAACATAAAATTGGTGAGGTTCATGAAGGTCAAGCGGAAATGGATTGGATGGAGCAAGAAAGGGAGAGAGGAATAACAATAACAGCTGCTTCAACAAGTGTATTTTGGAAAGATTGCATGATAAATATCATTGATACACCAGGACATGTTGATTTTACAATAGAAGTAGAAAGAGCATTAAGGGTATTAGATGGAGCAGTTGTTATATTTGATGCGGAAGCAGGTGTAGAGCCACAAAGTGAAACTGTTTGGAGACAGGCAGACAAGTATAAAGTTCCAAGAATAGCATATATTAATAAAATGGATAAAATAGGTGCTAATTTCTTTAATGTAATTGAAATGATGGAAGAAAGATTATCAGCTATTCCATTACCCATTCAAATTCCAATAGGAGCAGAAAGCTCATTTAAAGGAGTAGTAGATCTAATAAGAATGAAAGCAATTATTTGGCTTGAGGAAACGCTTGGAGCTAAATATGAAATTTTAGATATTCCTAAGGATTTAATTGAAAAGGCAAAGGAATATAGAGAAAAAATGATAGAAATTCTTGCTGAATTTAATGAAGAAATAATGCTAAAATATATTGAAGGAGTAGAAATAAGTGAAGATGATTTAATTAAGGCTATAAGAAAATCAACCCTTGCTTTTGAAGTTGTTCCAGTGCTATGTGGTTCTTCCTTCAAAAACAAAGGAATACAACCCTTACTTGATGCTGTTGTAGATTTCTTACCATCACCAATAGATCTTCCCCCTGTAAAAGGAATAAATCCAAATACGAATTTAGAAGAGACAAGATTAGCAGATGAAAACCAACCTTTAACAGCACTTGCTTTTAAAATTATGACTGACCCTTATCTTGGTAAATTAACTTATATTAGAGTTTATAGTGGTAAAATCACTGCTGGAACTTATGTTTATAATTCTACGAAAGGAGTTAAAGAAAGAGTTTCAAGAATTGTTCGCATGCATGCAAACAAAAAAGAAGATATAGAAGAATTATGTGCTGGTGATATTGGAGCTATAATTGGTTTAAGAAGTGCTACAACAGGTGATACAATCTGTGATGAAAATCATCCCATATTATTAGAATCTTTACAAGTGCCTGATCCTGTTATTGCTCAAGCAATATATGTTAAAACAAAAGAGGAAAGAGAAAAATTAGCGCATGCACTTTCAAAATTTATGGAAGAAGATCCATCATTTAGAGCATGGACTGATGAAGAAACTGGTGATACTATAATTGCGGGAATGGGAGAATTACATCTTGAAATTATTGTTGATAGGATGAGGAGAGAGCATAAAATAGATGTCCAAGTAGGACTGCCACAAGTTGCTTATAAGGAAACAATAACATCAAGTGCCAAACAAGAAGGTAAATATATAAGGCAAACAGGTGGAAGAGGACAATATGGACATGTTTGGATTGAAATTGAGCCATTAGAAAGAGGAAAAGGATTTGAATTTGTAAATCTAATTGTTGGAGGTAAAATTCCAAAAGAGTTTATACCATCTGTTGAAAAAGGCATTAAAGAAGCAATGAAAAAAGGTGTTTTAGCAGGTTATCCTGTTGTTGATGTCAGGGTAAAGCTATTTGATGGCTCTTATCACGAAGTAGATTCATCAGATATAGCATTTCAAATAGCAGCAAGTCAGGCATTTAAAGAAGCTATGAAAAACGCCAAGCCTGTTCTGCTTGAACCAATAATGAAAGTTGAAGTTGTAACACCACAAGATTATTTAGGGGAAGTTATTGGTGATTTAAATAGTAGAAGGGGTCACATTACAGCAATTGAAGATAGAATGAACTCAAAAGTTATAATTGCTTATGTGCCACTTTCAGAGATGTTAAATTATGCAACAACATTAAGATCATTAACACAAGGAAGAGCATATTATACTATGATTTTTGATCACTACGATATTGTCCCTTCAAGTATTACAGAAAAAATTATAAAAGAAAGGCAAGAAAAATTATCCAAAACTAATAAGTGAGAATTTTTATTTCTGCTGGTGAAGTTTCAGGCGATATAAGAGCAAGTGAATTAGTAAATTCATTGAAAAAATACGGAAATTTTTCATTTTTTGGGATGGGAAGTAGTTATCTTAAAAAAGAAGGTGTTAATGTTATATATGACTTTAAAGAGGATTCAATAGTAGGTGTTCAAGAAGCATTAGTGAAATTGAAAAATGTTTTTGAAAGTTATAAAATTGTATATAGAGAAGCCCTAAAAAGTGATGTTATTATTTTAGTTGATTATCCAGGATTTCATTTGAAATTAGCAAATGATTTAATAAAAGCAGGGAAAAAAAATATATTCTACTATATTTTACCGCAAGTTTGGGCATGGGGACTTTTTAGAATTGAAACATTAAGAAAAATTAAAGGTTTATATTCAATTTTACCATTTGAAAAAAAGTTTTTTGAAAAATATGGAATAAATGTAAAATTTTTTGGACATCCATTAAAAAAACTTTTAAAAGAAAAAATAAATAAAATTCAAATTGAAGGAAAACCAATAATAGGATTATTGCCAGGTTCAAGAAAAGATGAAATTAGAAGGTTAATTCCAAGGTTTTTGAAAATAAAAAGAGAAATTGAAAAAATTTATAAAGATGCGAAATTCATTTTATCTTTATTAATTGATTATCCTATTAGTGAAAACGACAATTTAAAAATCATGAGAGGTAATTCAATTGAGATTATAAACTCATCTGATATCTTAATTGTAGCATCTGGAACAGCAAGTTTAGAATCAGCGATACTTAAAAAGCCAGCTATTGTTGTATATTCTACAAGTGAGCTAACATGGATATTAGGAAAGTTAATTGTTAAAGTTCCATTTATAAGTTTAGTAAATTTAATTTTAAATGAAATGGTTTATCCTGAGTACATTCAACATATAAGACCAAAAGAAATAACAAGGAAAGTATTAGAAATTCTTGAAAACCCGCAAAAAATCACAAATAAACTTTATAAAATTGATGAATTATTAGGTGAGGATAATCCTACGGATAAAATTGCTTTGGATATTTTAAATTCCATTTATTAAAACTTTTTTACTTCTAAATATAAAACTCTTGTTTCACCTCTTACATAATCTTTATATACTGAAAATGAATTTAGTTTTAAGCTTTTTTTAGATGACAATTGAAGAACAAAAATCCCATTTTCTTTAAGCCTTAAATATCCATAATTTAAAAGTTCGTCATAATTTTCATAATCATAAGGCGGATCTGCTAAAATAATATCAAAGCTCATTGAATAATTTCTTAGAAATTTTATAGCATCTGATTTTATAAAACTTGCTTTGTTTTCATATCCTAACTTTTTTATATTTTCTTCTATTGCCTTTTGAGAACTTCTTGAAATATCAACAAATATACAACTTTTTGCCCCTCTTGATAGTGCTTCAAAACCCAAAGCTCCACTTCCCGCAAACAATTCAAGAACATCTTTATTTAGAATAAAATTACCAATTGTATCAAATATAGATTTTTTAATAAATGAAGTTGTAGGTCTAATATCTTTTGGAACTTTTATAATAAATCCCTTTTTTTCTCCACCTTCAATACGCATTATAATCTAACTTCCTTTTTAAATTTCCTTGGAATAACAACTAAATACTTACCTCTTTTATCAAATTCAAAAATTTTTGGATTTTCAGAAAAGTTTTCATTCTTAATTAACTTACCATTTTTATCATAAATAAGAATTTTTCCATTATAATCAACATTCTTATAAACAAAAATTTTTTTACTTTTTGTAGAAATAACAAAATCAACCGTTCCTAAGGTTTCACTTTTTATTTGAAAAATTTGACCACTATCAATTGTAAAAACAAAAAATTGTTTAATACAATAAGCACTAATTGTATCTATTAAAACATTATTGCCTTTTAATTTTCTTAAATTTTCTTTATAATCAATACAATCAACTTGGAACTTATAATTTCCATTAGCAGAAATAGTTAATTTGTAAATTGTTCCAGGTTTTAATTGGGTAGCTTGCCAAAATTTATTTTTATCAAAATTCCAAAATTTTACCTTATATTTAAAACTTGAAAAATTTTCATTTTTTAGAAAATTACTTTCAATTTTATAAAACTTAACTTTACAATCATCACCTTCATTATAAAAACTTAATTTAAAAGTTAAACTATCATAAGTTCCAAATTTTTTAATTTCTATTACTTGAGAACTCAAACTTCTTTGAGCACTTTCTTCCTCATCTAAAAGTGAAGCTTTAAATCTAAATTTATAACATTCATTTATATAAAAAATTTTAACATAAGGGTCTTTAACATTATAAGCATTTTGAATTAAATAGCCTTTTGATTTTGTCCAGAATAATAAAACACTATCTTCTTTTTGAATATCTAAGTTTTGAGCTTCCCAAAATTCATATCCAATTTTTTCAACCTCACTAAAATCTCCATTTTTTAAGAAAAGAAAAAAATATATCATTTTAAAAACTCCCTAATTTTTTCCAAATCAGATTTTATAATTGGTGTTAAATTTGGATTTCTTAAAGCAGCAGCAGGATGATAGGTTATAAGAAGCGGAATTTTATAAATACTTTCAATGATTTTGCCTCTATTTGAAAGTGCTTTTTCAGGTGGTCTTGAGCTTAAAAGTCCAGCAGAATACCTTCCAAGAGCTACAATTAATTTTGGAGATATTATTTTTATTTGAAAATCCAAATATGGCTTACATCTTAAAATTTCAACCTCTTTTGGGTCTCTATTGTTTAAAGGACGACATTTAACAACATTTGTTATAAAGACATCTTTATTTCTGTCTATACCAATTTCATTTAATATGCTTGTTAAAAGCTTTCCAGCTTTCCCTACAAATGGCTCTCCTTTTTTATCTTCTTCAAAACCAGGTGCTTCACCAATAATAACAATTTGAGCATAAGGATTACCACTTCCAAAAACAAATTTTGTTCTACTTTTATGTAATTCACATTTTGTGCAGTTTTTAATTTTTTCTTGAAAAGCTTTTAAAATTTTTTCCTTATTATGATAATTTTCAGGTAGAAAAATTTCTTTTATTCCATAAATTTTCAAAAGTGCTTCTAAATCATTCATATTTTTCAAGAATTTCAAGAAAATTCAAAGCTCCAATTTTTTTAAAATGTGCTTCAAGATTATAGTAAAATTTAAATTCTTCCTCACTATAAGTTTTTTTACTATTGTAAAATTCAAACAAATCAATTTTATATTGTTCAGTAAATTCTTGTTCAAAATCAATTTCTTTTAAATTGTTTTCTTGACCTACAATACAACTTAAAACTTTCAAATTATTTTGAGCATATTCAAAGAAAGCCTTTGCCATACCTATACTAAAAAAACTTATAATTGGAACATTTTTATTTGAAACAGCAATTGATGAAATAATACCAATCTCATGATAATTTATAATTTCATTTGGATAAATTGGAACTCTTTTTAAAAATTTTACAATTTTACCCCTTAAATTAATAATATAACCAACATTCGTTTTAAAGATGAAATCAGACTTCTTAATAAAATTAATAAACTTTTTCGCATCATTATTTTTAACCTCAAAGAAGAATATATATTCCTTATAATCAAATCCATCCCAATTCTTTGTAAAATTATCCTGATTCATAAAATTTAAATAATTTTGATAAGGTGTTTGATTAAAATCCAATCTATTTTTCAGAAAATAGGGAACAATATAGGATAATTCTTCAAGCAATTTAAATTCTCCATTATCTTCATAAATCCTTGAAATAATAATATCATATTTCATTACTTTTAAATCAGAAATGACTTCATAAGTTTCGTTATTTAACATATTTCTTAACTTAATTTTGCCTTCATTTAAAAAATCTAAAACTTCAAAATAACCAGAAAAACTATCTTTCAATTTTAGCATAAATTCATAATGTTTTCTATTAAATAAATTTTTCCTTGTTTCAAAGAAATCTAAAAGCAAATCATCATTTAATAATGACATTTCATTAACTTCCTTCCCTTCTGCCCATCTATCAAAATGAATGTCTAA
>JAVVGK010000078.1:0-7417 GCA_032249175.1 Candidatus Hydrothermia bacterium | reverse complement strand
TTTTAAATATAGTTTGCTTTAATTTTTAAGAATTAAAAAATCTTCAAAAGAAGAAATTTTTAGGTTAAACGAAAATTTTAGCAAAAATTTAAGTTATTGAAAATGAAGAGTTTATAAGAATTAAAATGACAGATTAAATTTAAAAAATTTATAATTTTTGTTGAAAAAGCAGTAGAGGTAAGATGGTTTTAATTTTAAGTTATTGGAAATGAATAACTTATTAAATTTAAATTGTCTAATTGAATTTGATAAATTAAAAATTGTTGAGAAAATGGTTTAAGCACTGCCAAAAGAAATTGCTTCGTCCAATAAATGGTGTTAAGTGATTGAAAATAAATAACTTATGAAAATTTTAAAAAATTATAGATTTTATTGGGGGTTAATTTAAGGGGGGCGAAGCCCCCTGCCGAAAAATGGGTATTTTAAAGCCGAAGGCTTGATTTCAGGGTGGGTGGGGAAAATATAATAAAATAAATAGTTTAAGAATTATTGGACAATGCCAAAAGAAATTTAAAATCTCCTTTAAACTTTTGAAAATGAGAAAAATTCTTTTATTTTCATTTTTGTTTGCTTGCTCTGATGCTGGTCTTCCATCTAATCCAAAAGTTTCAAAGCTTCAAGCATATGCTAATGGAGATAGTTTAATAGTGTATTTTAATCCAATAGAAGGAGCAGATTATTATAGAATTTATAATGATAATGGACTACTTTATGAAAATAAAGATACAAGCTTTATTTTGGGTTATACTAAAACATTCAAAATTGAAGCAATTGGCTTGAATGATAAAGTAAGCACATCTTATAATTTAGATAATGCTTTTTATCAAGATTCAATTTATTTAGTTCCACAACTTGAAGCAATTATATTTGAATTTCCAAAATTACTTGTTAGCTCAATAACTGATACTACAAAATTTCAAAAATTTGCTATATTTTTAGCACAAGACACCTCTAAAATAAATAAACCAGAATTTAACAAAGATTCTTTAAAAATTTATTCCGCAAGTTTGTTTTTTAATAAACTTTCAAGACATAAAATATCAATTTACAATAATGAGAATGTTATTCCATTTCCAAATAATGATAGCTTGAATTTGGAATTTAAGAAAAGTTATATTCTTTATTTTAATCCTGATACAACGGGATGGGATAATCAAAATGATTATTTTATAAAGTTTTCTGTTGATACTTTAATTTTTTCTGTTGATAGTTTAAATGATACAACATATAGAGTGAAAGTTAGTTATAAAGTCAGGACAATAAGTGGTTTAAGGTGGTTTTGAAAAATTTAAAAGTTTTTATTTTCATTTCAATTATTGGTATTCTTGGAATTTTGAATGTATGGATAAACAATATCGTTTATATAAAAGCAAGGAAAATTGATGAGCTTAAAGATGAAAGAGACATATGGTATATAAAGTATATGAATTCAATTAGTGATTACTACAAAAGGAGATGGAATTATGAAATTAAGGATAGTCTTAATAATTCTGTTTCTGATAGTTTGGTATCTGATAGCGGTAATAAAGCTATTTCAAATCCAAGTTCTAAACAATAAGTACAAGCAAATAGCAAATCAACAATTTATTTTAAAAATTCAAAGATTTCCAAAAAGAGGAACAATCTACGATAGAAATTTAAGACCAATCGCTTATAGTATTCCAAGACTTCAAGTTTATCAATATCTAAAAGATGCTGTTGATTATTACGGAATTTTAAATGCTTTTAAACATGAAAGTTTAGAAAACAATAATAATTATCCAAAGTTAATATCAAAGGATGCTCCTATTGAATATAAAAAATTCATTTTATCTCCAAAAGAAAAAGGATTTTTTGCTATTAAATACTATAAAAGAATTTATCCATTTTTTGAAATTTCACAAAATGTTATAGGATTTGTAATAGATACAAGTGGAATGGAGGGTTTAGAAAAAGCACTTGATAATTATTTAAAAGGTTATAGTGGCTATGAAGAGATTTTTCAAAGTGCTGATGGTAAAAGATTTTTTCTTCCAAAAGGTAGTAAAAATGAGCCTAAAAATGGTTTAGATATTATTACAACATTGGATATGAGAATTCAGGAAATTGCTTATAGGAATTTAAAAAATGGTGTTGTTTCTGAAAATGCTAATTGGGGTTTTGTTATTGTTTTAAATCCTAAAACTGGCGAGATATTAGCAATAGCTAATTATCCCAATAGTTATAAAAATTATGCTATTCAATTGATGTTTGAACCTGGCTCAACATTTAAAATTTTTACATTCGCAAAAGCAATTGAATTAAATCTAATAAATGATAACGATAGTGTTTTTGTCAATAAAGAAGGAATAATAATTGATAATCATAGAATTAAGAATGTTGAAAAGACAGAAGGTTATATAACTTATAAAAAAGCTTTAAGTTATTCAATAAATTCTGTATTTGCTGAAATTGGAATTAAGCTTGGAGGTATTCAATTATTTGAAATAGCAAGAAGATTGGGTTTTGGTATAAAAACTGATGTTTTATTAAATGGAGAGACAAATGGTATATTAAAAAGAAGATTTCGGAATATAGATGTTGCTAACTTTGCTATTGGACAAGGATTTTCTATAAATGGACTTCAAATGGCAATGGCTTATAGTTGTATAGCAAATGGTGGCTATTTGCTCGCTCCAAAAATTGTTTTAAAAATTGGAGATAGTCTTTATAATAAGCCATATATTATTAGGAAGTGCTTTTCAAAAAAAATTACTGAAAAGTTAAAAGAGCTTTTAATTGATGTTGTTGAAAATGGCTCTGGAAAACTTGCTAAAATTGAAAATTTGAAAATTGCTGGAAAAACAGGAACATCTCAAAAATTTATAAATGGTAGTTATAGCGATGATAAAGTTATAACATCGTTTATTGGTTTTTTCCCTGCGGATGACCCAAATTATTTAATTTATGTTGTTCTTGATGAGCCAAAGAAAAATAAATTTGGGGGAACATCAGCAGCCCCTATATTCAGAAATATAGCTCTTGAAATTATAAAGAATTGATTTTTTATCTTTCCTTTAAAATTTTCAAACTATGTCAAGTATTGAGCAAAAAATAGAAGAAATTGTAATACCCATTATTGAAAGTGATGGTTATGTGCTTGTTGATATTGAATATAAGAGAAGTGGAAAATTTGGTATTTTGAGAATTTTTATAGATAGGAAGGAAGGTGGTATTACAATAAGGGAACTTGAAGAGATTAGTAAGAAAATATCATTAGCTCTTGATGTTGAAGACCCTATTGAAAATTCATATACACTTGAAGTTTCTTCTCCTGGACTTGATAGAGATTTAGTTAAAGATAGAGAATTAAAGTGGGCAATTTCTAAAAAGGTTAAAGTTTTTCTAAAAAATGGCATTACTTATGAAGGCTTTTTAAATAGTTTTAATGATGATGAGATTGTTATATCTGGAAATGTATATAAAAGAAGTGAGATTTTAAAGATAAAACTAAACGAGGTTTAAAATATGTCAGATTTTGAGAAGGTGATAGAAAATCTTATAAGAACAAGAAACCTTGAAAGAGAAGATGTATTAAATGTTTTTAAGAGTGTTGTTGAGGATGCTGTGAGAAAGTACTATAATACGAATGTTGAATTTCAAATGGATAAAGATATGAAAGTTGTTGTATATAAGAAAGTTGTTAGAAAGGTTAATGACCCTGCAAATGAAATATCTCTTCAGGAGGCTAAAAAATATGATCTTCAAGCAATAGAAGGTTCGGAAGTTAAAGTTCCTATTCCCTTAGAAAATTTGCCAAGAGCTGTTGTTTATAGAATAAGGGATAAATTTTTAGAAAAATTAAGGGATAGAGAAAAACAAATTATTTTAATGGATTTTTCAAAGAAAATTGGTCAAATTGTCAGAGGTAAAGTTCAAAGGATAAATAGAAAAGACAATTCTGTTATTTTGGCTATTGAAAGGACTGACGCAGAAGGAAAGCTTACATTAAGTGAAATGTTGCCTTCTGAATTTGAGAAAATAAAACAAGGAGAAACTAAAAAAGCAGTAGTTATAGGTATAGATGAAAAAGAAAAGTATGTTCTATTATCAAGGGCACATCCTGATTTCTTGAAGAAATTATTAGAAGAAGAAATAGCTGAAATTTTAGATGGGACAGTTGAAATAAAGCAAGTAGCAAGAATACCTGGTAAAAGGTCAAAAGTTGCTGTATTTTCAAGAGAAACGAGAATAGACCCCGTTGCTGTTGTTGTTGGAATTAAGGGGACAAGATTAAATCCTATACAAAAAGAATTAGAAGGAGAGAAAATAGATATTGTTAAGTGGGATCCAGATATAGTAAAATTTTCTGTAAATGCTTTACAAAATCCTCATATTATAACAGCTTACAAATTAGAAGATAAAATTTATGTTGTTGTGGAAGATGAGCATATTGGTGAAGTTAAAGGCTCAGAAGGTTTAAATGTTATTTTAGCTTCAAAGTTAATAGGAAAAGATATTGTTATTCTTGGCTTGTCAGAGTATTCAAAACCAAAGAATATAGTTACAATAATAGAAATTCAAAAGCAATTTCCTGTCAGTGTAGTAGAATTGTTAAGAAGCAATGGCTTATATTCATTTAATGAGGAGCCAACATTAGCAAGTTTATATAATATAGGTTTGGATGAAAAAACTGCCTTAAAACTTATAGAATTTATAGAGGAGAAGTTAAATGAATAGAAAGGGACCAATTCAAATTAGAGAATTAGCAAAAGAATTAGGAATAACTACAAAGACTGCTATTGCTTTGCTTAGAGAAGGTGGTTATGATGTTAGATCAGGATTTAATAAAGTAAATAAGGAAATGGAAGAGTATTTGAGAAAAAGATTGGAGGAGGAAAGAAAAGAAGTTCAAGAAGATATAGAGAAAAAGAAGCAAATATATCAAAAGATAGAGCCACCAAAGAAAAAAATTCCAAGAAGATTTCAACAAAAGCAAGTAAAGGAAGAGGTTAAGGAAGAGGAAGAAAAACCGATAAAGCAAGTAGTTAAACCAAAACCAAAAGTTAAGAAAGAAGTAAAAGAAAAATTTGAGGAATTTCAAGAGGAAAAAATTATAGAAATTCCAGGACCTCTAACAGTTGCTGAATTGTCAAAAATTATGGGAAAGTCTCCATCTGAAATAATAAAGGTCTTATTTGACCTTGATTATATTGCTACAATAAATCAAACATTATCTCTTGATGTAATTGAAATTGTTGCTGAACATTTTGGATTTAAAGTAAAAAAGCAAGAAATTAAGGAGGAGATTGCTCATGAAGAAATAGAATATGATTATATTAGACCACCTATTGTTACGATAATGGGACATGTTGATCATGGAAAAACTACACTTCTTGATAAAATTAGGAATACTAATGTTGCTGAAAAGGAAGAAGGAAGGATTACTCAAAGAATTGGAGCTTATCAGGTTGAATATATGGGTAAGAAAATTACATTTATAGACACACCTGGTCATGAAGCATTTACAGCTATGAGAGCAAGGGGTGCTCAAATTACGGATATTGTAATCCTTGTCGTAGATGGTAGGGAAGGTGTTAAGGAGCAAACAATTGAAGCATTAAATCATGCCAAGGCAGCAGGTGTTAAAATAATTGTTGCAATAACAAAAATGGATTTACCTGACGCCAATCCTGATATGGTAAAAAGACAACTTTCTGAACATGGTTTAATTCCCGATGATTGGGGTGGTAGCACACTATTCATTCCAGTTTCAGCATATAAAGGGATTGGAATTAATGATTTGCTTGAAGCTATACTTATTGTAAGTGAAGAATTGAATTTAAAAACGACAACTAAGGGACATGCTAAGGGTGTTGTTCTTGAATCAAAGATGGATAAGGGTAGAGGTCCTGTTGCTACGCTTATTGTTCAAAGAGGTATTTTAAAACCTGGTGATATTGTTGTTGCAGGTTATACTTATGCGAAAATTAGAGCTATGTATAATGATTTTGGAATGAAAGTCAATATGGCTTATCCTTCTGACCCTGTTCTTGTTCAGGGATTTGAGGAACTTCCAAGGGCTGGTGATAAATTTGAAGTAGTAGAAGATATAAACAAAGCAAGAGAAATCGTTGAAGAAAGAAGAAAAACGCTTAAAATTCAAATATCAAGGGGTGAAATGCAATCACTAACCAAAAAAATTCAAGAGAAGATATTAGCAGGTGAAAAGAAAGAATTAGCAATTGTTATTAAGGCAGATAATTATGGGACACTTGAAGCAATAAAAGATAGTATAAGTAAAATGGAATTTGAAAAGGTAAAACCAGTTATTATTCATAGTGGTATTGGTGATATTACGGAAAGTGATGTTATGTTAGCAGAGGCAAGTGAAGGTATTGTAATTGGATTTGCAGTTAAAATTGACAGTAGAGCAAGAAGTTATGCAGAATCCAAAAAGATACCTGTTAAAATTCATAGAATTATTTATCATTTATTAGATGATTTAATTAAGTTTATGCAAGGTATTTTAGAGCCTGAATATAAGGAAGAGTTAATAGGTAAAGCAGAAGTAAAAGCTGTCTTTAAAACGAAAGTTGGTAAAGTTGCTGGATGTTATGTTGTTGAAGGTAAAATTTTGAAAAATTCGGAAAAGGTTAAACTTTTAAGAGAAAATAATGTAATATATGAAGGTAAAATTGAAAGCTTGAAGCATTTTCAAACTGATGTTGAAGAGGTTAGTGCTGGTATGGAATGTGGTATTAGGCTTAATAATTGGAATGACTACAAGGAAGGTGATATTATTGAAGTTTATAGAGTTTTAAAAATTACACCAAAATTAGAATGATTATTGGTGTTCTTGAAATTGAGATTTTTATACCTTATAGCACTTCAATAAAGGAAAAACGTTATATTGTTAAAAGCATTAAAGATAAAGTTAAATCTAAATATAATGTTTCAATAGCAGAGCTTGACTATCATGATGCATGGCAAAGAAGCAAGATAGGTTTTGCTTGTTTAAGTAATAGCGTAAGTTATATAAATAGCTATCTTATGGATTTATTGAAATTTTTACAAGAAGATAAAAGATTTGAAATTACAATATATAAAATAAATTGGTTTTAAGCCAATAAATATGGGATGTCATTATGGAAAAAGTCCCCAAGCCGAAAAATGCGAATTTATAAAGGCAAAGAGCGGAATTTAATGAAAGGATTACCAATTTGCCCAATAAATAGTATTAAAAATTTCAGGAAATTATTGATTTTATTGGGGATTTATTTAAGGGGGCAAAGCTTTAAGCCGAAGGCTTAATTTAAGGGTGGGCGGGCAAAATAAGAAATAATCTGTATTTCAGAATTATTGGACAATGTATTTGCTAATTGCTTTGTCCAATAAATAGTATTAAGTAATTGATAATCAATAACTTGTGAAAATTTTAGGAAATTATAGGTTTTTG
>JAVVGK010000077.1:0-7421 GCA_032249175.1 Candidatus Hydrothermia bacterium | reverse complement strand
GTTTCATCTGAACATAGTGGAATTTAAACAATTGGAATTTAAACTTTAAAGTATTGGAGAAAACCAGTAAATTAGTTTCTTATTCTTGACAATATAGATTTCAGGAAAATCAAGCTCACAAACTAATTGTTTTTTAAAAACTTTCAAGTTTTCAAAAACTATTAATGTATCCAAACCTTTTATATAAATTCCATCATCCAAATTTACTGAAATGTCCATATTTAAGGTTTTATAATTTAACTTTTTATAAATCTCATTTTTAAGTTTTATTGAAATAAATTTAATTCTGAAATCATCGTTTTTCTCCAATTCACTTAAAATTTTTAATGCTTTTGAGAAGTTATTATTTTCAAAGTAAATTTTCGCAATTTTATATCTTAAAATACTTCTATAAAATTCAACCTTTTTTCTATCATAGTAATGAAAGAAGTGGGCATAATTTCTGTAAAATAACATATCTGCTATTCTGTTAATTTTCAATTTTTCATTAGCATTAATGAAATTTTTATAGAATTTAATTTCAAAAAGAGGTTTTTTAAAATCTCCAATAGAATAAATACAGAATTTTAAGTAGTTTAAAATTTCATTTTCTTTCTTAATAATAAATGTGTCTTTACCATTTAAGCAAGAAATGAAAATAAAATCATATATTGTATCAGGTAATTCAAAGTTCTTGAAAAAAATTAGCTTTAATTGATTATCTTTTGAAATATGAGCAAAGCAATTGTTATAGGCTATAAATAAGTGTAAAAGGACCATCATTTACAATTTCTAATTCCATATAAGATTGAAATTTTCCAAATTTTACTCTTGAATATGATTCTAAAAATTCTTGTTTTAATTTTTCAAAAAATGCTCTTGCTCTTTCAATTGGCATAGCATTATCAAATGATGGTCTGTTTCCTTTTAAATAACCTGCAAGCGTAAAGTTAGGAACTAATAAAATTTCTCCATTTATATCTTTTACCGAAAAATTGATTTTTTCGTTTTCATCTTCAAAAACTCTTAAATTTAAAATTTTATTTATAAATTTTTGAAATTTTTCTTCAATATCATTATTTTCAAAAGCAATAAGAACAACTAATCCCCTTTGAATTTCAGTTTCTTTAAGATTTATTATCCTTGCTCTCTTTACTCTCTGAATTACCGTTATCATCTCTTGAAGATTTTCTAAATTCTTTTACAGCTTCTCCAAGTCCTTTGGCAAGTTTTGGTAATTTATCAGCTCCAAAGAGGATTAGAATAATCACAAGGATTATTATAAGCTCCTGCGCTCCAAGATGCATAAAGAAAGTTTAAAGGACAAAAAAATTATCTAAGTTTTTGAATATAGAAATTGCCTTTATTTTTACATCTTGGATATTAATTTCATATTCAAGATAAGGATAAATTAAAATAGATAGGTTTTTTGAAATGACAGAACCATAAGTAAATGCCTGATAAATATCTGAATTTTCAATAGAAAACTTATATTTGGCATCAATAGGAATTCCATTTATTATAAAGTCAGGTTTTAAAGTAATTTTATCAATTTTTATTTCTTGTTGATATAATGTAAAGTAATTCTTGTAAAGCACTTTATATACAAATTGCTCAAATAAGCTGAAATTATTTATAAATAATCCATTTGGCAAAACCATAAACCTACTATCAAGTATAAAGTTAGCCAATCTAAATAGATTTGCATATTCTTCTGGTGGATTTAATTGATATTGGGGTTTAAAAATGGGCTTTGCTTCTGAAAAAATAATTTTAATTTTTGATAAAAGATAAAATAATTCTTCTGTTTTAAAAACTCTATAAGCATGAATCATAGCACCAAGAAGAACACCTGAAATTTTGCCAAATCCCATAATCCACCTTGTTTGCTTTAACTTTGGAGGATTTATGCTCTCACTTATATTTATTTTTCCTTTTACAACTGTTTCTTCAATTTTTTCGCTTGTGTATTCTAATGGGGGTCCTATCTTTCTTGAAGTTTCAAGTAAATTCTCACCATAAAATTTTACGATATTATATAAAACATTTTCAAGTTCAACTTTCTCTTCTGAAAATTCATAAATTCCAAGCTCTTTAAGAATGTAAAAATAATCCTCAATTTTTAATTTTGGAAGAATTATAATTTCATAATCCTTAAATTTTAAATATCCAGATATTCCAACAGGAATAAGCTTTTTACCTACAATTTTGATTTTATTTATTCTTGAAAGTTTATTTAAAAGTTCTAATGGTATTTCAGAGATTTTTATTCCCTCATATTCAAAAATTTTAATTGTGCTTATCATTTTAAAATTTCTTTTAGTATTGTCCAATCATCCTTTTCAAGAAAATTTATAAGTTTTATGATTTCTTCTTCATTCATATTTTCTATTTTTTCAAGATAATTTTTCTTTAATAATTCTTCAACCTCCTTCATTCCTCTATACATTATTAAAAATTTTGCCTTTTTCTTTAAATTTTCAATTTTGAAAGAACTATTACGATTATCGCTACACATAAGCTCCAAAGACCTCCCGTTTCAAGTTTTGAAAAAAAACTTAAATTTGTCATGCTTTCAAGAATGTTTGATATCGGATAAATTAAAGAAATAATTAAAAGAGTTGAGGCTAAATTTCTTGTTAAATTATCAAGATTATTTTTTAACAAATCAAAAAAGACATTTATTATTCCTACATAAAAAAGTCCAAAATCAGGGTATGTTTTTATACCTGAAAAACTTAAAGTAATTTTTATAGAAAGGTCCATAACTATTAACGATAAACCAAGAATTCCATTTATTCCCAAAGTCATATTTTGAAATTTTAAAGGATAAAATAAATGCTTTGTCCAATAATTCTGAAATTATTTATTTTTCTTCATTTTGCCCACCCTATATTTAAGCCTTAGGCTTACTTTCGCCCCCTTCAAAAAACCCCCGATAAATTCAGTAATTTCTTAAAATTTTTATAAGTTATTGATAGTCAATTATTTAACACTATTTATTGGACAAAGTATTTAAAAATTTAAAATTTTAAAGTTCGCTTTTTATAATAAGTTTGGAATTTGGAAATTTAGTATTTTCAATAGTTTTTTAAATTCTATTTTTAAAATTATTGATTTTTCATAGTTTTTAAAATTTTAAAATGAGGTTTAAAATTTGGTGTTTTTTTTAAATAGGAGGTGAAATGAGATGTATAAGAAAAGTGCGATTTTGACATTCTATGCGGAAACACCTATACATATGGGAGCAGGTCAAAGTGTAAGTTATGTAGATTTGCCTGTTCAAAGAGAAAGACATACTTCTTTTCCAGTTCTTTGGTCAAGTGGAATAAAGGGGGTAATAAGGGATTTGGCTTCAAGAGTGTGGAATGATAAGGATAAAGTTGAAACAATTTTCGGTCCAGAGGATGGCTCTTCTGATTTCGCAAGTTGTATAAGCATAACTGATGCTAAAATTTTACTTTATCCTGTTAGGTCTGTAAAGGGGGTTTTTGCCTGGATTACTTGCCCATTTGTTTTAAAGAGGTTTAAGGAGGATTTAAACGCAGTTGGAATTAACTTAAATGTTCAAATTTTTGATGTTTCAGATGATAAAGTTTTAGTTTCAAATAGCAGTGTTTTGAGGATAGATAATAATCAAGTTGCTCTTGAAGAATTTGTTTTTAAAGCAGAAGTTAAAAATGAAGTCAAAGAATTAGCTGAATTCTTAAAAAGATTTGTGCATCAAAATGATTTAAATCTTGAAAATCATCTTGCTATTGTTTCCGATAATGTATTTAGAGATTTTGTAAATTATGCAGTTGAAATAAGAACAAGAATAAGAATAGACCAGACAAAAGGAACTGTTAAAGAAGGGGCTTTATTTTCAGAGGAGTTAATTCCTTCTGAAAGTGTTTTTTATTCCTTAATTTTTATAACAGACCCATATTTTGGAATTGAGAAAGAACTATATAATGAGTTTTTAAAAACTTATGTTAGTGGAATAGATTGGAATAGTGCTAAAATTCAAATAAAAGGCGAGATTGAAAATTTAAAACAATCTCAAAATAAGGAAGACAAAGAGAAAGCTTCAAGATTAGAGAGAGAATTTAATAAAATAAAGGATGAGATTGAAAAGAGAATGAAGAAATCTTATGAGAACGGCTATTTTGTGGCCGATTCCCAAAACAAAAGAGATATATTAGAACAATTTAGAAACCTTTTAGACAATTCCCTTCTTCAACTCGGAGGAGATGAGACAACAGGAAAAGGTTATGTAAGGGTTAAGTTTAACGAGGGTAATAAACAATCTTCTGGACAAAGTGCTAATCATCAACAAAGCAATGTTGGTAAAAATTGAAAATTTAGATAAAATTTTAAGAAAAATTAGAAAGAATAAGAATGTTATAGCAATTTATCTCTTTGGTTCTTATGCTAAGAAAGAAAATAATCCCCTTTCTGATATTGATATATGCGTAATTTTAAAAAATCCTAATGAAAAAGACGAATGCGAAATTGGTAGTATGTATTCCCAAGAACTTGACATGGTTCTTTTTCATAGATTACCTTTACATATAAAGTTTGAAGTTTTTAAGTTTGGAAAGGAGTTATATGTCAGAGATGAAAGAATTTTGCTGGAAATAAAATTTAAGGTTTTAAAGGAATTTCATGAAAGGGCAAGAAGCTTTGAAGCCATGAAAAGGAGTATTATAAATGAAGATTGAAGAAAATATATTAAGGTTTGAGAAGCACTCTACATATTCGGAAATTTTTGAAATTCTTAATAAAAATGGTATTATCAATAAGGAAGAATTAGAAAAAGCGAAGAGAGTTGTTTTTTTACGAAATTTAATAGCTCACGAATATTATCGCATAGAAGAGAAAGACTTAAAAAACATGGTTGATTTTTTAGAAGAAATGAAAAACTTTATAAATAAAGTTAAAAAAATGGTTAAGGAGGGTGAATTATGAAAAGTTTAAAAGTAAAAGGAGGTCAAACATGATAAAAACGCTTGAACAGGAGAGGGCATATTTTTGTATTGAGGAGGTCAGGAAAATAAAAAAAACAAATAATAAAGATAAAATTGATAAATTTGAAACTGGCGCTAAAAGGCTTCCTTCTTTTGTTGTTAGTAATGGACTTATTCCCACGCTTGCTTTTTATAAGTCAAAGAAAGAAAGAGAGGATGTTTATAAAGTGGTTAATGAATGGCTAATAAAAAGAAAAATTATTCAGAGTGATGCTCTTGAAGAGCTTGTAAATACTGACTTTCAAACCCTTCGTCTTGCGACTATGGAAGTTTTAGCAATTGCCAATTGGCTTAAAAGAATAGTTGAAGTGGAAATAGATGAATGATAAAAAATAAAAAGCTTCTTGAAAATTTTGAAAAGGAACTTATAAAAAATTCAAAAATTGATATTGAGGAAAAGTTTTTTATACTTAATGAACTTTATAAATTCGCAAAGGAAATTGGTAAATTCCCTACAAATGATATTCTCAAAGGTATTGAAATTGATATAAAATATGCGAGGGCGATAAATGGAATTAAAGGAGCTAATAAAAAATTTAGCAAGAGCCTTAAAGAAAAATAGGATAAAATATATGATTATTGGTGGACAGGCAGTTTTAATTTATGGAGAACCAAGAATGACCAAAGATATTGATATTACAATTGGATTAGATATAAATGGTCTTGAAAAATTAAAAAAAATTATAAAAGAACTCAACTTAAAAATTATTCCAAAGAATTATAAAAAATTCCTTGAAGAAACAATGGTTCTTCCAACTATTGACGAAAAAACTAAAATTAGAATTGACTTTATTTTCTCGTTTTCAAATTACGAAAAGGAAGCATTAAAAAGAGTAAAAAAAATTAAAGTTGACGAAGTTAAAGTAAATTATGCTTCAATTGAAGATTTGATAATTCACAAAATTATAGCAGGGAGAGAAAGGGATTTAGAAGATGTAAAGTCAATTCTCTTGAAAAACAAAAAAATAAATGAAAATTATATTTTAAAATGGCTTTCTGAATTTGAAAGTGTTTTACAAGAAAACCTTATAGAAAGGTTCAAAAAAGTTAAAAAGGAGGTTAAATTATGAAGGAGTTTCACATAGTAAGCACGGGGGTTTCACTTATAACAAATGCTCAAAGAAAAAATGTCATTGAAAGTGATATAAAAATTGCTGATGAAAATAAATGGAAGCTTCTTTTGGAAAATCCTCAAACAATTGAAAAACTCAAAGACTTTATAAGACAAAATCCAAGGCAAAGTTGTGCTGAGTTAAACACACTTTTAAGGGTTATTGAAGGCAAAAATTACGATAATATTGAAGTTTATCTTTTTGGAACAAATACAAATTCAAATGAGCTTGCAAGAAGAGCAATAGAAAGTTATTTAAAAGAAATAGGTATAAAACTTTATAATCCTTATGAAGTTTCAGGGTATTTCTTTGAGGCTCAATTTGATGAAGAATATGCAAAGGATGAATTTAAAAAAGGAATAGTTGAACTTTTAGATAGATTAATTTCAATTGCTAATAAGAAGTTGAATGAAGGATATTATGTTTATTTTAATCCAACAGGAGGGCTTAAAGCACATGTTATAACTTGTGCCTTAGCGGGATTTTTACTTAATTGCGATATATATTATATGAATGAAGAATTTAATGAAGTTGTTTTTCTTCCTAAACTATTTTATTTGCCAAAGGGGAAAGAAATAGAAATTTTAAAAACATTATCAAAAGAAGAAGTTATAAGTGGAGAAGATGCTAAAAACCTTTTTAATAAATATAATGATGAACTAATAAGGCTTGAAATTTATGGTCTTGTTGATATTGAAAGGGATAAAGAAGTTTATAGATTGAAAATAACAAGCAAAGGTAAGTTTATTTTGAGAAATTTAGTTTTTTAAAAGGAGGAAGAGCCATGAAGATAGAGAATATAGATAGCAAGGTTGTAGTAGGAAGGGAGCTTTTTGAGAAAACTTTTCAAAGGCTAACATATCTTGGCAGTGTTGTTCCAAAGCTTTCATTTTATCTTGTAAATGAAGAAACTATGGATAAAATTTGTCCTCCAAGAAAGGGATATGATGATGAAGGAGACTGCTTAGATTCTTTGAAAAATCCTCCTAAAGAGGTAAATTCTGAAAATATAGATAAAGTTTTAGGAGAAATCTGGGAAGGATTACAAAGGTGTAAAACAAAGGTTTATTCAGCATTAGCTTGTTATAAAAATTCTTCAATTTATATTTGTCCTGAAAGGATAAAGAGTGATAAGTTATTTCCATTTGTTCTAATTCATGAGCTTGTTCATGCTTATTTAGATAGTAAAAATAGTGTTCATGGTGAAGTTATTGAGGAAAGTATTGCTAATGCTGTTGCTTTATTACATTATAGAAATAGTGAAGTTTTTGAGTTTATTAACGGGCAAAGTGCCGAATATAAAGGATGTTATTTTTGGTTA
>JAVVGK010000076.1:0-7472 GCA_032249175.1 Candidatus Hydrothermia bacterium | reverse complement strand
AACTTGATGTAAAAAGCTCCTTTAAAATTTTCGCTATGACTAAATGGCCAAACTGGCATAACAAATATCCATTTAATGATTTTTATATAAATAAATTTGTTTCAAATGAGCCTGGTGTCTTTTATATTTTTAACTATGATAATGGTGAAATTATCTATTTTGGTTTTGCTGAAAATTTAAAGTTTGAACTATTAAAACTATATGAAATGCCAAATAGTTGTATTTTGGATTTTTTAAAAAATGGTTTTAGACTTGGTTTTTCTTACTTTAAAGCGTTAAATCCTAAAAGATTTTACAATCAAGTTCTTGAAAGTTATAATAAAACTCAACATAAATATCCAAAATGCCAAGAAATTTAATTTTTTTATTTTTAATATCTTGCTCAAAAGTTGTAGATATTGAAACTTTTGATTATTTACCATTTAAAAAATATCAAAGTTGGACTTATTTAGATGAAAATAATAATGAGTTTAACATATCAGCAATCAAAAGTGATAGTTTTTTTATTATATTGAGTTTTGAAGGAAACTTGGAATTTTTACAAAATACCGGTGATTTTATTCTTATTAAAAGAACAATAGAATATTCAAATTATGACCAGCTAATTGTTGCTTATGATGGAAATTTACCTTATTTTCCTTATCCTTTTGTAGATGGTTTTAATAAAGAATATGTCATTTCTGGAAATGATTATTTTGCTAAAACAATTATATCCATTCAAAAAGAAAAATTAAATTACAATCTGAATTACTATTACTATGAGCAAACTCCTAATAGTAAAAAAATAATAAGAAGATTTTATAAATTTGCTCCTGATAGTTTTATTGTTTATGCTGAAATAGGTCCTGACACATCAATAGTTGGAAGTTATCTTTCAGTTTATAATAAAAAGGTTTTAAGAATTTTAAGGATTGAATAAAATGGAAGTTTTTATTGTTTTCTTATATGCTCTTTTTACGGATTTGGCAACAGGTATTGGCTCATTGCCATTTTTCTTTATTAAGGATATAAATAAGAAAGTTTTGGGATTTTTTGAAGCTTTATCTGGCGGTTTGATGATTGGAGCAAGTTTTAATCTTTTATTTTCTGCTCTTAATTTAAATATATTTCTTTTAGTTCTTGGTATAATTTTCGGAATTTTGTTGGTTATCACTACCAATAATTATTTAAATAATAAGGAATTGGTTTTAGGTAATATAAGAGGTTTATCAGCAAGAAGAGCTATTGTATTTTTGTTTATAATGACTGCTCATAGTTTCGCAGAGGGTGTTGCAATTGGAGTTTCATTTGGTGGAAAGGAAAATCTTGGAATTTTAACATCTATTGCTATTGCAGTTCATAATATACCAGAAGGACTTGCTATATCACTTTACTTAATATCACAAGGTGCAAGTCCATTATCTTGTTTATTTTGGAGTATATTTTCAAGTTTTCCTCAACCAATAATGGCTGTTCCTTCTTATATTTTAGTAGAGATTTTTAAACCATTTTTACCATTTGGTTTTGGCTTTGCAGCGGGCGCTATGATTTATTTAGTTCTTTGGGATATAATTCCAAGTTCTTTAAATTCAATTTCAAGACAAAGTTTATCAATTGGTATAATGATTGGAATTATATTTATGATTATATTTTATAAAATGATTTAAAGCTACCTTTAAAATTTCAGTATGCTTTACTTTCTTTTAAGTTTGATTTTACTTATCTTTGGATGTTCTAAAAAGTCAGATAATTCATCTCCCCAAAATCCTCAATTTTCAAAATACGATATTCTTCTTTATTGGGGGTTTGGTATTGGAAAAAGTCATAAGTACTATGCTCTTGATACGACCAAGTTTAAAATTACTAATGCTCTTGATTCTACTACTGTTTATCAGGATACATTTTTAAGAATTATAAAGGACACTTTTGGGGATTTGAATGTTGAATTCTATGATTCTTCACTTTCTACATACAATAAAATTTATGATACTTTTTATGTTTATAATCCTTTTGTAATTGATACTATGAACTTTCAATTTTTAAACAATACTCAAATTAAAATCTCAAATAAAATTTTCAAAGCTCCTCTTGTACTAAATGATAGTTGGACACCTATTGAAAGTCAATCAAAGGCTATATATGATACAATTTTCTTTACAAATCAACAAATTAGTCCTTGTTCTTTAAGAATATATGTTGATAGCTTTAAGGTTGATAGTACAAGAAAAATTGTAATTGAAGCAGGGAATGATAGTACATTTAAAATTCTTTCTCATAATTTCTTTAAAGTTAAATATCGCTATCAAACAAAACCACAATCAATTATTTGTTCAGATACTACTATAAAAAATGATACTGCTTATATTACAAGTATTGATACAACTTACTTAAAAGCTTTTCTTGGAATTCTTAAAATTTATAGGTTTGACTCAACCTATGCCAAAGCTACAATTGGTCCTTTTCCTATTGAAGTTATATTAAAATCTTATGGAAGGAGGATTAGAATTCAGTAAAGAGGAATTATTAAATTTTTATTATCATCTTTTAAGAGTTAGAATGTTTGATGAGAAATGTTTTATTTTAAGAAGACAGGGGAGACTTGGAACTTATCCATCATTTAGAGGTCATGAAGCTGTTCAAGTGGGTTGTGCCTTGGCTCTTAGTAAGGATGATTGGATAATGCCTTATTATAGAGGAACAGCTCTTGCTATAACATTTGGTTTTCCTTTATATAATGCGTTTTTGTATTGGAAAGGGAATCCACTTGGTGAGAAAATTCCAGAAAGTTTAAATATGACGAATTTCTATATTACAATTTCAAGTCAATGTCCTCAGGCTGTTGGACTTGCCATGGCTGGTAAGTTAAGTGGTAAAAACTATTGGGTTTTGACAAATTTTGGAGATGGTGGAACAAGTGAAGGAGAGTTTTATGAAGCTTTGAATTTGGCAACAATTTATAATGTTAATGTTATTTTTGTATGTGAAAATAATGGTCTTGCTATAAGTGTTCCTTCAAGAAAGGATTTACCTCTGAAAAAAGAAGGTATTGGCTTTCAAACATTAAATGAAAATTTAGCTCAAAAATTTTCAAGCATTATTGATAGTTATAGAATTGATGGAACTAACATTATTGAAGTTTATAAAACAATTAAAGATATTAAATCAAAAAATAAACCAGCCTTTGTAGAGGCAGTTGTTTATAGACTAACTCCTCATACGACGGATGAGGATTATTCTAGATATTTAAATCCTGAGGTAGTTAAAACTTGGAATGAGCAGTTTGATCCATTAAAAAAGTTTGAAAATTATTTAAGAGAAAAGAAAATTTTAAATGACAAAATTATTGAAAATTATAAAAATCAAATAAATGAAGAAATTGAAGATGCCTTAAATAAAGCAGAAAGACAAGAAATTTTAAAAATAGAAGAATTAAAGGTTTTTTATTGAGAGCTTTAAAATTTTGAAATTGAAAAAATTTTTATTTTTAATTTTTCTTTTTGGATGTATGGGTTATAATTCAACAATTGAAAGAGCAAATTTGTCAAATAGTTTATTCTTAAATGGATTTTATGGAAGAAGCGTGGGGAAAGCCCAAACTCCATCAGGAAGTAAAGAATTTTTAGAATTTTTATTTAACTTTGGGTTTGAGAAGAAAATTTTTGATAATGTTTCGTTAAATGTTAATTTTACAAGTCAAAATCAATTTCAAAATTTTGAGAATTTTACTGATACTTTAAATTATTTGAGAATAAATTTTGGTATAAAGAACAAGCTATTTAATAATTTTTCAATAAAACCGGAGTTGATTTACGATATTGATTTAAATATAAGACCTTTTAGACCTTATAATCAAAAGTACCTTTATGGAATTCTAAAATTTATTTATGATTATAAAAATTTTAGCTTTATCACTTCTTTAAATTCTTTATCCATAGTTTATAGCAAGAGTTTCTTCCAATCAGCATTCTCGTTATATTTAAGACCGGACTATAATACCTTAATTTTCAACTTTGGTTTAGGTTTTAGAAAATGATAATTTTCATATTTGTTTTAATTTTAATATCTTGCTCAAAAAATGAAAGTCCATCACAAAATTATGCTATTGTTGGAACTATAATGACACTATCTGGTCTTCCTGATACCTTGGCAGGTGTTTTAATTAGAATAAAAAACCTAAAAGATGATATTTATGTTCAAGATGCTATTGTTAAATTAAATGGTAATCAAATAACATATAATAGCTCTGCTCTTGGTTATTCAACAATTGCTATTTATAAGAAAAATCAAAATTATAAAGTTGAAATAAGTTTTAGTAGTTATAATGTAAATGTTGATTGTCAATCGGGAGAGCTTGATAGTGTTAGGGTTTTTGTTGATAAAGATAGTGTTATTAAGGGTGATATAATAAATGTAAGGTGGAAATACTTTGGAGTGCCAAATGGTAAAAATATGATTTTATTAAAGAAAAAGGGTAGTGTAGAGTTTAATTCTTCAAGCGGTTATATTCCAATATCAGATACAACTTATCAATTAAGCACTTCAAATTTAGAAATTACAGATTATGATTTACTTTTGATAAGTGGAAATTTTTGTGAAATAAATGGTTTTGTTCCTTATCCTAATTTTCCAAACTCTTTAATTTTTGTAGGAAGAGGCTCAAATTTAATTATTAAAATAAGATGAGAAAGTTATTTTTTATTTTAATAATTTTTGGATGTAAGAAGGGAACAAGCAGTTTTGATTATAGTTTATATGGAATTTTTGCTAATGATTTGGTTTTTATAGCATTTTATGACACAAAAAATTCACAAGTTATTTCTGATGCTCAAATTTACTTAAATGAAAAGAATTTAAGCTATTATCATCCATTTTATACCGCAAACTATCAATATACTCCTAATACCAATTACACATTAAAAGTTTATTATAGGGATATTTATGAAGAAATTTCATTTACAACAATTGAAATACCTGATACTTTTATAATCATAAGACCTGAATCGCAGTACATTAACTTAAATGAAAACTTAATTGTTAAATGGAAAGTTGATAGTAATTATATAAAAAATCATGATTTTTATTTTGTTGTTTTCTTTGAAAATAAAAACAAAAATCCAACACTTGTTTATCAAACTGATTTTTTACCAAAAGAAACTGATAGCATATTAATTCCATTTTATTACATTGACACACCAAATAGTAGATATGAAATAAGAATTTTTTTAGTAAATTATAAAGTTCTTGAAAAATTCAAACCATACCCTGGATATAAATTTTCTTTTATGGCTTATGGAGCTTCTCAACTTGGTGTCTTCTTTACTCATTGAACTTTAAAATTTTAAAAATTAATTATGTTGGAAAAGCTTTCACTTGAAGATGAAAATAAAGTTATAAGTTTATTAGAAGATTTTAGGAAGACTAATGAGCCGAAAGTTGAAATTGATTATAATAAGAAAGTATTTACAATATACATAATTGCCAAAGATTGGGCTGGGATTATGGATGCAGTTCTTGGTATATTTCATGATGAAGGTTTTAATATTCATTTTGCTTATGCGTTTGCTACGGAAAATGATGAGGCAATTATTGTTCTTAAAATAAAAAACTTAAATGAAAATGAAATTATAAGACTTGAGCAAAATAGAAATAAATTTTTAAATCTTTTAAAAACTGCTATAAAAGGTGGTTTGTCTTTGACAAAGCTTTTGAATATAGGAACAAAGAAAATTAAAATTTATAATGAAATAATGGATAAATTAAAAGAGTTAGCTACGGAAGAAGAATATAAAGAGATTATTAGTGAAAATGGTGAGTTAATTAAATTTGTTCTTTCTCGTTCAGAGCAGTACTTATCTGAAAGGAAAATTGAAGATTTGGCTTATATTGTTTATAAGTCTTATAAATTACAAAAGGAATTTTTAAAAACGAAAAATGTTCAAATTGATATTCACAATTTCATAACAAAAAAAGAAAAACTAACAGGTTTAACAATTGTTGGGTATTATGAAAATGTATCGTTGGATGATGTTCTTGATGCCCTCAAAGAAGTTGTTGGAAATTATCATAGAAAGTTTGATAAGGAGTTTATAACGGATGAGGGTGTAATTGTTATAAGACTTGAAATTACAGATGAAAATGAAAACTTCATATCAGAAGATAGACATCCTATTATTTTAAATTACTTAAAGGAAGAATTTTCAAAGCCAAAAGAAAAACGATTAAAATTCTTTAAAATTAGGGCAGGTATGGAATTATATGGAAGAATTCTAATTCCTTATTTAATATCGGAGGTTGAAAGAACAAATGTTTCTCAAATGTTAATTTTACCAGAAGATATTGATACAAATAGGATTGATTTAAGATTATTTCTAATTTTACATTCTAACGAGCGATGTAATGAAAATACTTTAATTGAAACATTAAAGAAAAATAAATTTTCAATTTTGTCTTTTGAGAATAAGTTAAGAGGAAATGTTCAAGTCATTCATATAAAATTATCTGCCTTACTTGAAAATTTTGAAAATGAGATTGATGTTTATAATTCTTTGAAAGCATCAATTTCTAAAATTGTTCCTAAAATTAGAGATTTTGATGAAGGTATGCGAAATTTAAATGTTCAGAAATTATATGATGTTATGGAAATTTTAGGAAATAAGGTTTCTGAAAGAATTGTAAAGCGATTATTTTATCAATATGATGATATTTTGAGGCTAAACTTATCTGCTAATGAAATAGCGGAGGAGATTAAGTTTTCCTATACCTTACTTACAAGATTTCTATCAACTGAAAAACCAATTTATGAGGTTTTATCTTCTGAAAAATTTTATATTGTCGGAATAGCAAAGGAAAGAGAAGAAATAGATATTGAAAAAATTTTAAGTTTGTTTAATGGTAAGGTTCATAGTTTTAGTGTTTTTGAAATTTATAATGTTGGAATTGTTATTTTAAGGTTTCATAGAAATTTTGAATTGTCAGAGATTTTTGATATAATGGAGAAAAATTTGATATGAAAAGAGCTATCTATCCAGGGACATTTGATCCTATTACAAATGCTCATATTGATATTGTAAAAAGAGCTAAAAAACTTTTTGATAAAGTAATTATCGCAATAGCTCAACCAAGACATAAAAATCCATTATTTACATTAGAAGAAAGATTGTTTTTGGTTAAAGAAAGTTTAAAAGATATGGAAAATATAGAAGTTTTAACATTTGATGGTCTTCTTGTTGATTTATGTAAGAAATTAAATGTAAATGTAATTATAAGAGGGATAAGAGCGGTATCTGATTTTGATTATGAATTTCAAATAGCTTGGATGAATAGAAAATTATTTAATGATATTGAAACAATTTTTTTAATGCCTTCTGAGGAGTACTTTTTCTTATCATCAAGCCTCGTTAAGGAAGTTGCTATGCTTGGTGGAAATATAGATAATTTTGTTCCAAAAATTGTTAAAATTGAATTATTGAAGAAGTTTGGCTTAAGATAGCCAA
>JAVVGK010000075.1:0-7521 GCA_032249175.1 Candidatus Hydrothermia bacterium | reverse complement strand
CTATCTTTTTGAACTTTTCTTTCAAATGTTTTAAACATAGTTTTAAATTTTAAAGGAAAATAAGATGATTAACTTTTACTATAAAATTTTAGTTGTGGAATTTTTACCTCAAACTTTAAATTATATAAAGGAAACAAGTTTGGAATATAGAAAGAAACTTGGACAATTTTTTACACCAAGAAGTTTAAGAGAAAAAATTCTATCAAAAATTCCAAAACTTATTAAACCAAAAGTTTTGGACCCTTCTTGTGGAACTGGTGAATTTCTCTTGTCTTGTAAGGAATACTTTGTAGAGCCAGAATTATATGGTTTTGAAATAGATAAAAAATTAGCAGAAATCTCTAAAATTAACATTCCTGATGCAAATATCATGAACATAGATGCTTTATATGTTGATTTTGAAGAAAAATTTGATGTAATAATAGGAAATCCTCCATATTTTGAAATGAAATTGAATAAAGAATTGAGGTTCAAATATAGAGAGATTATAAACGGAAGGGTTAATATATATGCTCTTTTTATTTATTTAGGTATTAAGTTATTAAAAGAGGGAGGATATTTAGGATATGTGGTTTCTTCAAGTATGAATAATGGAAGATATTTTGAGAAGTTAAGAGAATTCATTATAAGAAATGCTGATATTGTTTATTTAGAAACATTGGAAAATCACTTTACATTTCAAGAAGTTAATCATACATTTCAGATTATAATTTTAAGAAAAGGAAAGAATACGGGAAAATACGTTTTTAAGAATATATTTTCTGAAAAGGCAGAGGAGTTAAAAGAAATTTTTAAAAATGCTAAAACATTAAAGGAATTAGGGTATAAAGTCCAAACGGGAAAAATTGTATGGAATGAAAATAAAGATAAACTTACAAATAATCCATAAGAAGGCATATTATTAGTATGGTCGCATAATATCAAAAATGGAAAATTAGAATTAAATAACCACAAAAAATTTCAATATATTAGATATCCTATTCAAAAGGCAGATAAAGGTCCAGCAATTGTTGTTAAAAGAATTGTAGGACATCCTAAAAGAGCTAATTTATTATCAGCATTAATACCACCAAATACTATATTTGTAGCAGAAAATCATGTTAATGTAATATATCCACCTTCAAATGTTGATTTAAAAGAAATGGAGGAAATTGTTAAGCAATTAAACTCCCCTAAAATGCAGTATGTAATTAGTTTAATAACAGGAAATACTCAAATATCTAAAAGGGAATTAGAAAGTTTAGTGCCTATAAATTTGGAATTCATCAAAGATATTAAGACAAGGCGTTTTAATACCCTGAAATACATTTTTCCAATGGAAAACAATTCTTAATAATTTTCTCCATTCGTTTTGATTATTTGGTCTATATTCTATTAAGCAGTTTGTTTCATTTTCAGGAAAGGAAATTCTAAAACAACTATTAAGAAGTTCATTTATTAAATTTGTTAAATCTTCACACCTAATTTCACAATTTAACCTATTAACATAGTAAGTTTTATAAATATAATTTTGCCCCATGCTTTGTATAATACTATCAAAATTTTCAAAACCCTGCCTTATAACACTTTCTTTATGAAAACCTAAAAGAATTAGGATGGAAAACTTTTTTATAAATTCTAGATTTTGATTAAGAGTTCTTAAATAATTTATATATTCTAATTTGTTTTCCTTAGCTAATGTGAGTATTTGGCTAACAACTTCACAAGCTCTCCTAATTCTTACATCTTGATTATTTCTTAATCTTTCGATAGCTCTTTGAATGGATTCACCTTTATTTGGTCTTATTATATCTTTTAAATATCTTGCCTTTTTTATCTTTTCATCATTTTCTCTATACGATTGAAGTTTGTTTTCATCATAATGCTCATAGGAGTTTAAAATTCTTAAAACTTTATTATCAAAATTATTTTCCTCTCTAAAACTACTCCAAGATTTAATGTTTTCACCTGAAAACAAATTAAAATTCGTTAAAGCATTTTGACTTAAATTTGCTCTTGTTCCTTTTCCAATTCTTAAAAGCTTTAATTCAATATAAGCAATTCTATTATTATTTAAATTTAGCGTTTATAATTTGATTTTGGAAATCTTCTCTAATTCTATTTGCTAAATTTAAAGCACATGGATGACTATTAGGAACTTGCTGATTATTCAAAATTTTTACAACATCTTTTTCTAATTTCTCAGCTTTTCCTCTTTCAAACTTTCCCATTTATAACACCTCCAAACAAACTAATTAAACTTGCTTCAATTGAAGCATATCTTTTAATTAAATCTTCAATTTCAAGAGAATGTTTAAGAATTTTATAGCAAATTTCATTTGAACTTTCAATATATTTTTTCTTATAGAAAAATCTGAAAACTCTAAGAAAATTCATAAAATCCTTTGAATCTTGAATAGTTTTTAAAATTTCTAAAACATTCTTAACACTTTTCACTTCATTTAACATATTAAGCCAATCATTTACAGGATATTCATTCAATTGCTTTGCTATTCCGATTGAGCCTTCTGAAATTTCATAAATGAGTTTTATATCATAATTCCAATTGTATTCATAACTTGAAAATTCTTCAAAACTTAAACTTTTAAATGAAATTTTTAATGTTCTTGAAAGGATTGTAGGAAGAATTTTTAAATAATTTGAGGTTATTAAAATAAATGTTGTTTTATTTTGATGTTCTTCAAGAATTTTTAAGAGTGAATTTTGAGCTTCAATTGTTAGCATATCAGCATCCATTATTATTACAATCCTTCTTTTGGCATATATTGGTGGCTTTTGTAATTCAATTTTTAAATTTCTAATTTGCTCAATTGATATATTTTTTAAATTATCAAAGTTATCAGGTCTTGGACCATAAGGTTTTAATTCACCAACACTAATAAAAATAATATCAGGATGATTTAATTTATAAATTTTTTCTTCACTTTTAGGATTACATAAAGAGCAAAAGTAAAGAGCTGTTGTAGATTTGCCAATTCCAAATTGACCATAAAATAGCAAAGGTGGAATATCCTTAAATTTTGAAATAGAAATTAAATTTTTTATAATATCCTTATGACCAATAATATTCATTTCTCAATTCCAAACCATCCAGGAATACCAATTATAAGAAAAAATGTATTTGGTATCCAAGCTGAGAGAATTGGATTTATTTTACCAACAATACCAAGTGTTCTAAAAGCTTCTGAAAGTCCCCAATATATAAAAACGAAAATTACAGCTATACCAAATCCCCAAGCTCTACCTCTACCTTTTATTGCTACTGCAATTGGAAGTGATAATATCATTGTTATTAAATTCATAAATGGAAATGCTATTCTTATATGAAATTCTGTAAGCTCCGCATTTGTTTCAAAACCTGCCTTTTTAAGCTTTTCAATTCTACTTGTTAATTCTTTTAAATTCATTTGCTGTAATTCTTTAACTTCTGTTAAAAATTCAAATGGACTTTCTTCAATTTCAAGATATTCTTTACTTTTAATTCTATTTAAAACGAAATTATCACTATTGAAAATTCGCTCTTCAATATCATATAAAATCCACTTATTATTTTCATATTTTCCACTATTGGCATCAATTCTCCTTTTTATTTTCCCTTCTTTTTCAAGCTCAATAATAACAATTCCATTAGCAGAGCTTGTTAAGGCACTTATGCTATTAAAAAAATAAACCTTATTGCCACTTACAAAAGTTAAATTCATGGCAAATGTTCTTTCTTTTGGAATTTTTTTCCCTTCAATTTCAACAGCTTTTACCCATTCTGCTTTTTTCATCCAAGAGCCAACAATATCAAGATATAAAAAAAGTGAAATTATCGTCATTAAAATTGAAAAAATATAAATTGTTAAAAATGCTCTTTTCATACTTACTCCTATGGATTTTATTGCCATAATCTCAAATCTTCTTGAAAGCTCTCCTATTGAAAAAAACGAAGATAACATTAA
This sequence comes from Candidatus Hydrothermia bacterium, assembly GCA_032249175.1. Taxonomy (GTDB): domain Bacteria; phylum Hydrothermota; class Hydrothermia; order LBFQ01; family DSFT01; genus DSFT01. Next base: position 3,577 of record JAVVGK010000075.1, on the reverse strand, counting down.
GGCGACAGGCAACATTAAAACAAATAAATATGGAATTTGATAAAAGTAGTATTTTATTGTTGAAAATATCTTAAAGCCTCTTTGAGGATTTATGAAGGTGTCTATGTTTTCAAAGAAATTTACGATTATATATAAAGCAATAACACCTGCTATAATAACGAAAAAAACTTTAATAAATTCCGTTAGGATGTAAATATCAATTTTCTTCATATTTATTTCTTTCTTCCATTATGAGTTTTAGAATAAAATCAACAGCTGAATTTATTTCAACTTCATATTTTTGACCATTATCTCTTCTTTGAATTTCAATTTTATTTTCTTTTAGTTTTTTCCCAATTATGATTTTAAATGGAATTCCAATTAAATCAGCATCGTTAAATTTAACACCAGGTGAAACATCTTCTCTATCATCAATTAAAACATCAATTTTGTTTTTTAATTCATCATATAATTTTGGGGCAAATCCATTTTTTATAATATCAATTATTACTGCTTCAAATGGAGCTATCGTTATAGGCCAAATAATTCCTTTTTCATCATGATATAACTCAATAGCACCTGCCATAATTCTTCCAAGTCCAATTCCATAACTACCCATTATAATAGGTTTTAATGAGCCATCTTTATCCTGAAAATAAGCACCCATCATTTGAGAATATCTGGTACCAAGTTTAAATATATGACCAATTTCAATAGCTTTTTTAACTTTCAGTTTATTTTCACAATTTACACATAAATCCCCATCTTTTACTTTCCTTATATCATAATAATTACTAAATTCTAAATTCCCTTTCCATCCTACATAATGGTAATCAACTTCATTTGCTCCAATAATTCCATCATCCATATATTTAATTGATTCATCAGCAATAATTTCAACATTTTTTAATCCATAAGGACCAATAAAACCAGGATAAGAGCCAATTTTAATAAAACCTTCATCATTAGCATAAAGAAAATTACCAATAATTTTTCTTAATTTTTCTTCATTTACTTCATAATCACCCCTTATCAAAACTAAATATGGTTTATCATCTACAAAGTAAAGAATGCTTTTTATTATATTTTCCTTATCAACTTTTAAGAAATTAGATAATTCTTCAACGGATTTTATATTTGGTGTAAAAACTTTTTGGAATTTATCATATTTTGATACTGAATAATTTGGAACTTTTGAAATAGCAACTTCTAAATTAGCACTATAACCACAATTTTCACAAATAGCAATTTCATCCTCACCAGCATCTGAAATAATAGCAAATTCCTCAGATTGACTTCCACCCATTAATCCACTTGATGCTTTAATATGAACAAATTTTAATCCACATCTTTTAAAAATCCTTATATAAGCAATTCTGTGTAATTCATAACTTTTATCAAGCCCTTCCCAAGAACTATCAAGAGAATAAGAATCTTTCATTAAAAACTCTCTTACTCTTAAAAGACCTCCTCTTGGTCTTGGCTCATCTCTAAATTTTGTTTGAACTTGATACCAAATTTGAGGCAAATCTCTATATGAATGAATATGTTTTCTTGCTAATTCAGTAATGATTTCTTCATGTGTGGGTGATAAAGCATATTCTCTATTTTTTCTATCTTTCACTCTAAACATATCATCACCATAAGTATCCCATCTTCCACTTTCTTTCCATAAACTTGAAGGTGTTAAGGCAGGTAAAAATAATTCTTGTGCTCCAATTCTATCCATTTCTTCTGTGATGATTTTATAAATTTTTTTAATAACTCTCCAACCAAGTGGCAAAAATACAAATATCCCTGATGATAATTGTCTAATAAATCCCCCTCTAATTAATAATTTATGACTTATATTTTCCGCATCCTGTGGCTCTTCTCTTAATGTTGGGATAAAAATTTCGCTAAATTTCATAATTGCTGAAAATTTTAAACCCTTTCATAAGAGTTTCCAATTTGTCTAATTAATCCTTTCAATTCTAAGGATGTTAAAGCGGTTATTAATTCAGAATAGTTTGGAAAAAATTCTAAAAGCTCATCAATACTAATTCTGCCTATAATTTTTTCATAAACCTTCTTTTCAAATTCACTTAATTCAATATCTTTTATATTTTTAATGCTTCCAAGACCAAAATTTGATAATATATCATCAGGACTTTCAACAATTTGAGCAATATGCTCTTTAATTAGTTTAATTGGTCCTTTTGCTTGTGGAATATCTATTCTATTTGGAATTGTAAAAACATCTTTATTTAATTCAAAGGCATATTTAGCAGTTATTAAAGCACCTGAATCTTCACTTCCTTCAACTAATAAAACACCGATACTTAAAGCAGAAATTGTTAAATTTCTTATTGGAAATGTTTCTTTTGATGGTTTTGTTCCTATTGGAAATTGAGAAATTATTAAACCACCTTCATTATAAATTTTTTTAAATAATTTTTCGTTGCTTTTTGGATGTAAAATATCTATACCACTTCCAAGAACAACTATTGTATTGGGAAATGCTCCAAGATGAGCATAAGTATCTATTCCAATAGCACCACCCGAAACAATAACCAATTTTTGAGATAAAACATTTGAAAATTTATAAGCGATATTTTTTCCATATTCACTTGGTTTCCTTGTTCCAACAATAGCAAATTTTAATTTTTTAAGAATTTCTAAATTACCCCAAGCATATAAAATTGGCGTTGTAAAATCATAATTTTTTAATTCCTCTGGAAAGTCTTCATCTTCAAGTAATAAAATTTTTACATTCAATTCTTGTGCCTTTTTAACTTCTTCCTCTGCTCTTTTAAAATCTAAATTTCTTATTGAAGGAATTAAATTTTTTGGAATAACTTCTAATAAATCTTCCGTTTTGGCTTTTAATATATTTTCAATAGTTTTAAATTTTTGAATTAACTTTCTATATCTAACAGGTCCAATCCCATCAGTTAATATAAGTGCGAGTTTTTCAATCAATTTTTAAATTATCCTCCCTAAGAATTTAAGACTTAAACTGACTATTTTATTTTCTTTTGGAATAACATTTAAATTTGTATTTTCACTATAAGTTGTTGTAATTGATGTAATATAGTCAAAATCCATACCAAATCCAATATAAAATTGTTTTGATACAGGAAAAAGCATATTTCCTCCAATGCCAAAACCTAAATTACTTCCATTTGAGCTTCCGTTATCTCCATTAAATGTTAAACTAACAATTTGAGGAGAAAATATGGCTTGAAATATAAAGTTTTGAGAAGCATAAAGTCCTATCAAAAATTTAATTTGTGTTATATTAAAATTTGTTGTATTTTTAAATGTAAAACCATAATAATCCCATTTTGTATTTAAAGAGCCAGAGTGAAGTTTAACTTCAAATCCTAAAAGTAATGGACTTTCTTTAAAACCATATGTACCAAAAAATCCAAAACTTATAGGAGTTCCATTTGCTGTTGGTTTTGTTGAAAAAACTGACCCCTTATAAGAAAAATCAATTTTTGATATATTATAAGATGAAATTCCAAAATCAAATCCTAAAAGAAACATAGCTAAAATTTTAAAGCTCCTTTTAAAAATACTTTTTTTGGATTTTAAACGATGGGCTTAATTCTAT
>JAVVGK010000074.1:0-7550 GCA_032249175.1 Candidatus Hydrothermia bacterium | reverse complement strand
CCTTAAAAGTTTTTTGATTTTGTGCCTTGATAAACCATCCATTAAAATTTTCAATTATGCCAAAGATAAAAAATGTAAAAGCTTATGAAGTTTTAGATTCAAGAGGAAACCCTACAATTTTCACAAAAGTTGAGCTTGAAGATGGAACAATAGGAAGTGCTTATGTTCCCTCAGGTGCTTCAAAAGGTAAATATGAAGCGTTGGAATTAAGAGATAATGAAAAACGTTTTTTTGGTAAAGGTGTTAAGAAAGCTGTTGAAAATGTTAATAATATAATAGCAAAATCTATAATTGGAATTGAAGCAGAAAATCAAAGGAAAGTAGATGAAATTTTAATAAAATTGGATGGGACTGAAAATAAGTCAAGAATTGGAGCAAATGCTATATTAAGTGTATCATTAGCAGTAGCAAGGGCTGTTTCAAACTATTATAAAATTCCTCTTTTTAAATATATAGGAGGAATAAGAGCAAATGTTCTTCCAATTCCTTTTATGAATGTTATAAATGGCGGTGTTCATGCGGATAATGAGCTTGATATTCAAGAATTTATGATTGTTCCAATTTTTGCTAAATCATTTAAGGAAGCTGTTGAGATTTCTGCTGAAACATTTTGGACATTAAAGCAATTATTAAAAGAAAAGGGTTATAATACAAATGTTGGTGATGAGGGAGGATTTGCACCAAATTTAAAAGAAACTAATGAAGCGTTGGATATTTTAATGAAAGCAATTGAAAAGGCAGGATATGAAAATAAAATAAAATTAGCATTAGATGTGGCAAGTAATGAGCTTTATCAAGATGGAAAATATAAAATGGACGGGAGACTTCTTTCAAAAGAAGAACTTTTGAAATTTTATGAGAATTTAATAAAAAATTATCCAATTATTTCAATTGAAGACCCATTTAGTGAGGATGATTTTGAAGGATGGAAAATGATTACAAAGGAGCTTGGAAATAAAATTCAAATTGTAGGTGATGATTTATTCACTACAAATATCAAAAGAATAGAAATAGGTATAAAAGAAAATATGGCAAATGCTGTTTTAATAAAATTAAATCAGATTGGAACATTAACTGAAACAATTTCAGCAGTTGATTTTGCTCTTAGAAATGGATATAAATCAATAATTTCACATCGCTCAGGAGAAACTGAGGATAATTTTATTTCTGATTTGGCAGTTGGATTAAATACAGGACAAATTAAAACAGGCTCACTTTCAAGAAGTGATAGAAATTCAAAATATAATAGACTTATTATAATTGAAGAGGATTTTGGAGGAACTTATGCAGGTTTATTTTGGAATAATGTTTCCACTAACTAATTTGAATTATTATAAAATTGGATATTCAACAAATTTGGCTTATAACTATAAAAAATTTGAAGTTAAATTAAGTGCTAATTCAATTTTTAGCAAAGGCTCAGGAAATTATAGTTTAAATTTATTGGGTCTTGGAATAGGTAAAAAATTTTCATTTTTAGGGCTTTCGTTTTATGAGTTTTTAATTTTTAGGAAATATCAGGAGTTTTATGAATATGGCTTTAATCCTTCTATAAGTTTTTCAATTCAAATTGGCTCAAAGTTTTCCATAAAATCAGAAAACTATTACATTTTTGGAAATAAAAGAACATTATCCTTAATGGCAATTCAAATTGGGTTTAAATTATGATGTGGAATAGAAAATATCTTTTAAGTATTGATGATTTGAGTATAGATGATATTTATGAGATTTTTGAAACTTCAAAAAGCATGAAAGAAATTATTAAAAGACCCATTAAGAAAGTTCCAACATTAAGGGGTAAAAATGTTTGCTTATTATTTTATGAGCCTTCAACAAGAACAAGAATGTCATTTGAAAATGCTTGTAAAATGCTAAGTATTGACACAATAAGTTTTTCAAAGGAAAGCTCAAGTTTGAAAAAGGGAGAAACATTTCTTGATACATTATTAAATATAGAAAAAATGGGTGTTGATTTATTTGTAATAAGGCATTCTTCAACTGGAATTTTACATTTCTTAAAAAATTTCTTAAATTCAAAAATTATAAATGGAGGTGATGGAACTAATGAGCATCCTACACAAGCCTTACTTGATGCCTTCACAATAATTGAAAAAAAAGGGAAAATAGAAGGATTAAAAATTGTTATTGTTGGTGATATTTTACATAGTAGAGTAGCAAGAAGTAATATAAAATTATTTAAAAAATTAAATGCAGATGTTCATCTTTGTGGTCCTTCAACATTACTTCCAAAGGAATTTGAAAACTTTGATGTTAAAATTCATTATGATTTAAAATCAGCAATTTTAGAAGCAGATGTGATTTATGTTTTAAGATTACAAATAGAAAGACAATTTTCAAACTTCTTTCCATCAATAAGGGAATATAATGAGCTTTTTGGAATAAAAAAAGAAATTTTAAAATATGCTAAAAATGATGTTATAATAATGCACCCAGGACCTATAAATAGAGGTGTTGAAATAGATTCAGATGTTGCTGATAGTAATAGCTCAGTTATATTAGAGCAAGTAGAAAATGGTGTTGCTATTAGAATGTCAATTTTATATCATATGCTTGTTTAAAGCTTTATCTCACAAGCACCAGTAGATGGTGCAAATGGGACATGGCTCAAAATAAGAGGCTCTCAAAGAAACACAGATGTTCAATTTCTAAGAATGTAAAAATTTCAGTTAGTAAAGGTAGGCTCTAAGGTTAATAATAAAAGCTTTAAGGTACTTGTTAAGTAGTTAAAAAAGCCCCCTTAGGAACGAAAAAATTAACATCTTGCGTAAAAGGTTAACTTATGCTTTAAAATTTTACCCCTAGCTGAAATAACCAAAAAGGAGGTTAAGGATATGGCAAAGGTTGAGCTTAAAGTAAAAATAAAACCTCTTGGAGATAGAATCGTTGTTGAGAGAATAGAGGAGGAAGAGGTGAAGAAGGGTGGAATTATCATTCCTGACACTGCTAAGGAAAAACCTCAAAAGGGTAGAGTTCTTGCAGTTGGTCCTGGTAGAAAAACTGATGATGGAAAGGTTATTCCTGTTGATATAAAAGTTGGAGATGTTGTTATATTCTCAAAATATGCTGGAACTGAGATTGAAATAGATGACCAAAAACTTTTAATTATGAGAGAAGATGAAGTTCTTGGAATTATAGAAGAATAAAAAGGAGGTGAAAACATGGCAGCAAAAGATATTATTTATAATGAAGTAGCTCAAAGGGCTATTTTGAGAGGTGTTGAAAAACTTTCAAATGCTGTAAAAGTTACACTTGGTCCAGCAGGTAGAAATGTAGTTCTTGAGAAGAAATTCGGCTCACCTACAATTACAAAAGATGGTGTTACTGTTGCTAAGGAAATTGAGCTTGAAGATCCATTTGAGAATGTAGGTGCTCAACTTGTAAAGGAAGTTGCTTCTAAGACTTCTGATGTTGCCGGTGATGGAACAACTACTGCTACTGTGTTAGCTGAGGCAATATATAGAGAAGGTGTAAAAATGGTAACTGCTGGTGCTAATCCTACGGAAGTTAAGAGAGGAATTGATTTAGCTGTTGAAAGAGTTGTTAATTACTTGAAGAAAATTTCAAAGAAGGTTGAAACTACAAAGGAAATTGAGCAAGTAGCTACAATATCTGCCAATAATGATAATGAAATTGGTAAGAAAATTGCAGAAGCTATGGATAAAGTAGGAAGAGATGGTGTTATAACTGTTGAGGAAGGAAAAGGTATTGAAACTTATGTTGAAGTTGTTAATGGTTATCAATTTGATAGAGGGTATATTTCTCCTTACTTTGTAACTGATGCTGAAAAAATGGAAGTAGTTCTTGAAAATCCATATATTCTAATAACTGATAGAAAAATTTCTTCTGTAAGAGAAATTCTTCCTATTCTTGAAAAAATTGTTCAAACTGGAAAGCCTCTTTTAATAATTGCTGAAGAAGTAGAGGGTGAAGCTCTTGCTACACTTGTTGTAAATAAATTAAGAGGGACACTTCAAGTTGCTGCTGTTAAAGCACCTGGATATGGTGATAGAAGAAAAGAAATGTTAAGAGATATTGCTATCCTAACTGGTGGGATTGTAGTTTCAGAAGAGACAGGAATGAAATTTGAGAATGTTAGACTTGATGATCTTGGAAAGGCAAAGAAGGTTGTTATTGATAAGGAAAATACTACAATTATTGAAGGCTATGGTAGAAAAGAAGATATTGAAGCAAGAATTAAACAAATTAAGAAACAAATTGAAGAAACAAAGAGTGATTATGACAGAGAGAAATTACAAGAAAGACTTGCTAAACTTTCTGGTGGTGTAGCAGTTATATATGTTGGAGCTTCTACTGAAACTGAAATGAAAGAAAAGAAAGCAAGAATTGAAGATGCTTTACATGCTACAAAAGCTGCTGTAGAGGAAGGAATTGTTCCTGGTGGTGGAACAGCATACATTAGAGCAATTGAAGAACTTGAAAAGCTTGAAGCTGAGCTTGAAGGTGATAAGAAAATAGGTGTAAAAATTGTAAAGAAAGCTCTTGAAGAACCATTAAAGCAAATTGCTTATAATGCAGGTTACGAAGGTTCTCTTGTTGTTGAGGAAGTAAAGAGAAGAGGAAAAGAAAACATCAATATCGGATTTAATGCTCTTACAGGTGAATATGTAGATATGCTCTCTGCTGGAATTATTGACCCAACAAAGGTTGAAAGAGTTGCCCTTCAAAATGCTGCTTCAATTAGTGGTCTCTTATTAACAACAGAAGCAATTGTTGTAGAAAAGAAAGAAAAAGAGAAAGAAAAAGTTAGTCCCTCAATTCCAGAAGAGTACTAAAATTTAGCCCCCATTCGGGGGCTTTAAACTTCAAAAATAGCTGACTTAAAAAAGGTTTTAAAGCTTCTAGAAATCAATACACCTATGGAACTACTTGTTTGTTATTTCACCAAAAACTCAAAATGAAATAATAGAAATAAAAGAATGGAAAACTTTTTGTAAAAATTCTTTAAATTTCAACTTCACCATGATAAATAACATCTTCATTTTGAATTATTATGATTTCAATTTTGTAATTTTCAATCGGAAACCTTGAAATGTAAAAATTTATACAATTTTCAAATTTTTTAAGTTTTTTTAAGGTTATTGTTTTAGATGGCTCAATTTTGTTTAAGCTCCTTACTTCAATAAATACTATCTGATTATCTTTTTTTGCTATTATGTCAATTTCTCCATATCTTCCGCAGTGAAAATTTCTTTCAATTATTTCATAACCATTATTTTTTAAGTATTCACAAGCAATATTTTCAATTTTAAAACCTTTTTTTCTTTTATTCAAATGGTATGTCTTCCACATTCTCAACAACCTGCTCCTCTTCTGTTATTTCAGAAAATCTAAAACATTCACTCTCAAAGTATAAACTATTTTCTCCAATTGGACCATTTCTATTTTTAGCAACATTAACTCCAATAGTTTTTTCACCCTCCTTATTCCTATATAGTAATATAACAATATCTGCATCTTGCTCAATTGAGCCTGATTCTCTTAAATCTGATAATTGAGGTCTTTTATCTGCTCTTTCTTCTGCTTTCCTTGACAATTGACTTAAAACAACAATTGGTACATTTATTTCTTTTGCGAATGTTTTTAGATTTCTTGTTATAAATGCTATTTCTTGTTGTCTGCTCTCTCTCCTTTTTCTTTCATGTACTTCAAGCTCAATTAATTGTAAATAATCAATTGTTAGAAGTTTTACCTTTTGTTCTCTAACTATTCTCCTTGCTTTTGCTTTTATTTCAAGTAATGAGGATGCTGTATCATCTATCCAAATTGGAGCATTTCTGAGTTTCCCTATTGCTTCAATAATTTTTGGTAAATCATCTCTTGTTAGCATTCCCGTTCTAATTCTCATATTATTTACATAAGATTGCATTGATATAAATCTTTGGGCTAATTCATTACAGCTCATTTCAAGTGAAAATATAGCAGTAGGAATTTTAAGCTCAACACTTAAATATCTGTGTATAAATAAAGCAAATGAAGTTTTTCCAACACTTGGTCTTGAAGCAATAATAATTAAGTTTCCGGGTAAAAGTCCTCCTGTTAAGTTATCTAAAAATGATATTCCTGTTGGAATACCAATTATTTTACTTTTTATTTCATATTTTTGAATAATTTCTTCCTTTTGACTTTCAACAATTTCAGAAATATGAGTAAAATCTTTTCTTATACCTCTATCTCTTATTTCAAGGATTCTTGCTTCTGCGAAATCCAATAAATCATCTGCTTTTCTTTCTTCTTTTTGTGCTTCATTTAAAATAATTTGAGATGTTTCTATAATTTTTCTGTAAATACTTTTTTCAATTATGATATTTATATGCTCTTCTAATAATTCAGGTGTTGAATAAAACTTTTCCATAATTTCAATAATATAATCAACACCACCAATTTTTTCAAGAGAATTCTTTCTTTCAAGCTCATTTATAACAATTGCATAATCAATAATTTCTTTATTATTGTTTAAATAAAGTTCCTTTATTACTTTAAAAATCTCTCTATTCTTTTCACTTACAAAATCATCAATTGAAAGTTTTTCTACAACTCTTGGAATACATTCAGAAGGATATAATAACATAAGGGCAATAATTGTATTCTCAGATTCAAGTGCCTTTGGCATAATTAAAATTTTAAATGTTAAATTCCCAATTTTAATTTGCTAAATTTCCAATAAATGAATCAGCTTTAAAATTTTAATATGATAACTTTATTGCTTTTAGCTCAAATAACAAGAGAAGAGTTCTTGGATTTCAAAAGGCAGACAGAAGTTCAATTTGCTGAAATAAGAGGTGAAATAAATGAATTCAAAACTGAGATGAGATCCCAAATCCAAGCCTTAAATCAAAGAATAGATAGTACTAATAAAAGAATAGATGACTTTATAAGTTTTATGTGGATATTAGCAAGTGTTTTAATAGTAATGGCTACACTAAATCTTGGTCTTGTAATTTATTTAATTTATTTAATTATAAAGATGGGCAAAGCAGTGGATAAAATAGGAGAAAAAGCAGATAAAATTGAATTAAATAAAATTGGGAAGAAATTAGAAGAATTGGAAAGTGAAAATAGGAATTTAAAATCACAAAACAAGGCGTTAATTAACATAATTGAAAAAATTGTAAATGGAGCAAGTAAAGAAGAAATTAAATCAGAGATTGAGATAATTAAAAAAATGTAAAGTTTTATTTCTTTTTGAGATAATAGGTAAAGCTTTGTCCAGTAAATAAATTATAAAACTTTTAATTAAAATCATTTATTTTATGGGTGATGTAGGGCAAAGTTTCCAAAATCCAAAAATATAGTTTTTATATAACGAAATCTTAATTTCAGGGTTGAAAAAATATAATAAAATTGTTTTGTCCAAATAAATAATGTTAATTCTTTGATAGTTAATAATTTGTAAAAAGTGTTTTAAAATCATTTATTTTATGGGGGACGAAGTTCATAAGCCGAAGGCTTATTTTTAGGGTAGGTTAGAAAAATAAATAGTTTCAGAATTATTAGACAAAGCCAACTCA
>JAVVGK010000073.1:0-7572 GCA_032249175.1 Candidatus Hydrothermia bacterium | reverse complement strand
TTTTAGGGTGGGTGGGGAAAATAAGAAATAATCTATATTTTAGAATTACTAGACAAAGTACCTAATTTATGCTTTAAAATTTCAATATGGCAAAAAGAGAAAAAAAGCCAAAAATCTATCGCATAAAGCTATATGATACACTTGAAGAAGAATTAAAATCCATTAGAGAAGAGGCAAAAATAAAAGAAGAAATGCATAGAAATTGGGATAATCCTGAGTATTGGAAAAAGGTATATGAAAATTTCTGGCAAGAACCTTTTCCTTACCCCGAAGAAACTGATGTTATGAAGATAAGAAAAATTTTAAGGAAAAAATTTGAAGAAGTTTTTGAAAAGAAATGATACAAATCAAAATAAATGATAATGAAATAAAAAACAAGATAAACCAAATCAAAAACAATAAAAAGCTAATTATTAACAAAATAGCAAGCATATTAGAGCAAGACCCTTATGGTCAAAAATGGAAGCCTCTTAAAATAAACACAAAACGAAAAAATTCTTCAAAAGTTTTAGTAGTTGGAGATTTAATTTATGCTCGTGTTCATCAATTTTCCGCTATTATTACTCCTAAAACTGCCAAAGCATTAACCATTCCAATAAATAAAGAAAGTAGATATTTGTCAGCAAATGAATATCGCCTCATTTAGTAATTCTGATATAAAATAATGATTTTCATTAAAACTTTAAAAAATAGGCTTTAAAATTTTAAGAATGCTTTTGAAGCTGGAAGTAAATGACTTACTTATTAGGTTTTTCCGTGCCAGTGCTGTTGGTGTAAAGGAAATGAGAATAGAAGTAGGGATACAAATTGTTATTGTATCGTCCTATCTTCCCGCGGCTCATACATCTTACTTACGAATATTTCATTCGGACTTTTCTTTAGGGCAAAACTTGCAGTTTTCAGGAAATTCAGAAAGCCCTAATTTGAAATTTTATGTTTATTTTTAGGGTGGGAAAAACATAGAAAAATAAATAGTTTTGAATTATTAGACAGGGCAAATAAAAAATTGAAATTCCAAAAAAGTGCATTTATCTTTTTTGTTCAATTTTTCTAAATACTAAATAAGCAATTTTTTAATTTTATCTTCCAAAGTTCCCAAAATTTCTAAATTTTCTGTTCCTCCTTCTGCTTTAATGTCAGAGCCTCCTCCTTTTCCTAAAATTTCTATCATTAAGTTTTTAGCGTTAAATTTTTCTCTTAAAAGCTTTCCAATTCTAAAATGTGCTATTAATTTATTTTCACTTTTTGAGAACAAGAGAATAATTACATCATCTCTTTGTAGATAATCTGCCAACTTTCTTAAAAATTCCATATCAACATCCTTTAAAACTTCAAAATAAAACTTATAACCATTTATTTCTCTTTGTTTCATTTGCTTTGAATAAATACTTATGTACTTTTCAAGAATTTTATTGTACTCATTTTGTAAATTCTTATTTTCTAATAGAGTTTTTTCCAATTTTTCAGGCACTTCCTTAATGTCTGATTTTAATAAAATTGAAACTTTTTTAAGAATTTCCTCATTTTCCTTAATGTATTCAAAAGCTTTAATTCCAACATAAGCATTTATTCTCCTAATTCCACTACTAACTGATTCCTCTTTTATAATTTTAAAAAATCCAATTTCTCCTGTTCTTTTAACATGTGTTCCTCCGCATAATTCTTTACTAAAATCTCCAATACTAACAACCCTTACAATATCTCCATACTTTTCTTCAAAAATAGCAATTGCTCCTTCATTTATAGCACTTAAATAATTCTTATATTCCCAAATAACTTCTAAATTCTCTCTAATTTTCTCATTAACAAGTCTTTCAATTTCTTTAATCTCTTTATCACTTAAAGGTTTTGGATGTGAAAAGTCAAACCTTAATCTATCGTTTTCAACTAATGAGCCTTGTTGCAATGCATGCTCTCCGATAATTCTATGTAATGAAGAATGTAATAAATGTGTTGCAGTATGAGCTCTCATATTTGCTCTTCTTAAATTTTCATCAACTTTTGCCAAAACTTCCAAATTATTCAATTTTATATTGTTTTTTAATTTTCCAAATAAAACAATATCTGAGCTTATTTTCTTAGTGTCAAAAATTTCAATTTCATTATCTTCTAAAATTAAAACTCCTTTATCTCCAACTTGACCACCACCCTCAGGGTAAAATGGACTTTCAAACAAAACAATATAAATTTTATCATTTTCAATTTTATATTTAGCAATTTTTGTTTTATATTCCATAAAGTCATAACCTACAAATTTAGTTGATTTATAATTATCATCAATATAATCCCAATTTTCAATAAGCATTATATTTCTTTTTTCTCTTGTTTGCCTCTTTCTCTCATCTAATAATTTGTCATAACCTTCCAAATCAAGTTTTAAATTTTTATCTTTTGCGTATTCCTCAATTAAATCCAAAGGAATTCCATAAGTGTCATAAAGTTTAAATATATCTTCACCTTTTATTATTTCATTTGACTTTTCAATAACTTCATTTAAATAAATGATATTTTTTCCAATTGTTTGAATGTACTTTTCTTCCTCATTTTTAATTACTTCTTTAATAGTTTTTAAATTCTTTGAGATTTCAGGATAAGCATTTTTCATAATTTCATAAACAACATCAACAAGCTTATATAAAATTGGCTCTTTAACATTTAACTTTTGAGCAAACTTATAAGCCCTTCTTAAAATTCTTCTTAAAACATAACCTCTTGAATAATTACTTGGATAAATTCCATCAGAAATCGCAAAAACTAATGCTCTAATATGATCAGCTATAACTCTATGGGAAACTCCTGTTTCTTCATAATACTTAACACCTGTTAAGTTTTCAATTTCTTTAATAATTGGCATAAATAATGAAGTATGATAATTATTATTAACACCTTCAATAACTGATAATAATCTTTCTAAACCCATTCCCGTATCTACATTTTTCTTTGGTAGTTGCTCTAAACTTCCATCATGTTTTCTATTAAATTCCATAAAAACAATATTCCATAATTCAAGCATTTCATCGCCTAAATCATAGTGAATTTCTGTTGAAGGACCGCAAGGACCAACATCCCCCATTTCCCAAAAATTGTCTTTTTCATCAAATTTAAAAATTCTTTTTTCATCTATTGAAACTTCATCTCTCCAAATATAATATGCTTCCTCATCTTTATAATAAACACTAACATATAGCTTTTCTTTTGGAATTTTAAAGACTTTCGTTAATAATTCCCAAGCCCACAAAATTGCTTCCCTTTTAAAATAATCTCCAAATGAAAAATTACCAAGCATTTCAAAAAATGTATGATGTCTTCTTGTAAATCCAACATTATCTAAATCATTATGCTTTCCTCCTGCTCTTAAACACTTTTGACAAGTAGTGATTCTTTTTGAAGGCGGTTCTGCTTCCCCTAAAAAATATATTTTAAATTGATTCATACCTGCATTTGTAAAAAGAAGTGTATTATCTCCCCTTGGTAGCAATGAGCTTGAAGGATAAATTAAATGACCTTTTTCTTTAAAAAATTCCAAAAATGTTTTTCTTAATTCATCTGCCTTATTCATAGTTTGAAAATTTTAAACGATAAAAGGCATTTAAAGCTTTTTAATTATCTCAATCTCTGCTTTTATTTCTTCCTTACTACTACCGTTTACAATTTTTTCAATTATGTTAATTAAAACTTGATTTTGATTTTTTAACCTCTTATTTTCTTCTTCTAAATTCTTAAATTTTTCTTCAAGCTTAACAACCAATTCTTTATCTGCTTTCTTCTCCTTATAATCCTTTACAAAATTTAACCATGAAATCAAAAATGTAATTAAAACACCTAAAATTCCTACAAATAAAGTTCCAAAAAATATCATTTGATTTCTTATATCATTTCTTATATTTTCATTGTCTTTTCTCAAATCATCTATTCTTTTATCTAAATCGTCTATTCTTTTATCTAAATCATTTATTCTTTGATTTAAGGCTTGGATTTGGGATCTCAATTCTTTTATCTCACCTTTTATTTCGGCAAATTGAACCTCTACTTGTCTCTTAAAGTCCATAAATTCATCTCTTGTTATTTGAGCTAAAAGCAATAAAGTTATCATATTGAAAATTTTAAAGCATGTTAATATCCTCTCTCCCTGAAAATAAGACTTTCGCAGAAATTTTTCTCACTAAAACTTAAATATACTTCTTTATTATTTCAACCATATTTTTTGTGCGCATTTCAAAAATTTCAGGAACTAATGGAGAATTGTGGGGGGAGCCTATGAAATTTTCAAATTCAAAGAAATTATAATCTAATTTAAACTTACCTGTTTTTAATGGCTCTTCCCACCATACATCTAAACCCACTTTAAATTCAGGATGATTTTTCATATGCTCATAAAGTGCTTTTTGGTCAATAATTTCAGCTCTTGCTACATTTATAAGAATAGCATTTTCTTTCATAATTTCAAGTTCTCTTTTAGATATTAAATTTCTTGTTTTTTCTGTTAATGGAATTGAAATAACGATAACATCAGAATTTTGTAAGACAAAATCAAGATTTGATAATGTTCCAATATAATCTACAATTTCATCAGTTTTACCACTTGAATTTATAGCATAAACTTTCATACCAAATGCCTTTGCTAATTTTCCAACAGCTTTCCCAATACCACCAAATCCAATAATGCCACAAACTTTGTTATAAAGTAAAGTACTTTTAATTGATTGCTCAAATATCCCTTCTTTAAGCTTATTATGATTTATAATGAGTCTTTTAGCCAGAACTAAAATCATTCCAAAAACATGCTCTGCAACAGGAATTGAATAACCATTACTATTAGAAATTATTTTAGCATTTGGAAATAGCTTATTATCAATATGATCAACACCTGCAAATATACAAAAAACATATTCTAAATTTTTCATTTCTTTAATTTCTTCAATTTTTAGCTCCCTTTCAGGATAAGCACAAACAATAGCTTTAACATCTTTTATTATTTCAATTCTTTCATCTTTTTTCAAATCAGAAAGATAAATTACATTTGACTTTTCTCTAAGCATTTCATATATTTTCCTTTCAACATCTTTAAGCTTATAAGTAATTAAAATATTCATATTCTTACTCTAAAACCTCTTTTTAAGATGCTACCAATTCTTCTGCTATTTAGTAAAATTCTTGGATTTAATTTTATTGCTTTTAATAATAGGAGCCAACCATCTTTCAACTTACCATATCTTAATAATGTTTCAGAAACATGAAATAAAAAAAATGGCAAATAATTTTTGGGAATTTTATTCTTGTAATCAAAATAAACTTTTAATGTATTATTTAAAAAACTTAAACCCCCACTTGTTCGTTTATCATGCTCTCTTATCATAACTTTATTATTATCAATAACGTTAATTTTCAAACCACTTAAAACTGCTCTTATGAATAATTCCCAATCTTCCCTTTGATTGTAGTTTTCATTAAAGTAAATAAATTTTTCTCTTTTAAAAGCAGTTGCAGATGGATAAGCAATTTGAGCGGAAAAAACTAATTCATTTATATCTTTTGAATACTTCCTCTTTGAAACTCTTAAAACATTACCATTTTTATCTATAAATGTTCTTGGAATAGAATAAACAATATCAAAATTATTAAAGTTTTCAAGTGTCTCCTCTATATAATTAGCTTTCCATTCATCATCATAATCCAAAAAGAAAATATATTCACCACTACTAACATTAAATCCAAAATTTCTGCTATAACTTCTTTCCATATTTTTCTCATTTCTAAAAATTTTAACTTTTCCAACATTTCCAAATTCATTTAAAACATATTCATAAGTGCCATCATTACTAAAATCATCAATTACAATAACTTCAACATCCTTAAAAGTTTGATTTAAAGCTGAATTTATTGATTGTTTTATATAGTTCTTTCCATTATAGACAGGAATAATTACACTAACTTTCATTTTATAAATACTTGAATTATTTTAGTAATGTAAAGCATTATCGTTTGAAAAATTGAGAATACAAGAACAAATGAAATTTTGATTTCACTATCAAGCAATAAAATAGCTCTTATTAAAGCTCCAAAACTTGCGGAATAAAAGCTAATAATAAATATGTTTTTAAAGCTTGGTTTAATAAGAGAGGTAATTATTAGCCAACTTATAGAAAATGCTAATAAATCAATTATAAATTCAAGCGAAACTAAACTTTTCTTATGACTTAAAAAACCAATTAAAATTGTTAAAAAAATTGCTAATAATTCAAGACCTTTTTCTAGCACTTCTCTTTTTCTTATATTGTTTTGATAGTTCATATATCACTCTTATCATATTTTCATATTTTTCCGTTAAAGAAAAATCTCTTCTTATCATCATTCTTTTAGCAATTTCAATTGCCTTATTTAAATCCATTTCTTCATCATCAATCCATGTAAAATCTGGTATAAAGCCTGATGTTATTTTCCCTCCTACGGTTGATGTAAATGCTCCCATAACAGTTCCACAGTTTATTATTGAATTTATACCAATTTTTGCATGAGGTCCTATTAATGCCCCTAAGAATTGTCTATTTGTTTCCACTTCTTCTTTTTGAGGATAATAAAACATCTTAATTGTTCCATATGTATTTTTTAAATTACTAAATTGTGTTCCAGCACCAATATTTACCCATTCAGCTATTATACTATCCCCTAGGAAACCATCATGTTGTTTATTTGAATAACCCCATATAATGCTACTTGTTATTTCTCCACCAGCTTTAACAACAGGTCCTATTACAACATTTTTATTTAATTTCGTTAAAGGCATTATAGTACTACTTCTACCAATATAAACTGGACCTTTAATATAACTATTTCCCATTATTTTTGCTCCACTATCAATATAAACTGGACCTTCACTCGCATCAATTATAACACCAGGCTCAACTTCAACACTTGTATCTACAAAAATTTCAGTAGTTCCAACCATTACAACACCTTTATAAGGTTTAAATGATTTTTTATTTGATATTTTATAATCTTTCTCTATTTGTGATGAAATATAATCTAAAAATTCCCAAGGCTTTTCAATTAAAATAACACTATCAATTTTTTCAATTGCTCCATCAAATTCCTTAGTAAAGTCAAAAACTCTAAAATTCTTTAAAAATACACCAAATGGTCTATTATGTTTATCAAGAAATAAAGTATCCTTATCCCTTCTAAAATCAGGGTATTCTTCAAAGTAAATTGTAGGAATCAAAAGAAGTGTCTGTTCAGTCCATTTATCTTCGGGATAAGATGAAAATAATCCTCTTAAATACTCTCTATGAGTATATCCATAAACATTACCATATAGCTTTCCAATCCTTTCAAGAAATGTAAAAATTCCCATCCTTAAATCCCAAAGTGGTCTTGTCCAAGAGAAAGGAAGAAACTTTTCCCAATTGTAATCAACAAGAAGAGTTATCATAAAGCTTAAAATTTTAAAGTATAATTGAAATGTATTGTTTAGTAATTCTAAAATTATTTATTTTTCTTTTTTCCACCTATTTATGCCTTGGGGGGCTTTGCCCCCTACAAAAACCCTAAATTATTTAGATTTACTTTAAAATT
>JAVVGK010000072.1:0-7763 GCA_032249175.1 Candidatus Hydrothermia bacterium | reverse complement strand
AGTGAGACTATTTATTCAATTGATGAAACAAATAACAACATTTTAATCGGCTCTTTTACAGCTGACTACAAAAATGTTTGGGATGTTTGGATTTTAAAATTAGATAATCAAAGAAATATCATTTGGCAAAATTTATTTAGAGCAAATCATTTTCCAACTTATTTTGCTCCAATCGTAGTTAAAGTTGTTAATGATAGTGGATTTGTGGTTTTGGCAGGAGATAAATTTTTGAAATTTAATAAAGAAGATAATTTTCAGTTTAAAATAGATAGCTTTTGCTCTTGTATTTTAGACTTAAAATATATAAGCGAATTTTCAAATGGTGATTATTTAGTCGTTGGACAAATAAATTCTGGTGGATATATTTTTGTTGATGAAAATTTCTTTGTAGCAAGAATTAATAAAGATGGAAATTTAGTATGGAAAAAGGAAATTGGCTCTGGTCTTTATGAAGAATATGTTATCTTTTCAGATGTTATAAATGACAACATTGTTATTTTACAATATAAAATATCAAACCTACAATCAAAATATATTGAGATTTTAAAACTTGACCAAAATGGTAATATCTTAGGCAAAATTTTAAGAGATTTGGATTCATCTTACAATTTATCAAAAGCTTTATATTTAAATAATATGTTTTTTATAGTAGGTTCAGCTTATAATAAAGGATTATTTTTAGTAATGGACAGTTTGGGAAATGTGCTTTATTCAAAAAACTACAATGTGGAAAAAATTTTAGGAATTATTAAATTAAATAATGATAGCAGTTTTCTGATTCATAATTTTAATTTTGTTTCAAAAATTAACATTTATGGAGATATTGATTGGTTTAAAATTTTCTCTGAAAATATATTAACTGCTAAATTTCTATCTAATAATTCTATCTTACTTGGAGGAGAAAAAATTTCTAATAATGGCTCTACTGATGGATATTTAATAAATTTGGACTTAAATGGAAATGAAAATTGGCAAATGATTTTAAAGCCTTAGCATTAAATTAACTCCGAAATTCTTAATCGTCCTTAAATTATTATATCCAAAAATTCCAAAAACAACAACATTATAATTTTTAAAATTGAAAATGCGATTTATTGAAGCGGTTAAATCTAAACCACTTTTAATATAATCAGAATAATCAGAAAATCTATATTCAAAGCTAACATTCAAAAAACCCTTATATTCAAAATATAAAAATGGTGTTTTACTTCCATAAAATCCAAAACCAAATTCAATTCTTGAAAAGAAAATTCCAAAACTATTTTTTAAGTAATTGAAATGCTCATCTTGATAAACATATTTATTTTTTATTACAAAAAATTTAACTTTCAAGTTGTTATTTAGCTCCTCATAATTCAATTGCTTACTATAATTGAAATTAAAATTTTCAGAAGAAACTCCAAAAAATAAATTCTCTTTGCTTCTTGAAACTGAAACATTATAATTTTTATAATTAAATAATAAGTTTCCAATTATTTGAGAATTTGAGCCTTTAAGATAAATTGGAAAATTTTGCTTAATATAACTACCATAATTATCTCTATAATAAGTCCTACTCTTTGGGTCATAAGAATAATCCCCAAGTCCCTCACCAACATAAATAAATTTTTCAATATAAATAACCTTAGGCTCTAAAATATAACTTATATCAAAATTTAAATTTGAGCTTCTTTTGAAAATTCTAAATTGATACTCCTCTTTATTAACATTATAAAAAGCAATAGCATTTAAAAAACTGCTATTTATACCAAATCCAACCTCATTTTCAATATATTTTGAAATTCTTAAATTGTAAATTGGATAAAATGGTGTTTTTGTTTTAAAACTAATCCTATTAAATGAGCTATCTATGAAAATGTAATTATATTCAAAATCAAAAACACTTTTACTTAAATTAAAATTAAATTTTCTTCTATCTGATATACCTTCAAATGAAAACATTTTATGATTAACTTTAAATCCAAAAAGACTATCAAGAAGATAAGGCTCAAAAACAAAAAACTTAAAATATAAATAATTACCAAAATTTTGAAACATCAAATTATTATCAATTGTATAATCTGAAATTGCTCTTTTTCTCCTTTTAAGTCCAACTTCAAAGTTTTCATAAGTAAATTTAAGCTTTCCTTCAAAATCAAAATCCCCATACTTATATTTATAATAATTTCTATTAAATTCAAAAATTGTCATCTCATTATTTAAAAAGCTAAAATTTAATTCTCTTTCAATAGTTGGTGGCTCATAATATTCCAAAGGCTCATAATTTCCTAATCCTTTACCTACAAAATAATAAAAACTTCCATTATAATTATAAGAGCCTCCTAAGAATGGCGAAAATCTAACAACATAATCTCCCTTACCTTCCCCAACATAAACAAAAATTGAATCCTTTTTAATATAGCTTCCATTATTTGATTTGTAATAACTTGGATAATAACCTGCTGATTCAATATATTTAATTGTATCACTTTCATATTTTAAAATTTTTCTTCTTTGATATATGTTTAAATTTTTATAACCAAAAAATAAATGCTCCTTTTGACCATCAAGCTCAAAAAATTGATATTCAATTGTTAATTTATCACCCTTTTTAATAATAACATTTGGCTTAAATGTTATAGTTGCACTTTGATAATTTATAATATAATCATCTTCATTTAATTTTTCACCATTTAAATAAACTTTAACTGAACCTGAAACAATGTTATAACTTTCAGAAAACCTATATGGACCTCTATTATTTTCATCTAAATAAATTTCAATTCTTGTCCATTGTGCTTTTTCATAACCAAATGTTCCAAATAAATTATCTTTCTTAATATCCAAACCAAAAATCCTAAAATTTTTAAATAAAAATGTTCCAAATTTTGATGAGAAATTACTTGAATTTACTATTAAATAACTTTCTTCAATTTCTTCAATACTAAGCGTCTTATTTTGAACTTGTGATTTTATAACACCTGAAATTTTATAATTATTATAATTTCCATTTATACTTGTTAAAATACCTTGCCCTTGCTCTAAATTTTGACCAACTGAAAACCTCCAAAAGACATTCCCACTAAATTCAAAATCATAGTTATTTTCATTATTATTTAGATAAAATTTATCTTGCCTATTTTCATAAATTCTTTGAAAATAAACAATTGAATTCAATTCTAATGGTTTTAAAAAAACCTTATTACTATCTTTTTGAATATAAACTGATGAGCTTGTCCAAAAACTATTTAAAATAATACTATTTAGCGATAAAAATGTATCTTTTAATAAGTTTAAGCTATCTTTTATAATTGAGAACAAGCAAAATAATTAAGCCTAAAAATTTTAATGCCTAATTTTGTCCTTTAAAATTTTCAAACATGCAGGCGACAGGGAAGAGGGGTGAAATTCCCCCGCTGTCCCAGCAGCCGTGATGGGCATAAAAATTGCCCCTGAAAGCCACTGCCGAAAGGTGGGAAGGCTCAGGGGTTTTTAGCCCTAAGCCGGAAGACCTGCCTGCATGTTTCAAACCCTTCCCGCTGGGGTTCGGGAAGGGGGGAGGTTAAAAACTTGCTTGATACTATTATTGTTATAGATACTTTTAGATTTTTATATAAAATTGATAGTTTAAATAAATTTTCAGATTTTAGAGAAGCTTTTAGACAAAATAGCTCTATTATTTTTAGAGAACTTTCTAATAGAATTGTAATTTCAATAAGGGGGCTTGAAGATAAACAAAATGAAATCTATTTAAATAATGTAAAATTGAATAATCCGATATGGGGCTTCTTTTATGCTAATGCCTTACCTTTAAACTTAGTAAGTAGCTCAAACATCATTAAAAATGACTATAAATTAAATTTTGAAATTTCAAAAGATAGAGAAATTGGACTTCTTCTTGGCTCATATAACAAATTCTCAATTTATTATAAAAATGAATTTTTTGGATTTGAAAGAACATATAATGAAAATAATTATAAATATTGGGATAGTTTCAATAGGGAATATCAAAGAAAAAATAATTTTGAAGATAAAATTGGAGGATTTTTTAATTTCAAAAATCTAAATGTTATTTTTTATAATGGAAACTTTGGTATGCCACTGAGGGGTTATGGTAATGAAGGAAATGACTTTGAAATTTATAGAGGTTTTATTTTAATTTATAAGAATTTTCATTTTAATTATCAATTTTATCGCTATAATTATGAAAATCCATATGAAAGTTATATATTGAATTTATATTATTTTGAAGCGATTTTTTCAAATATGGAAGCGCTTCATAAGAGATTTGTCTTCAAATTACCCTTAAAGCAAATTGGTTATTTTTCAATAATTTTAGACGAAAATAATTTTCAATTTGATTATAAATTTTCAAAGGCATTTAAATTAAATTCAATTTTATTTGAAATTTCATTAAAAAGAAGAATTCCTAACTTTTCAGAGCTATACTACAAATCAAATTATGCTATTGGTAATCAAAACTTAAATCCAGAAAATTTTTATAATTTTGAAATGAATTATAAACCAATTAGTGTTTTTTTAACTTATATTCAAAATCCTATTTTATGGCTACCTGATGGAAATTATTGGAAAGCTCAAAATGTAAATTACTTATTACTATATGGTCTTGAAATAAATCATCATTATAAGTTTTCAGAACTCTCAATTTCATATATTAAAAATAAGCTTTCAGATAATATGATATTACCATATAGACCCAACTTAACAATTTCAATATCTATAAATTATAATTTTAGCTCATTCTTAAAAGATAAGTTAGTTTTTATTTACTACTCAAAAAGACCAAGTTATTATTATCCTTCAAGCTTTTATTTAGAGCCAATTTTAATAATAGATTACTATAAATTTTTTGAATTTAAAAAATTTTTCATTTACATTTACTTTAAAAATCTTTTGAATAAGTCTTATGAATTTATAAAAGGTTATCCATTAGAAAGTTTTTCTATAAACTTAAAAGGAGGTTTGAGATGGTAGCTTGGATAGATACAATTTATTTATTCTCACATGGAGATGGTCAATGGTATGGTCAAAATAATTATCCTTATATTGTCTATAATGCTCCACCTATTTCTGCTACACCTACCAATCCATCACTTGATGTTTTATCTCTTGGTAAATATGGATTTATTATTTTTGGTTTTAAGAATAAATTTACAATTTCAGAAATAAGAGTATTTGAAAATGCTTTTATAACATCAACAAATCCTGATACACAAGTTTTCGCTGAACCTGGACTTCTTTATTATTCAAAAAATGGAAAATTATTTTTTATTTATCCTTTTGATACAAGCTCAAATAATATATATTATTGGGAAGGTCTTGCGGGGATAAAACCAACAAATTATGGAGCAAATCCTAATGATCCAAATGTTTGGATGGGTGATAAATTCCTATTTAATGATACTATAAAATTTATTTTAATAGCGGATTGGATAGAAAAGTGTAAAAGTCCATTATGCTCAGGTTTTGATTTAGATGCTACTGCTTGCTTAAATTGCCAAAATGAAAATTATAATTATCAAATGCCTGATATTATTTATGCTGTTGGAATTAATGGAGATACTAATGATTGGGAAAATAAATTAAAATTTGTAGATGGAAATTGTTTAAATATAGGTGAAAATGGCATTATTATTTTTAGAAATTTAAATATAATTAACAAAAATGGCATTGATTTTAAAATTAAAACGAATAAACCAGTTATAATATATGGTGGAAATGGAAAACTGAATTTTATAAATGCTTTTTATAGTAATTCAAGAGCAGATAGTATTGGAGAAATAGATTCTTTAAAATCAAGACAAATTTTAAGTCCGTTTAGTGTTTCTGATACAGTTAATATAATTGCTATAAGAAGTAAGGAAAACACTTGTATTGATGGAATTGAGATTTATTATGCCAATTTAGATGAGAAAATAAAAAATGAGGATATTGTTGAAGTTTATAACCTGCAAGGCAAGAAAGTTTTTTATGGAAAATATATGAATTTTAAATCAAAAGGTGTGTTTATAATAAGAAAAGGGAAACTTATCAAAAAGGAGGTAAGAAGATGATATACCTTATAATAAGCTATGGAGCGTTTGTGATTGGTCAAAATACAAAACAAGTATATGTGATATATCAAAATCAACTTATTGACAGCTTCCCAACAGGAACAAGGGCTGTTCCAAATTATCTAATAAATTTCTCTGATACTTTCGTTATTGTAAATTCTGGTGGATTTTCTGATGATGGCTCAATTGCCTTTATAAAAAATAAGAATATCATATATGAGATATTACTTCCAAGTTTTATGAATCCATTAGAAGCTGTTAAAGTAAATGATAAAATATACTTTACAGATTTTGGAGATGTTTTCAATAATAAAATTTACATTATTCAAAACTTCCAAATTGTTGACTCAATAATAGTTTATAAAAGACCAAGCTCAATAACTTATTGTTTTGGCTATATCTTTTCAACTTCAACAGGAATAAATAGTGATTATAGTTATGATGATTCTTCATTTGTCCATAAAATAAATCCTTCAAATAATGATGTTCTAAATTTAAAAGTGCGTTCAAATGCTAATGGCGTGAAATGTGATAATAATTATGTTTATGTAATGACAAGTGGAACATATGACAATAATTTCAATCCTTTAAATAATTCCACAATTTACAAAATAAATCCTATAACATTTCAAATTATTGATTCCACAAGAAATTTAGAAAATGTTTCAAGCTTTGCTGTTGGTAATAATTATATTCTTGCTGGCGTTTGGAAGTTTGATAGTGTAAAAGTTTATAAAATAAATAAAAGTAATTTTAGTTTGATTGATAGTTTTAAATTAAATTATGGTGGTCTTGGAGGGATTGATTTTGATGGTCAATTCTTTAAATTCTCTCTTGGTGGATTTACAAGTGGTCCTAATGTTATTTATGTTTTAAATGAAAGTGATAATTCATCATATTATTTTACTCATCATAATAGTGATGTTGGAAGTGGATTTATTAAAGGATTTGTAAGTTTAAATAAAGAGGAAATTGTTAAAAACAATAAAATCAAAAATGATATTATTTATTTCTCAAAAATTCAAGAAATTCAAGTTTTTGACATTTCAGGAAGAAAAGTTCTTCATTTAAGAGATAATAAGTTAAATTTAAAAAGTTTAAACAGGGGCATT
This sequence comes from Candidatus Hydrothermia bacterium, assembly GCA_032249175.1. Lineage (GTDB taxonomy): Bacteria > Hydrothermota > Hydrothermia > LBFQ01 > DSFT01 > DSFT01. The sequence goes on along the minus strand of JAVVGK010000072.1, from coordinate 598 downwards.
TATATTATTAAAACGAATGAAGGATATTTGAAAATTTTAAAATAAGGGGGCAAAGCCCCCCAAATGTACTTTAAAATTTAAAAATGAAGTTTTTAAAATTTTTATTTCTTAGTTTTTTAATTTCTTGTCAATTAAGGGATTATTATGTACTTGGTGTTTTTACTTCTCAAAAAGAAATTGCTACTTATGATGAACTTCAAAAAATAGCAGAAGATTTATCAAAAGAGCTTAAAAGACCTGTTAAATTGTATATAGGTAGTAATTATGAGGATGTGGAAAATAAACTTAAAGCTGGTTTTCTTGACTTTGCTTTTGTTCCTTCATTAGTTTATATTGAAGTTAGCGATAAATATGAAATGGTTTTGAAATTTTTGAGGAATGGTAAAGGTTTTTATAGAGGGCAATTTGTTGTTTTAAAAGATATAGATAGTATTAGTCAATTAAAAAATAAAAATTGGGCTTTTCCTGACAAGAAATCTACAAGCGGTTATTTACTACCTAAATATATGCTTTTAAAAATGGGTATAAATCCAGATACATTTTTTAATTATCAATATGAAGCAGGCTCTCATGATAAAGCTATTGAATTACTTATAAG
>JAVVGK010000071.1:0-7792 GCA_032249175.1 Candidatus Hydrothermia bacterium | reverse complement strand
TCTTTATCCTTTAAAATTTCAAACTTGTTAAGAAGAGATTTTTTAAAAGTTATATCAATTTTAGCTTTTTCTTTAATTTTTAAAGTAAAGGAAGCAAAAGCAGAAAAAGGAGGTAAGGCTATGGCATTTGTTGAATATAAACCAATAAATTTCAAAGAAACAAGACCTCAACTTTGGCAGATGGATGGAATATCTCAAAAGACTATGGATGAGCATATAAAACTTTATGAAGGATATGTTGCTAAATATAATGAATGTATGAAACTTCTTGAAAATTTATCTGATGAAGAATATAGCAAGGCAAATCCTACTTATTCACTTATAAGAAGCATAAAGGTTGATATTACAAGGGCGATAGGAGGAATAAAAAACCACGAATTATATTTTGGACATCTTGGAGGAAAAGGTGGGAAACCTGAGGGAAAATTACTTGAGCAAATTGAAAAAGATTTTGGAAGTTATGATAGATTTTTAAAAGAATTGAGAGCAACTGCCTTATCAGCAAGAGGTTGGGCTTGGGTAGCTTATGATTATAACTTCAAAAGATTATTTATTGCTATTGGTGATGAGCAAAATACATTTCCTATTTGGAATGCTACACCTATACTTGGAATAGATGTCTTTGAACATGCCTATTTTATTGATTATGGAGCAGCAAGGGCAAAATATCTTGATGCCTTCTTTAATAATCTTGATTGGAAAGTTGTTGAAAAGAACTTTGAAAGTCTAAAATTATGAAAAACTCAGAAAATCATAAATTTGAAGAAAAACTTTTAATAAATGAAGTTATAAAAATTGAGGAGGAAAAAGCAGTTAAAATTATTGAAGAGGCAAAAAGACAAGCAGAAGAAATAATAAAAAATGCTCATATTCAGTCTCAAAATATCATAGAGGAAGCCCATAAGGATGGACAATTACAGGCGCAATTACTTATAGAAAAATCAATTATTGAAATTCAAAAAGAGGCAGAAGAATTAAGAAAAAAAGGATTAAATGAAGTCCAATTATTTAAAGAAAAAGCAGAGAAATCAATAAAAGATATTAGAAAATTGGCAATAGATTTAATTTTGGGGATTCGTGATTAGAGGAATATATATTATTGGGCTTCCTGGCTCGCATAAATATAAAATTGGAGAATATTTAAAAAATTGGTTTGATTGGGAAATTATTGACTTACAAGAGGAAGTTGAAAGATCACTTCATAAAACATTACTTGAAATTATTAATCAAAAACAACTTAAAGACTTTGAAAATGAGCAAGAAAAATTTATATTTTCTCATATTAAATCAGGAATTGTTTTTATTTCTTCTGATGTTGTTCCAAAACCTGAAATTATTTCAAAGTTAAAAGAAAATGGCATAGTTCCAATTTACTTAAATTATTCAAGAGAAACATTAGAAAAAGAAATGGAAAGAAATACGATATTAAAAGTCCATCCATTTGAGGAATATGAAAAAGAAATAAAAGATATTTCAAATTTATTAATAAATGTTCCAACCGAAGGATTTACAGATAAAGAAATCGCAGTTATGATTGTTAGAGCATTAAGAAGTGAATATGATTTAATTTTTAGTAATAATGATAAAGTTTATGAAGGAATAAACGCTTTCAATCACATTGATGAAATACTTGAATATGAGGGTTTTTCAAAAGCTTTTTTTATAACTTATAAAAAACTATTTGTTGTAAATTTTAAATGGGTATTTGAAGTTATTAAAAATTCAGATTTTGAGCCATATGTCTTTTTCCTTCCTGAAAAAGAAGAAATTAAGGAGCTTGATTGGGTTAAAAAAATATGGTTTGAGATTTTAAATTTGAAAATTAGAAAAGATACTGCGATTGTTGGAATTGGTGGAGGAAGTTCTCTTGATTTAATAGGATTTTCTACATCTACATTTAGAAGAGGCTTTCCTTTTGTTTCTATTCCTACAACATTTATATCTCAAATTGATGCAAGTATAGGTGGAAGGAATGCTATTCATTATTTAAATCATAAAAATGTTCTTGGAACAATATACTATCCGAGATTTATTTTAATTGACCCTGTTTTTATTTTAACATCTGACGAGGAGAAATTTTTATATTCCATAAGTGATGCTATAAGATATGGACTTTTATTTGATAGTGAAATTATTGACTATCTTGAAGGTGAAGAAGTAAAAATTAAAAGAAGATACCTTCCGACGATAGAGAATTTCATTAGAAGATGTGCTTTAATTAAATTGAATGTTTGTCATATTGATCCATATGGTTGGTCAGAAATGAGGTACTTTGAATTTGGCAATACAATAGCTTATTTAATTCAAGAAATTTTACACTTAGATTATCCAAAAGCTTTAACAAAAAGCATTTATTTGATTTTAAAATTTTTAGAAAAAAATAACATTCTTAAAGAAAAAACAATTCTTAAAAGAATTGAAAAACTATTTGAATTATATACACTTGATTATCATTTAAGTGAAATTGATATTGAAAAGTTAAATAAGAAATGTCAATTAGATGAAATTGAAATTGTTGGTATTGAAACTTATAAATCTCCATTAACATTAAGAATAAAGAAAGATGAAATTTTTAAGTATAATTGATGCTAGCTCTATTGCTTATCGCTCTTACTTCGTTTTTAAAGAAAATCCACTATTTAATTCTTATGGTGAAAACACATCAGCAGAATTTGGTTTTTTAAATTCCGTTTTAAAGGTTCTTAAAGAAACGAAAAGTAATTATATTGCGGTATGTTTTGATAAAGGGAAAAGTAAAAGGGAAAACTATTATATTAAATATAAAATTCAAAGACCAAAAATGCCTGATGAATTAAGTTTAAGTATTTATAGAATTAAGCAAATTGTAAATGCTTTAAATTATAAAATTTTTGAAATTGAGGGATATGAAGCTGATGACATTATCGCAACAATTGTTTATAAGCTAAAAAGCTCTTTTGATAAAATTTATATAATTAGCTCCGATAAAGATTTATTACAACTTGTTGAAAATAATGTTTTTTTATATGATACAAGAAGTGGAATTTTGTATGATAAAAATAAAGTTTTTGAAAAATTTGGCGTTGAGCCAAAATTTTTACCTGATTATTTAACCTTAGTTGGAGATGTTTCTGATAATATAGAAGGCATTAAAGGAATTGGGTCAAAAACTGCTATTGAGCTAATAAATAAATTTGGAAATCTTGAAAATTTGATTGAAAATTTAGATAATTTACCACCAAAAATTTATGTTGAAATAGTAAAATATAAAGATGAAATTGTTAAAAGAAGGGATGAATTATTTAAATTGAAAATTTTGGATATTCAAATAAATGAAGAAGAGCTTAAAATAAAAGATCCCAATAGATTCAAATTGTTTAGCATTTTAAGATATTTGGAATTTTATAAGTTTATGGAGGAATTTTCTGAAAATGCTCCAAAGGTTGATATTATTAATGGTGATTTTGAAATAAATGATTTTGATATTGTAGAAATTTACAATAATTTCGTTTATAAATTTAAGGATGGAATTGTTTATAAAAGAGTATTAAAACCTGAGGATTTAGAGAAAAGAATTATAGCATTTGATAGTAAAAGCTTATTTAAAAATAATGCTAAATCTATTGATTTTGATTTAATTTTAGCAGATTATTTAATAGACCCTGAATTTGCTTCAAATAAAAGCACAATTGAGCCAATTGAATATATTCTTCTAAAATATCTTGGACAAAAAATTAGTTTTTTAGATAAAGAGCAAATTATCGCTCAGAAATTAAGAGCGGTTTATATTTTAAAGGATGAATTGGAAAAGGAGCTTAAAAATTTGGAAATGGAAAAACTGCTTAAAGAAATTGAAATACCTGTTTCAAAAGTTATTTGTGATATTGAAAGAAATGGTATAAAAGTTGATGTTGATTACTTAATAAATCTTAAAAAGGATTTTGAATTAAATTTAAGAGAAATTGAAAAGCAAATATATGAATTGGCAGGGACTAAATTTAATATAAATTCACCAAAACAATTATCAGAAATTTTATTTAATAGATTAAAATTAAAACCCCTTAAAAAAACAAAAACAGGCTATTCAACGGATATTGAAACATTATTAGAGCTTTCTAAAATTCATCCAATTGCTAAAAAGATATTAGAATACAGAGAATTATTTAAACTTAAAACAACTTATATAGATAGTATATTACCGCTTGTTAATCCTATAACGAAAAGAATTTATCCACAATATAATCAAAGAGGAACATCAACAGGTAGAATTTCTGCTTTCAATCCAAACATTCAAACAATTCCTATAAAGTCTGAACTTGGTAAAAAAATTAGAAAAGCTTTTATCTCCGATGAAGGTAAAGTGTTTATAAAAGCAGATTATTCACAAATTGAACTTAGAATTTTAGCACATTTAAGTGAAGATGAAAATTTAATTTATGCGTTTTTAAATGATTTTGATGTTCATATGGCAACTTCAAGAATAATTTTCCAAAAAGATGAAATTAGCGAGGAAGAGAGAAGAGTAGGAAAAACTATAAATTTTGCTATTATTTATGGAATTAGTCCTTATGGATTGAGTAAGCAGTTAAATATAGATGAAAGTTTAGCAAAGCAATTTATAGAAAATTATTTTAATTATTATAAAGGTGTTAAGAGGTGGATTGAAGAAACAAAAACATTTGCTAAGGAGAATGGATTTGTAAAAACAATTTTAAATAGAAGAAGAATTATTCCAAAAATTGGCATAAATAGTCAAAATAAAGTTATTAGAGAGGCTTGGGAAAGAATATGTATAAACACACCTGTTCAAGGCTCAGCAAGTGATATTATTAAAATTGCTATGATTAAAACAAATAAATATAACATTGTTTTACAAATTCACGATGAGCTTGTCTTTGAAGTTGAGGAGGATAAAGTAGAAACTTATAGTAAAGAAATTAAAGAAATTATGGAAAATGTTTTAAATTTAAAAGTTCCTTTAAAAGTTGATATTGAAATAGGAAAGAGCTTATAATTTTTGGAAATTAAGCTTTTTGTCTAATTATTGCGAAGATAATGCCCAAAACAGTCATAAAGAAATTTTAAAGCTTTGCTTTATATCCTTTAAAATTTTTCAAATGGCTCAAATGAATATGGCACAAGCAATAAATAATGCTTTAAGAATTATTTTAAAAAATGATAGTAAAGTGGTAGTTTTTGGAGAAGATGTTGGAAGAGCGGGTGGGGTTTTTTTAATTACAGAGGGCTTAATGGATGAATTTGGAAAGGAGAGAGTATTTGATACACCAATTAGTGAGGCTGGGATTGTTGGAATGGCAATAGGTTTAGCTATGGGTGGATATAAGCCTATTTGTGAAATTCAATTTTCTGGCTTTTCGTATTTAGCATTTAATCAAATAATTTCGCATTTAAGTAGATGGCAGTTTAGAAGTCATGGTAAATTTAGGATGAATGTTATTATAAGAATGCCAAATGGAGGTGGTGTTAAAACACCTGAACTTCATTCTGAAAGTATAGAAAGTTATTTATTAGCTACACCTGGACTTAAAGTTTTATATCCTTCAAATCCTTATGATGCCAAAGGTCTTTTAATAAGTGCTATTGAAGATGGAAATCCTATAATTTTTTTAGAGCATATTAAATTGTATAGATATGAAAAAATGGAAGTGCCAGAAAATTATTATAAAGTTCCTATTGGTAAGGCAAAAATTATAAAGGAAGGCTCTGATTTAACAATTATTAGTTATGGATGGGGTGTGATTTTAGCGAAGGAATATGCTAAAATTTCAAATTATGATGTTGAAATTATAGATTTAAGAACACTTTCCCCCTTAGATGAGGATTTAATTTTTCAAAGTGTTAAGAAAACAGGTAGGGTAGTTATTATATCAGAAACTCATAAAACGATGTCTGTTGCAAGTGAAATATCTTCAAGAATATCTGAAAATATTATAGAATTTCTTTATGCTCCCATTTTAAAAGTTTGTTCTATGGATATTCCTTATCCACCATCAATTCTTGAAGAGGATTATTTACCTAATTTAGAAAAGTTAAAAATTGCTTGTGATTATGTTATGACTTTCAAATAAGTGGTCTTTATAACATTTTAAATTACAACAACTTCCTTAAATACTCCATAAACACTTTTTAAAGTTTCCATAATTTCCTGCTCTGTTGCATAAACTTTTACTGCATCTATTATATATGGAACGAGATTATCACCTCTTTCTGCTGCTAATTTTAATGCTTCAAGTTTTTGCCTTACAAGGATATTATCTCTTTTTTCTTTAATTTCCTTTAAAAATTCCCTTTGCTCAATTTCAATTTTAGGGTCAATTTTAAATTTAGGAGGCTCTATAACTTCATTTTCATCTATAAATTCATTAACTCCAACAATAATAAAGTCTTTTTCTTCCACTCTCTTTTGGAATTCATAAGCTGCATCTGCTATTTCCTTCTTAATATAACCATTATAAACAGCATTTATAACGCCATCTAAAAATGAGCCGTTGCCCATCTCTAAAATTTTATTGAAGTATTCATAAGCTTGTCTTTCTACTTCATTTGTTAATGCTTCTACAAAATAACTTCCAGCTAATGGGTCAATTGTATTAATAACGCCTGTTTCATAAGCAATAATTTGTTGTGTTCTTAAAGCAATCGTAACTGCCTCTTCACTTGGAAGTTGAAGAGCTTCATCATAAGAATTAGTATGTAGGCTTTGAGTTCCTCCAAGAACTGCTGCTAATGCTTCAATTGTAGTTCTTATGATATTATTTAATGGTTGTTGTGCTGTTAATGAGCATCCAGCAGTTTGAGTATGAAATCTTAATTTTAAACTTTCAGGATTTTTCGCTTTGTATCTATTTTTCATTTCTCTTGCCCAAATTCTCCTTGCTGCTCTAAATTTAGCAATTTCTTCAAAGAAATCTATATGAGCATTAAAGAAAAATGATATTCTTGGAGCAAATGTATCTACATCAAGACCTCTCCTTATGCCTGCTTCTACATAAGCAAATCCATCTGCTAATGTAAATGCTAATTCTTGAACAGCAGTAGAACCTGCTTCTCTTATGTGATAACCTGAAACTGAAATTGTATTAAATTTAGGTGTATGTTGGCTTGAAAATTCCATTATATCAACAATTAATTTTATTGAAGGTTCTGGTGGAAATACAAATTCATTTTGAGCATGATATTCTTTTAATATATCGTTTTGTAATGTTCCTCTAATTTTATGTAAAGGAACACCTTTCTTTTCTGCCAATGCCACATATAAGGCATATATGAATATAGCAGGAGCATTTATTGTGAATGAAGTTGAAACCTCTCCAAGGTCTATTCCATCAAATAGAACTTCAAAATCTGCTAATGTATCTATTGCTACGCCTTCTCTTCCTACTTCTCCTTCACTTCTTGGGTCATCAGAATCATAGCCCATAAGTGTGGGCATATCAAAAGCAGTAGAAAGTCCTGTTTGACCTTGCTTAATTAAAAATTTAAATCTTTCATTAGTGTCTTTTGCTCTTCCAAACCCTGCAAACATTCTCATAGTCCAAATTTTTCCTCTGTACATATTATAATAAACACCTCTTGTGTATGGATATTCACCAGGGAATCCCAAATCTCTCAGATAATCTAAGTTCTTTATATCGTCAGGTGTATATAAGTCCTTTATTTCTATGCCTGATATAGTCCTATATGAAGGACGAGAAACATCTTGAAATTGCTTTCTTTTTTCAGACCATTTTTCATACTGCTCTTTAAAGTGTTTGTCAATCATAGTAAAATTTTAAAGCATTATTTTCACAAC
>JAVVGK010000070.1:0-7817 GCA_032249175.1 Candidatus Hydrothermia bacterium | reverse complement strand
AAGGATTTTTATTTTTAAGAGATAGTGAAGTTGAAGGTTTTTTGAATACTATTGGAAAATTTTTAAAAAACTTTCACACAAATGAAATTGTCATTTTTTCAAAATTAATTATTGAGGATTGGCAATATGACTTATTAAAATTACCATTTGAAAAACAACCTGAAATAGAAGGTCAAATTAGCCCAAATCTTTTAGTTAAATTTTTAAATGACATTAATGGATTATTCTTTATTTGCGAGGATAATAAAAAAATTATTGTTATTAAAAAAGGTGAAAATAAAAGAATTTACAAAACAACACCTCAAATAGGTGTATTAGAAAATTTAGAAGTTAAATCATCCCCCTCTGTCTTAATATGGCAATAGCAATTTCATAAATTACACTTTTCAGATTTATTTTTAATTTTTTCATTTTAAACAATTCTATAATTTCCCTTTCTAATTTCGTAATATGCTCAAGTTTAATAGGGTATTTTAAAAATGCTATATAAAACAAAATCCAAGAATTATAGCTTAATGGTATCTTTTTTTCAAAGCTATAAATGATATTATTCCATTCTAAATTTGGAAATAGTTTAAATTTCAATATATCTTGCCACATAAAAATTCTATTCTTTTCACTTGATATTATTTCAAGCTCCCTTCTAATTCTTGAAAATGAAACATTTCTTAAAAATTTCCTTGAAGAACTAATTTGATTTAAAAATTTCTTTGAGTATTTTAGATTTAATTTTTTGGCATATCTAATGCCTCTGAAAATCCTCGTTGGGTCATCAAGAAGTGAATTTATTGGAACAAGAATTCTTTTCTTCAAGTGTTCAATACCATTAAAAATATCAATAATTTTTCCACTAAAATCCATAGCAATAGCATTTATTGTGAAATCCCTTCTTTTAAGGTCTTCATATATTGAATAAACAATTTCAATTTTTGGTAATGCTCCATTGTATTCATAGCTTTCTTTTCTTGAAACTGCCAAATCAATAATATAATCATCTTTTTTAAGCTTTGCGGTAAAGAATTGCGATTTAAAAACAAGCTCATATCCTTCTTTAATAAATTTCTCAATTGCTAATTCAAATTCCTTATTAACATCACTTTTTGGAACCAAAACAATATCAATATCCTTACTTTCAATACCTAAAATTTTATCCCTAACATAACCTCCAACAAAAAATAAATTTATTTCCATTAAAAAATTTTAAAGTTTAACCTTTAAAATTCTAAAATGATTCCAAAAGCACTTACAATAGCTGGAAGTGATAGTGGGGGTGGGGCAGGCATTCAAGCAGATTTGAAAACATTTTCTGCTTTTGGTGTATATGGTTTAAGTGTTATAACATCTTTAACAGCACAGAATACAATTGGTGTTTATGATATTTACGATGCAACAGGAGAATTCGTTTATAATCAAATAAAAGTTATAGCGGAAGATATAGGAATAGATTCAGCAAAAACGGGAATGTTATCAAATGAAGAAATTATTATTTCAGTAGCAAAAGCAATAAAAGATTTTAAAATTAAGAATGTTGTTGTTGATCCTTTAATGGTAGCAAAAAGCGGAGATAAACTTCTTAAAGATAGTGCTATTGAAGCATTAATAAAAGAAATTATCCCATTAGCACTAATAATAACACCAAATATAAATGAGGCAAAGGCTATAACAAATATGGAAATAAAATCTTTAAATGATATGAAAGAATGTGCGAAAATCATAAGCAATTTTGGTGCCAAATGTGTAATCATCAAAGGAGGACATATGCCATTTGAAAATAAAGTTATTGATTTAATTTATTATAATAATGAATTTATTGAATTAATTTATCCTTTTGTTGAAACGAAAAATACCCATGGAACAGGTTGCACTTATTCTGCTGCTATAACTGCTAACTTAGCAAAAGGTAGAGATATTATAAAATCAATAAGAATAGCAAGAGCATATCTTCAATTTGCTATTGAAAATAGTTTAGATATTGGAAAAGGTCATGGACCACTATCACACTTTATTAATTTATGAATATTATAAGAAACTTTTAAATTATTTTGGAAAACAAAATTGGTGGCCAGGTGATAGCAAGCTTGAAATAGCAATTTCTGCTATATTAACACAAAATACAAGTTGGAGAAATGTAGAAAAATCAATAGAAAAATTAAAACATTTAAACCTACTTCCAAAAAGTGAAAATAATTATCTAAAATACGCACAAAAAATATATAATTTAGATAATGAAAAACTGAAAGAAATTATAAAACCTTGTGGATTTTACAATTCCAAGGTAAAAACAATTAAGAATTTCTTAAAATTTTTAATTGAGAATAAAGGATTTGAAGGTTTAAGTTATTTAAATGATTTTGAATTAAGAGAAAAATTACTAAAAATTAAAGGAATTGGTAATGAAACAGCAGATTGTATAATGTTATATGTTTTTGATAGATTTAGTTTTGTAATTGATAACTACACGATAAGAATTTTAAATAGGCATAATATTAAATTTAAAAATTATTATGAATATAAGCAGTTTATTGAAAACAACATCCCAAAAGATATTGAAATTTATAAAGAATTTCATGCACTATTTGTCATTACAGGTAAAAAATTTTGTAAAAAACATAAAATGGATTGTGAAAATTGTCCCTTAGGGCTTTACAAAATCTCCAAATAAAAACAAAGGCTCAATAAATAAAATATTTTCTCTTAAACCTAAATTAAACAAATTTAAATCAATATCAATTTCCCTACTATAAAATTCAAAACTTACATCTTTATATTCTTTTTTCAAATAATTTAAAGCATCCAAAAATCCTCCCATTGTATCAACAATCCCAAATTTATAAGCTTCTTCTCCAAGATAAATTTTACCTTTTGCTAACTTTCTAACACTATCTATACTCATTTTTCTGCCTTCACTAACAACTCTTATAAAATCTTCATAAACTTTATGAATTAAGTTTTTCATACCTTCCTTTTCAACTTCACTTAATTTCCTTGAAGAAAAGATATCTGAATGCTCCCCTTTCTTTAAAATATAAGGATTTATAAATAATTTTTTCCTATAAAATTCATCAGTTGAAACCTTGGCAAATATGACACCAATAGAGCCTGTTATTGTAAAAGGCTCAGAAAAAATTTTATTTGAATAAGCACTTATATAATAACAACCACTTGCGCATACTCTTCCCATTGAAATTACAACTTCTTTTTCCTTACTTAATAATTTTATTTCTCTTGAAATTATATCACTCATTAACGAAGAACCACCAGGACTATTTATTCTTATTAAAACCGCTTTCACACTTTTATCTTTCCTTATTTTACTAAGTAATTTTACAAAATTTTTACCTATGGTTCTGGTTTTATCAAATGGATTATAATAATCTTCACTTGTTATTGTTCCCTCTACACCAATAACTGCTATTTTATTATTTGAAAATTCTTTAATTTCTGGCAAAGAGCCTTTTCTTAAATGTTTCTTATATTCTGAAAGTTCATCAAGATATTTAATATCATCAATTAAATTTAATTTTTTAGCATCATCTGAATAAAAGAAACCTATATTTATTAAACTATCTGGATTTTTAATTCCTCTTTCAATTAAAGCTTTTTTTAATTCATCATAATGGAAATTTAAAACCTTTTCAATTTGCTCCTTATAAAAAGGACTTGGCTCCTTCCTTGTTAAAATTTCTAATGCAGACTTATATTCTTCAAATTGAATAGGAAATATATCTATTTTTAAACTATCAAAAAGTTCCTTATAAAATAAAATTTCCGTATAAATTCCTGGAATTTGTACAATTGAGCCATTTGCCATGTAGATTTCTGAGCAAGCAGATGCTAAATAATAAGATTTTTGATTATAACTATCAGAATAACATATCACTTCTCTTTTTTTCTTAATTTCCTTAATAATTTTTCTTAATTCATAAGTTTGCTCCCAATTGAAGTTATAATTTGTTAAATTTAAAATAAGAAGTTTGAATTTTTCATCATCCTTTATCTTATAAAGTTTTAAAATTAATGTAGAAAATGTTTCATTTTGCTCATAAAATGGAAAAATTGGAAAATTTTTTAAATTAATAAAATCCTCATTTATTGAAGATAATTCAAGCTCAATATAGTATGGTTTTTTTGAATTTATAAAATTTTTTATAAATATAGCGAAAATAATAATAACAAAAATAAAAATTAGTAATTTAAAAATTCTTTTCATTCCCATTCAATTGTAGCAGGTGGTTTTGATGTTATATCATAAACAACTCTATTAACACCTTTAACTTCATTAGTTATCCTATTGCTGATTTTTTCCAATAGCTCATAGGGAACTTTTGACCAATCTGCAGTCATTCCATCCTCACTTTCAACAATCCTTATAGCAATTGCATATTCATAAGTCCTCCTATCTCCCATAACTCCTACACTTTTCACATCAAGTAATACTGCAAAGGCTTGCCATAATTTATTATACAAATTAAATTTTTTAACCTCTTCCTCTACAATAATATCAGCTTTTTTAATAATTTTTAGTTTTTCCTCATTCACTTCTCCAATTATTCTAACAGCATAACCAGGACCTGGGAAAGGATGTTTATATATTACTTCATCGGGCAAGTTTAATAATTTCCCAATTTTTCTAACTTCATCTTTAAATAGAAATTTAAATGGCTCAGTAAGCTCAAATTCTAAATCTTCTGGAAGACCTCCAACATTATGATGGGTTTTAATTTTATCAGAAGGTCCTACAACTTGTTTTGATTCAATAACATCTGGATAAAGTGTCCCTTGTGCCAAAAATTTTATCTTCAAATTATTATCTTTAATAAATTTTCTAAAAACTTCAATAAATTTCCTTCCAATAGTTTTTCTTTTTTCCTCTGGATCAATAATGCCCTTTAAAGCACTTAAAAATGCTTCTTTCTCATTTAAAATAAATAAGTTTTTACTAAATATCTTTTTTAATTTTTCACTCTCATAATCTTTTAATAATCCTGTATCTACAAAAACTAAATATAAATTTTCTCCAAGGGCAATTTCTAAAAGTTTTCCAAGAACAGTTGAATCTACCCCTCCTGAAAGCGCTAAAATAACATTCTCTTTTCCTACAATTTCCCTTATTTCTTTTATTTTCTCATTTATAAATTCACTTAAATTCCAATCTCCTTTCGCATTACATATTTTATATAAAAAATTTTTTAGAATTTCTTTTCCATATTGAGTATGCTGAACCTCTGGATGAAACTGAACACCGAATATATGTTTATTTTCAATTGCACAAAATTCAGAATTTTCACTTCTTGCTATTACTTTAAAACCATTTGGTAATTTCGTCAGTTTATCACCATGACTCATCCAAACAAAAAAATCTTTTTCTAAATTATCAAATAAAAGTGAATTACTAATAACTTCTAATTTCGTTTTTCCATATTCTCTCTTATCAGATGGAGCAACTTCACCATTAAAATGCTTAGCAATTATTTGTAATCCATAACAGATTCCAAGAATAGGTATTCCTAAATTAAAAATTTCCTTATTTACATCAGGAGCATCTTTTTCATATATACTATAAGGACTTCCACTTAAAATAATTCCAATAACATTCTCAAAATTTCCAAAATAATCAGGAGGGACAATTTCACAATAAACATTTAACTCTCTAACTTTTCTTGCTATAAGTTGTGTATATTGACTACCAAAATCGTAAATCAGAATTTTTTCAATTTTCATTTAACTACATAAAAATTTACTCTCCTGTTGCCTGCCATATGCTCTTCATTATCATTTGGATATTTTGGTCTAAATTCACCTGCTGCTGCTACTCTAATTTTTTCAGGAGGTGCTCCAAGCTCAATTAAGTACTTAACAACATTTAATGATCTAAATATAGAAAGCTCCCAATTTGAAGGATATTTTTTTGCTAATGCCCCTCTAATTGGTCTTGGATCTGCATGTCCTTCAACTATAACTTCTTTAATTTCATTCCAATTTATGCTTTTGTAAATATCCCTAATTAGCTTTTTATCTTCTTCCGTTAATTCAGCAACACCAACAGGATATTTAATTTCTTCCTTTAAGAGAGTAATCTCAGGTCCTTTGGCTTTTGCTTCAACTAAAACAACTTCTTCCTTCTTTTCCTTTTCTTCACCTGTTGTCTTTACAAGCTCTTTAACAAGTGTATCATATACAGGTTTAAAGGCAATATAAATATCAGTTTGTGGAATTCTTGTTGAATAATAATTTAAAGTAGAACCGACAAGTTTCCACTTACCTTCTGCTGTTGAATAGTAATTGTATATTTCAAATCCATATGGAAATACAAATGAAAGTGATATATAATCATAAAGAACAATTCCTCTTCTCCTTTTTTCGGGATCACCTATTAGTTGTGCTGTTGTTTTCATAACATAATACTGATCAGCATTATCCTTACTTATATTTAATTTTTGTAAAATTTCATCTTTTACTTGACTTGCAGGAACCATATAAAGTAAAGCAGAATCTCTTTGAAGAATAGTAAATGAAAATGATGGAGGAAATTCAACGCATAATTTTTGATTTCCAAATGGATCTTTACATTTTGATACAGCATAATTGTCAGGTTTAGCATAAACGATGTAGTTTGGATTATAGTTTTCTACATAGTATCTTATGAGACCGCCTTTTTGAGGTCTTTTGGTTGTTGTGAAAACAATTACAGATCTTAGAGATGGATCAATATAATATACATCCTCCCTTGAATAGCCAATTATATAAAGTGTTAAACTTAACATACCCTAACCTCCTTGTTGCTGTTTTTCCTCATTTATAATAATAAATTCAACTCTCCTGTTTTTTGCTCTTCCCTCTACTGTTGAATTACTTGCAATAGGTCTTGCATCAGCATAACCAACAGCTGCTAACTTTTCCTTTGGTGCGCCAAGCTCAATTAAATACCTAACAACAGCGGATGACCTTGCTGTTGAAAGTTCCCAATTGGTAGGATATTTCTCTGTTAATTTTCCAATTATTGGAATACTATCAGTATGACCTTCTACTCTTAATTCTTTAATTTTTGAAAAGTCTAATTTTTTATAAATTTCTTTAATAACTTCTTTACCACTCTCCTTAATTTCTGCTGAACCACTTTCAAATAATATACTTTCTGGAAGCCTTACTAATAAACCTCTTTCCGTCTTTTCAACAGTTATCTCTTCTTTCTTTTCTCTTTCTTCTTGAATTAGTTTTACAAGTTCTCTATATAATGTATCTTCTTTTGCTTTAAAAAATACATATATTTTATTTGATGGCACTTTTGAGCCATAATATGCTAATGTATTTCCTACCTGTTTCCACTTACCTTCACTTGTTGAGTAATATCCCACAATTTGAAATTTTAAAGGTAAGACAATAACCATAGCAAGCTCTTCATAAAGATCTTTAAAAATTCTCGCATTTGCGTTAAAAACATAAATTGTGCTATCATTCCTATCTATATTTGCTGGTATAAGTGAATCTGAAATTTCGGTTATTTTTTTTATATAAATTGAAGAGGTATCTTTCTGTAAAACGGAAAATGAATAAGCATCAGGGAAATCCAAGCACATCCTTTCAACACCATCAGGATCTTTACACAAACTCCACTTGTATCCAAATGGTCTAGCGTACATCACATAATTTGGATTGTAATTTTTATTATAATATCTAACAACACTTCCTTTATTATCCCTCTTATTTACTGTGAAAACAACGACATATGTTAAACTCTGATCAACAAAATAAACATCTTCTCTTGTAAAGTTAATAAGATAAAGAAACATACTAAAATTTTAAAGCTTTTCAGAATT
>JAVVGK010000069.1:0-8048 GCA_032249175.1 Candidatus Hydrothermia bacterium | reverse complement strand
TTATTTTATTGGCTTTAAAATTTTTAAGTTATGAAAAGGAAAATTCAAGCACCAATTAAAGGTCTTACATGTGCTAATTGTGTTAGGACAGTTAAGAATGTTATTAATTCTAAAAAGGGCGCTTATTTTATTGATATTGATTTAGCAAGTGAATTATTAACTATGGAATTTTCAGATGATTTTGATTTTAAAAAAGTTAAGAAAGAGCTTGATAGTATTGGTTATGAAATTATTTCTAAAAACTATAAAATTTATTTAGAGAATTTTGATGAAAATTTAGAAAATTATTTAAAGAATGAAAACTTAATTTTAAGTTATTTTTATGATTTTCATACGAAAACATTAAAAGTTGAAACATTAATAGAAGCTAATGAAATTATAAAAAATTTAAATAAACTTGGATATGAAGGATATCTTTTAGATGAAGAAAAAAGTTCATTTGATATTGAATATGAAAAGCGAAAAAAGGAATTAAATGACATTAAATTTAGAGCTATTTTTTCATCAATTTTAGCATTTCCATTACTTCTTCATGAATTTTCAATCCCTTTAAATCCAATTATTCAATTATTACTTGTAATTCCAATTCAATTTTATTTTGGTTTTTATTTTATAAAAAATGCTATAAAGTCGCTTAAATTTTTCAATTTTGATATGAATGTCTTAATTTCTATTGGAACATTATCTGCATTCTTTGGTTCACTTTTATATTTTATAAATCCAACTATTTTTAAACATGTTTATTTTTCAACAAGTGGAATTATAATTAGTGTTATATTGATTGGAAAGTTTTTTGAAACAAGAGCAAAATTTAAAGTTTTTGAAAATTTAAAGAATTTATATATCAAAAAGCCAAGAAAAGCAATAATTTTGGATAATGGAATTGAAAAAGAAATTGAAATCTCAAAATTAAAAGAAGGTGATGTTTTTATTATAAAGGAAGGAAATATGGTTATAGCAGATGGGGAAATTATTGAGGGAGAAGGATATTTTGATGAAAGTGCTTTTAGTGGTGAATTTAAATTAATAAAAAAATCAAAGGGTGATAAAATTTTTGAAGGGACAATTTTAAAAGAAGGTTATATTAAAGCAAAAGCCCTTAAAGTAGGAAATAAAACAATTTTGAATGAAATTTTAAAGCTTTCAAGATATGCTCAAAGAGAAAAATCTTCTCTTGAAAATTTAGCTAATAAAGTTTCCTCTGTTTTTACACCAATAGTTATTTTATTTGCTATATTTGTTTTTATATTTCAATTATTTAATGTTGGAATGGAAAGAGCATTATTAAGTTTTATTTCAGTTCTTGTAATTGCTTGTCCTTGTGCTATTGGAATAGCAATTCCTCTTGTTATAGCAGTTGCTATAAATAAAGGTTTAAAAAATGGGATTATTATTAAAAATTCATTAGCATTAGAAAGAGCAAATTTAATAAATGTTATAATTTTTGATAAAACAGGAACACTTACAAAAGGAAATTTAACATTAAAAACAAAAATTCCTTATGAGCATTTAATATATTTAGCATCAATTGAAAGATATAATGATCATCCAATAGCAAAAGCAATTTTAAATGCTTATAATGGAAATAAATTTTATGATGTTAAAAATTTTGAATATATAAAAGGGGAGGGCATTAGAGGTTTTGTTAATGGAAAGAAGGTTATTATTGGAAATAAAAAAATTTTTCAAAGGGAAAATATAAAAATAACTTATGATTTAGCATATTATATTGAAGATATTGGTATTTTTGAAATTGAATTTATTGATGAAATTAAAGAAAATGCTAAAAGTTTGATAAATTCTTTAAAGAGAAAATATAAAATCATAGTTTTGAGTGGTGATAGTTATGAAAATGTTAAAAATGTTTGTAATGAATTAAATATAGATGAATTTTATGCTAATTTAAGTCCATTTGATAAGGTTAAAATTCTTGAAGATATTAAGTCAAAAGGAAATAAAGTTTTATATATTGGTGATGGAATAAATGATGCTATTGTTCTATCAAAATCGGATTTATCAATTGCAGTTTCAAATGCCCTTGATATTGTAAAGGAAAGTGGAGATATTATTCTACTTAAAAATGATATTGAAAATATTTATAAGGCAATTGAAATTTCAAAAATAGCAAGCAATAAAATGAGATGGAATTTATTTTGGACATTTATTTATAACATTATTTTAATACCATTTGCAGGATTTTACATTCATTTTAATCCAATATGGTCTGCTATTGCTATGTCTTTATCTGATATTTTTGTAGTATCAAATGCTATTTACAATTGGACTTCTTCTAAAAAGTTCGTATGAATATCTCCTTTTTTAAATTTTTCATTATCTATTATTTTTAAATGTAATGGAATAATTGTTTTAATTCCTTCACCTCTTATAACAAATTCTTCTAATGCCCTTTTTAGTCTTTTTATTGCTTTTTCTCTATTTTCATCCCAAATAATGAGTTTAGCAATTAAAGAATCATAATAAGGTGGAATTACATAACCTGAATATATATGGCTGTCAATTCTTATTCCAGGACCTCCTGGTTTATGAACAAAATCAATTTTACCAGCAGTTGGTGTGAAATTCCTTTCAGGGTCTTCTGCTGTTATTCTTGCCTCAATAGCATGACCTTTAAATTTTATATCTTCTTGCTTATATCTTAATTTTTCTCCTGCTGATATTAAAATCATTTCTTTTACAATATCAACATTTGTAATCATTTCAGTCACTGGATGCTCAACTTGTATTCTTGTATTCATTTCAATAAAATATATATTTCCATTTTTATCCATTAAAAATTCCATCGTTCCAGCAGAATAATAACCAATTTCTTTTGCTCCCTTTACCGCTATTTCCCCAAGCCACTTTCTTTTTTCTTCACTTAAAGCAGGACTTAAAGCTTCTTCTATAATTTTTTGATGTCTTCTCTGAATTGAGCATTCTCTTTCTCCAAGATAAATTATATTTCCATATTTATCTCCAAGTAATTGAATTTCAATATGTCTAGGCTTTTCCAAATACTTTTCTATATAGACTCTACCATCACCAAACGCATTTAAGGCCTCATTACTTGCAGATAAAAATGCATTTATAAATTCCTTTTCATCATTAACAAGTCTCATTCCTCTTCCACCTCCACCTGCTGCTGCTTTAATAATAACAGGAAAACCAATTTCCTTAGCAATTTTTAAACCTTCATTTGGGTCTTCAATAGGGTCATCACTTCCAGGAACAACAGGAACCCCAGCCTTTTTCATAATTTTTTTTGCTTGAATTTTATCACCCATAGCCCTTATAGCCTCAGGGGGAGGTCCTATGAATATAATATTATGGTCTCTACACATTTCAGCAAATTCTGGATTTTCTGCTAAAAATCCATATCCAGGATGAATTGCATCTGCCCCTGCTATTTCACAAGCAGCAATAATATTTCTCATATTTAAATAGCTGTCTTTTGGAGATGGAGGACCTATTCTAATTGCATAATCAGCAAGCATAACATGAAGCGAATTTTCATCAGCTGATGAATAAATCGCTACACTTTCTATTCCAAGCTCTTTAAGAGCATATATAATTCTGACTGCTATTTCACCCCTATTAGCAACTAAAACTCTTTTAATCATATATTATTTCCTCCTTTTTAAGTTCATTTATTAAATTTTCAATATCTTCTCTTGCCTTATTTTCATTCACATTATAAATTTCAACATATTTTTTTATCATATCTTCAACCTTTTCATTTTTCAAAATCCATTCAAATATCAAAGAAGCACTTAAATTTAAACTAATTAATTTATCATTTAAAGGGTCATATATTACATACTTATCCTCAATAATTTCAATTACTAAGTTATCTTTAACTTTCATCTTGGTGTTATTATGCCAAATAAAATCAAAAGCGATATTGTACTAGTTAAGAAATTTAAAAATGGGAGTAAATCTTGCCATCTAAATTCTTCCTTTAAATAAACTTTAATAATATCATCTGGCATTAATTGAAAATCATAATTTTCCTTTCTAATTACAAATGCTTTATTATTCCTAATTAAAATAACTCTTTCTACTTTTTCATCTTGAAATTTACCACTTGAAAATAAAACAAACCTAATATCCATCCCTTTCTGATAATCAATTACTGCAGATAATTCCTTATTTGTCATAATATAAACTTTTGGAGGAATTTTATTTAATATAATAATAGATATTTTAGCAAGTGGATAAATATCCTTAATTTTTTGAAATATACTATCTTGTGCAGAAATTAAATCAACATTAGCAAGTTTAAAATATCCAAATGGTTGAATTAAAGCATAACCATCGTTATCTATTATTGTTTTTACTTGATAATTATAACCAATAAAATCTATTTGTAAAACATCACCTACTCTCAATGTATCTAACTGAACGATTAAAAATATCAAGTTTTAAAAGTTTAAAGGCTAAAATTAAGCCCCCTATTATCATAATAATTGGTCCAAGCCAAACAATTTGAATAAATGGCTCAAAGAATAAAACCAAATATAATCTATCATTTTCTTCATCAACTTCACCAATTGCTATATATATATCACCTTTAATTGTAGTTATAATATCTACTTCTGGTGTTTTCATATTCCATTTATGATAAAATCTAAGCTCTGGCTCACTTTCAATAATTTTTTTATTATGCTCAATTTTTAGTTTAACTTTATTATAAGAATAATCATTTTCAAATCCATTTTTAACATCTTCAAATGTAATTTTATAATTTAAGAATTGAAAACTTTCATTCTTTTTTAGAATAATTTCTTTCCTTTCCTTAAATAAGTTATTTGCTATAATGCCTATGGATAATATAGCAATTCCAAGATGAACAATCATTCCAGGTCTTAATGTTTTCAATTCAAAAAATATAAAATTGAATATAATCAAGAAAATTGATAGAAAAGAAACAAGAACAATAAAATCAAAAGTTTTGAAAACCATTAGTAAAATTAAAGTAGTTATAAATGACAAAGCAATGGGAATAAAAAATCTCTTTAAGTAATTTTTTGGAATTTTTTCATAAGGTATATATGGAGCAAATGACATTAAAAATAGCATAATGATAAATGGAATATATGTTGATTTTTCAAAGAATGTTGAGCCAACAACAATTTGCTCTTTTAAAATAATGTTTGAAATAAATGGAAATAGTGTTCCAAAAGCAACGATAAATGCTATAATAACAAGTATCCAATTATTTAATAAATAAAAACCTTCTCTTGAAAGCAAATTATCAATTGATTTATCTGATTTTAAAAAATTATAATTTTTAAAAAATAATATAAGTGAAAAAATTAAAATAACTATTATAAATCCAAAAAAAATTCCTCCAAGCTCACTTTGAGCAAAACTATGAACTGATATTAAAGCACCACTTCTTGTAATATATGTACCCATTAGAACAAATATAAATGTTAAAATTGTAAGAAAAACATTCCAAACTTTAAACATTCCAAATTTTTCTGATAATATAATTGAATGAATAAGAGCAGTTAATGTTAGCCAAGGAATAAAAGAAGCATTTTCAACTGGGTCCCAAGCCCAATAACCACCCCATCCAAGTTCTAAATAAGCCCATCTCCCTCCAAAATATATTCCAATTGTTAAAAATATCCATGGTAAAATTATCCATTTCTTCAAATCTTTAAATATCTCTTTACTAAAATTCTTTGAAATTAAAGCACCAATTATTATTGAAAATGGAATAGCAATTCCTGTATAGCCAAGATATAAACTTAAAGGATGAACATGCATCCACCAAGTAAAAAGTAGAGGATTTAAGCCTCTTCCATCACTTACAATTTGAGGACTTTCTCTAAATGGATTTGAAAATAAGAAAGAAACACTTATGAAAAATAAATAAACGACAATCATTGAAAAAATTGAAAAATTATAGATTTCTTTATATTTCTTAAAATTTGAGTTTAAAAATAACATTACATAAATTCCATAAATCAAATTCCAAAATAACATAGAGCCATCCATTCCAGCCCAAAATCCAGCAATTCTATAAATAATTGGTGTTGAATTTGTCACTTGAAGAGCAACATAATATATTGAATAATCTTTAATAATAAGTGCAAAAATAAGATATATTGATGCTAAAAGAATGAAAATAAATGATAAAATTAAAGCCCTTTTTGAAGATATTAAAAATTTTTCCTTTTTAAAAAAATTTCCAATAATTGAAGAAATAAAGCTATATATAATAAATATGAATGCTAATGCTAATGTTAATGTTCCAATTTCTGAAATCAAATGAAAATTTTAAAGCTCTTTATAAAAGTTTTCAAAAACATTTATATCCTTATATTTTTCTATATTTTTTGGAATTAATAATTTATCATTTTCCCAATCATAATAAAGCTTCAAGAAAACTTCTCTAATTTCATTACTATTATCAATATCTGCCAAATAAATGTTTCCAATTTCTAAAAATTCTTCAAACATTACATTATCCTTTGGAATAATTGCTAAAATTGGTTTTCTGAAAGCTAATAACTCTTTACTTTTATTTGTGCTTATTAGCTCATGACCTTTTATTCTATCAAGGGAGACTAAAAAAGCATCAATTTCAACTTCCTTTATTTTTTCAAAGGGAATTTTTCCTTTATATTCAACAAATGGAAATTTCATAATTTCATCTATTGTTTCATCTTTAATAAGACCATATAAATATATTTTAAATTTCAAATTTTCATATAAATTGCTTATAGCTTTGAAAAATTTCTCTAAACCTTGGATTTTATAAATTGTTCCAAAATGTCCAATTCTTAAAAAATGTGATTTGTTTTTATTTTGTTCTATTATAATAGAACTATCCCAAACATGAGGAAGAATATATATATTTCCTAATTTATATTTTTTCTCAAGATATTCTTTTGCTTTTCTGTTTAAAACAAGGGCAATTTTTGATTTTTTTAAAATATATTTTTCAAATGTTTCTGATAAAAATTTTTGAATTGGGGAATTTATTAAACCTAAATGATTATATGTCCAAATATCTCTAAAATCAACTATTAACTTATTTTTTGGAACAAATAAAGAAAATAACAAGGTGCTAAATGGAGGAGCTGTTATAATAACATAATCGGGATTATATTCTTTAATTAAACTTTTAAATTTTTTAAAACCTTTTAAAAAAAATGTTATTCTTCTATCTGGCCAACCTATGAATTTTAAAAATTTAAATTTATCCTTAATTTTCTTATTTATTGGCTCATTTTCTATCCAAATGATATTAATTTCTTTTCCTAAATTCGTTTCTATTTTTTCCTCACCCTTATTTGAAAAAATTAAAACATCATTTCCTTTATTTTTTAAAAATTTAGCAATTTTATATATTCTTAAATATCCAACAGGTGGTCCATAAGGCGGAAAATAATATGAAACTATAAGAAACTTCTTCATTATATAAAATTTTATAGTTTATCCTTTAAACTTTCAAGCATTATGAAAAAACTAAAAATTATCATCATAACCATTGCTATTTTTTCTTGCTCAAAAAAGTCTGAAAGTCCATCTGAGCCTTCTCCTAATCCTGATATTCAAATTGCTATTGAAAGATCTTCTTCAATTCCTGTTATGTCTTTTCAAGCAATTTTGGAGCCTAATTTTGGAGGAATGTTCAGGACAAGATACACAGGCGGTTTCTTCTTATATCAAAATGATAGCTTAATAGATTTGAGCTATTGTAGGAGCTTTGTAGATCCTATTTATGATACTGATACTGACAAAGATGGAATATACAACGCAACAGGCATTTTATTCAGTTGTGATAAAGTAGATACAATCACAAGAAATAACAAACAATATGAGATTAGATATAAAATAAATGGATATGCTTTTCATCTTGATACATTTAATTATTATAATGATCCTTATTCATTTTTTGTTTTCTTTGGTGAAGCTCAACCATTTGAATCTTATGTTATGTCCAAAAGAATTGGAACAAATGATTCAATAATTTCATATTATTATGGTTATTCAAAAATAATAGCAAAGAAAAATTCAAACACAACTATAAA
>JAVVGK010000068.1:0-8074 GCA_032249175.1 Candidatus Hydrothermia bacterium | reverse complement strand
AGGCTCTAATGGCGTTACATTAACAATAATTCCACACCTAGCATAAGTGCTTTTACCAATACATATACCAAGAACTTTTCTTGGAATTCTAAAATATTCAACACTCCTTGCTAAAACAAAAGAATTTGGTGGTATTATACAATAATTGCCTTTATGATATATAAATGATTTGTTATCAAAATTTTTAGGATCAACAATTGTTGAATAAACATTTGTAAAAATTAAATACTCATCAGCAACCCTAATATCATAACCATAGGAGGATAAACCATAAGAAATTACGCCTTTTCTAATTAGATTCTTTTCAAATGGCTCAATCATTTTATATTTTATACACATTTCCTCAATCCATTTGTCCGATTTTAGAGCCATTTTGTAAGTTTGAAAATTATAAAGTACAAACTTTTATATATCAAAGCAAAGTGCTTTAAAATTTCAAAACTATGCTTGTTGGTGTTGTAGGAGCAGGAACTATGGGAAATGGTATAGCTCATGTTTTTGCTCAATATGGATATGATGTTCTTTTATGCGATATATCCGATGAAATTTTACAAAAAGCAATAAAAACAATTTCTGAAAATCTTGATAGGCAAATTAAAAAAGGAATTGTTAAATTAGAAGATAAAGAAAAAATTTTAAGTAGAATAAAAACAACAAAAAATTTAGAAGATTTTAAAGAAGTTGAGCTTGTTGTTGAAGCAGTAGTAGAAAAAGAAGAAATAAAAAAGGAAATTTTTTCAAAACTTGACAAAATAACTAAGAAAGATGTTATTTTAGCAAGTAATACTTCAAGTATATCCATTACAAGATTATCAAAAGCTACAAATAGACCTGAAAATGTTATTGGAATGCACTTTTTTAATCCTGTTCCTGTTATGAAACTTGTTGAAGTTGTTAAAGGATTTATAACAAGTGATGAAACAGTTAACAAAATTGTTGAAATTTCAAAAACCTTAGACAAAGTTCCAATTGTTGTTAAAGATTTTCCAGGATTTATATCAAACAGAATTTTAATGCCTTTAATAAATGAAGCTATATTTGCTCTTGGAGAAGGTATTGCTGATAAAGAATCAATTGATAATATAATGAAACTTGGTATGAATCATCCAATGGGGCCGCTTCAATTAGCAGATTTAATAGGTCTTGATGTTGTTTTAGATATTTTAAATGTTTTGTATGAAAACTTTAAAGATCCAAAATATAGACCTGCTCCACTTTTAATAAAAATGGTTGAAGCAGGTTATCTTGGAAGGAAAACAAAAAAAGGATTTTATGAATATGATTGAAATGTTAATTTCATTTATGGAATCACCAATAATAAGATATTCTCTTTATGAGCAAATCTATGATAAATTTTTTATTCCAAAGGAAAAATTTATTTTTTCTGTAAGCAATTACATAGCAGATATAAATTTTGGCTCAATTTCATATAATCTAAAAAACAATTTAATTTTTTATTTAAATTATTTAAATTCTGGAAAAATTGAAAAGTTTGATGAAAACGGAAATTTCATCGGCGAATTTTATGCTAACTTTATAAACTTCTCATTATATAAAAACTATTTTAAATTTAATGTTCATTATGAAAGCATTATTAAAAATGATTTAAATTTAAGCCTTGGAGCATATTATTCAAAAACATTTAAAAATTTAAACTTAAACTTATTTTTTGATTATCTTGGACTTAACACACCCATAATTTTTGGCATAAATGGAAATTATAAAAATTTTAGCATTAACATCTCTTATGAATTGGGCTATAAAACTATTTACAATATTGCCTATAAAAAAACAATTTCAAGAAGTTTAAATTTTTATATTTCATATTCAAATAGATATAGCGACTTTAACATATCTAAGGATCTATTAACGGGATTTTTAGCAGGAATTGAGATTAATTTTAAAAAGTATAAAATTGGTTATGGAATAAGATCACTTTCTGAATATGGTTTCATAAATACAATACAAGTTGCTTATGAATAAGTTAATTTATAAAGGCAAAGTCTTTGAAGTTAGAAGTGAAGAACTAACGATAAACAATAAAAAAATTTTAAGAGATGTAATATATCATCCAGGAGCTGTTGCTATTCTTGTTAAAAAAAATAACCAATTCTTATTTGTAAGGCAATATAGACACCCTTCAAGAGAAAAATTGATTGAAATTCCTGCAGGAACACTTGAAGAAAATGAAACGCCAATTGAAACTGCTAAAAGAGAATTATTAGAAGAAGCAGGAATAAAAGCAAATGAGCTAAAATTTTTAATTAAATTTTTCGTTGCACCTGGATATTGCTCTGAAATCATTCATCTATTCTATACAGATAATTTTGAAATTACAAAAAATAATCCAGAAGAGGAAGAAGATATTGAAATTATTTGGATTGATATAGAAAAAGTTTATGAAATGATAAAAAATAATGAAATAAAGGATGCTAAAACCATTATTGCTCTTACTTATTACAGATGTTTCTTTTGATAGCCTTGAAATTCAAACAATTGACATAAATAATGCCAAATATGAAGAATTAAATTCTATTCCATTTTTTACAGAAGAAGATATACAAAAAATTTTAAAACAAAGACCATATCAATCCTTTAATGAATTTGCCGAAAGTTTAAAATTAAGCTCAATTGAAAGAGAAATTTTAAGAAATTATATCTTTATATCAAAAAAAGAAAATAAAACTTTTAATTTCTTAATTGCCTTTAATTACGATTCAAATTTAATTTACAAATTTAGGATAAATCTAAAATACAATAACTTTTCGGTAAAATTTTCAGAAAGATATTTCTTCTTAAATTATCAAAACTTTTATTTTGGAAATTTTTATATCTCAAAGGGCTTAGGTTTAATATCAAGAAGCTATTTTAAAAATAGCATAAATAATGGGTTTCATTTCTATAATAATTTAGCATTATTCTTGAAATTTAAAAATTTTGAGTTCTTTGCTGATAGTTTAAAAAATTATTTATTTTGCTATAATTTTAAAAATTCATTCATATCTATCTTTGGAAACGAAAATCCATCATTTATTATTTCAAGTAATTTAAATTTTTTCAGTTTTGAGCTTTTACTATCAAAACATTTAAATTATGCTTATGGAATTAACTTAAAAAATGAATTTTCCTATGTTAAGCTAATTTTTAAGAAACTTTTAGATACTTCCTGGATTTATTCAAATGTTGATGAAAAATTCTCAATTTATTTAAAATTTAAAAATTATCCTTTTACTATTTCATCAAGCTTTTCAGATTACTATCAATATCATTCAATAAATTATCAAATAACGGATGGCTCAAATATAGAATTTAGAATTTCAAGATATTACTATAAAATTCAATTTGAAAATGAAGAAGGCTTAGAAATTTCGGTTTTTAAAGATAACGCCATTAAAATTGGTTATAAGTTTATTTCAATATATCAGTATAAAAATTTAAATTCTATTTGTGATGAATATAAGCCATTATTTGGCTGTAGAGTTAAATTAGATGAAAATTCAAACTACCAATTAGCAATTGATTTTAAATATAAATTTATTAGACTATTTTTAACAAATCAACAACAATTCCTCTCTTTGAGATTAAAAATTTAATCCTAAACCTAAGAAGAAGTTTCTCTCAGCAGCTGGAATAAATAAAGGCTCATTTTTATCACTTATATAACCAAATTGATTGTATAAGGTATTAAAGACATTATAAACACCTCCTTTTAACTGAAAGTTTTTAAATTCATAATTAAAAATAACATTTGTTATGAAATAAGGCTCAATTGTAAATTTGTTTGAAGGATCTATAAATTGTCTTCCAACACCTCTTTCTTCAAAAATCATTGTTAAATTCTTATAGTTAAAATCTAAACTTAAATAAATTAAATAATTTGGATAACCTGCAACAACATTTCCTGAATAATCAAATTCTCCATTCCAATCTTTCCCTTTAAAATCAATATATTTATTATCAGAATAGCTAAAACTTGTATATAGATTTAAAAATTTATAAATAGGGATATTTAAAGAAAATTCTATTCCCTTATATTCAACAACGCCAGCATTCGTTAAAATTGGAATACCATCTATAACTTTCCCTCCAAATACAAGTGCATCTCTGAAATTCATATAATAAACATTAAAATCAAAGTTAAATTTATTTCTTAAATATCTTGTTCCAATTTCAATACTTCTAACATTTTCAGGTCTCTTTCTTGGATTTGAGCATTTGTTATTTGAGCAGTTTTCAAAATCATACTTTGGATCATTCCAATAAGGATATTGAGCATCGTAAATTTCTCTTGTTCCTGGTTCCCTTGAATTTAAAGATGTATTTAAAAATAAACTTAAATTTTCATTTATATCGTAATTTATTCCAAATCTTGGTGATGGGAAAAAGTAAGAAACATTATATTCAATTCCTCTTGGATAATAGTTATAAAATTTACTTTGATTATAAGCATTTAGATAAGTTGTTAGAATTTTTAGTTTATTTGTAGGTTTTAAAATTAATTGAAGATAAGCATTAGCAACTACTTTGTCAAGGTTATAATAATAATACTTTCTGTTAGGTTCTCTACAACAAGATGGAAGAGAATCAGCCCATAAAATTAATCCATAATGCTCTGATTTATGATATATAAAGTTTGCTCCTATTGAAAATTCATAATTATTTGAAATATAAGAAATTCTTGGAATATAACCATAATCTCCTTCATTTACCCACCTTTCCCTAACTAAATTGAATTTTGTTTTTCCCATTGAGTCATTCCAAAGTTCGTAAAAGTATTCATACCATTTTCCACTTCGCTTTTGTCTAAATCTACCATTCCCTATTATAGCATAAATAATATTTTTTATATATAAATTGCCTATGAAGTTTTCTTGATGAAGCTCATAATGGGGTCTGAAAAATAAATCAGTTTCATCATCAAAATCTAAAGGATTATATTTTCTGTTTTGTTTTAGTGTTATTGTATCTATTCCTTCATAAGCAAGGTGCGTATATTCATTTCCGCCATGAAAAACAATTGTAGTTATTGAATTTTTTGAAGATTTCCTTAAAGCAATATAATAACTATATAAATCACTCCAAGACTTTTCTCTATATCCATCTGTTTTCATTTTAGAAAATCTTGCATATATGTTATTTGAAGAGTATTCAGATGTAAATCTAAATGTTCCATATGAGCCATAACCACCAAATATAGAAGTTTTTGGAATCTCTGAAAATTTAAATCCTACAACATTTATAACGCCACCAATAGCAGAAATACCATATGGAGCATAACCTGTTCCTCTTTGAACTTGAATATATAAAGCACTACTTAACATATCAGGATAATCTATCCAATAAATATCACCACTTTCAATATCATTTGTAGGAATATCATTTATTAATGCGGAAATATATTTATCAGAAAATCCTCTAATTTTAATATAGTTATAATTTAGTCCATTTCCAGCATCTGAATAAAAGAATAAATTTGGTGTTCTTGAGAGCAAATAAGGAACATCTAAAAATGTATATAATTTTGAAATTTCATCCTTATTTATTTGAGTATAAGAAATTGGAGATGATTTAACAGCACTTGAAGTTATTATAGTTTCCTTTAATTCATATGTTTTTATTGTATCAGATTGAAGGAATAAAAATATCATGCTAAAACCTCCTTTAACATTTCTTTTACTTCTTCCCTTGCCTTTTTAGCATCATTAACGAACTTTTCTATTAAATTCATAGGACAAAAAGGACCACACATAGAGCAAGCAACAGTTTTAGTTGCTCTTTCTTCTCTAATAATTCTTGCTTTCTGGGGATCAATAGAAAGTTTTATTTGACTTTCCCAATCAAGAGAATATCTTGCTCTTGACATTGCTAAATCCCATTCATACGCCCCCCTAATACCTTTTGCTAAATCAGCAATATGAGCAGCAATTTTAAATGCAATAAGACCTTCCTTAACATGCTCTACACTTGGAAGACCTAAATGCTCTGCTGGTGTTAAATAGCATAACATATCAGCACCAAACCATCCTGCTACTGCTCCTCCAATCGCTCCTGCTATATGATCCCATCCCGCTGCTATATCTGTTGGAAGCATACCAAGAATATAAAAAGGGGCATTTCTTGTAATTTTCTTTTGTGCTAATACTTGTGCTTGAATTTCATTTATGGGGACATGCCCTGGACCCTCTACCATCACTTGAACACCTGCTCTTCTACATCTATCTACAAGCTCTCCAAGAACCAATAATTCATGAATTTGTGGTCTATCAAAACTATCCGCAATACTACCGGGTCTTAAAGCATCGCCAAGACTTATTGTAATATCATAAGTTCTACAAATATCCAATATATCATCAAATTTTTCTAAAAGAGGATTTTCTCTATTATGAAAAAGCATCCAAGCAGCTAAAAGTCCTCCACCTCTTGAAACAATCCAAGTCGTTCTTTTTTGATTTTTCATAAATCTAATACCTTCTAATGTTATACCTGCATGGATTGTCATAAAATCTATCCCATCCTTTGCATGAATTTCTATTGCTTTTATAAAATCATCTGGCTCCAAATCAAATATAGAACCTTTTTCTTTTGCTGCCCTAAACTCTGCTTCATATACAGGAACACTTCCTATTGGAATTTCACATATTTCCATCAATTCTTTTCTAATTTTTCTTAAATCTCCACCTGTTGATAAATCCATAACCGTATCAGCACCATATTCCATAGCAATTCTTAATTTTTCTTTCTCTTCATTTATATTTACAAAATCATAAGAAGTACCAAGATTTACATTTACTTTTGTTCTTAGCTTACTCCCAATACCTACAAGCTTCTTTAAGTTCTTTGAAAGATGAATTTTATTAGCAGGTATAACAACTTCTCCATTCTTTAAAAGTTCCATAAGTTCCCTAACATCTATTCCTTCACTCCTAGCAACATATTCCATTTCTGGAGTAATTTTGCCCTTTTTGGCAAATTCCATTTGGGTCATTTTAAACCTCCTATTGAAGGGCTCCCAAATAAAGGGAGCCATCAATCAAACCCTTTATAAAAAGCTCATCTGAAAATTCTATCTTCTCAGCTCCTTTAATATAAATTCTGCAGCCTTTTTACCTGATAATAACATTGCTGAAAATGTAGGACCCATTCTATTTAAACCATAAGTTTCCGCGACAGCCATACCACAAACAACAAGTCCTTTATAAACTTCACCTGTCCATTTTATTATATTTTCCTCACTAACCTCAACATTTAATGGATATAAACCTTTCATTTCAACTAAATTCCTTTGGGCAAGCTTCTTTACAGCTACTGCATCATGACCAGAAGCATCAACAACAAACTTACTTTCAAGAGCTATTGGATCAACACAGGTTATTGCTCTAGGTAATGCCCTTGTAGGAGACCAATTCACAACAACTCCACAAACCCTATTATCCTTTACTATTAAATCATCAAGAAATGTTAATTGTAAAAATTTAACACCACTTATAGCAGTTTCATATATCAGCTTTGAACAGGCAATAGGTCCATAACTGATATACAATCCATCTTGAACTTTTTCATAAGGAATTCCAAGCTCATCAAATAATTCATTGGCAGGTTCTCTTATAGTTATACTATTCATATAATATCCACCTATCCAAAACCCACCACCTAGATAGTTATTTTGCTCTATAACGAAGACCTTTAAACCACCCTTAGCAAGCTCCCTAGCACACACAAGACCCGAAGGACCAGCTCCAATAACAAAAACATCAGCAGATACAGCTTCTGAGAGATCTTTATAAAATTTATCCAACATCGCTTTTGTGATAAACTTTTCCATAGCTCAACCTCCTTTTTTATATTTTCACACTGGGGGAGACTAATTAAGAGAAGTTGTGAGAGCTTTGAACTCCCACACCTTCCCTACGCCGGTATTACCCGGTTCAGGTTCAAAGGGTCGCACCCGCCTTATGGGTGCCTCTCAGCCGGGTTGCCCCAGCTCCCCCGGTGTGGTTTGAAAATTTTAAAGGATAAAAATTTAATTGTTTTGCATTGTCCAATAATTCTGGAATTATTTATTTTTTTATATTTT
>JAVVGK010000067.1:0-8085 GCA_032249175.1 Candidatus Hydrothermia bacterium | reverse complement strand
TAAATAGTTTCAGAATTACTAGACAAATCAATAACTTATGCTTTGTCTAATAAATAATGTTAAGTAATTGACTATCAATAACCTATAAAAATTTTAAGAAATTGTTGAATTTATTGGGGGTTCATTGAAGGAGGCGAAAGCCCCCTGCCGAAAAATGGGTTTTTTAAAGCCGGAGGCTTAATTTCAGGGTGGGCGGGGAAAATAAGAAATAATCTATATTTCAGAATTATTAGACAAATCAATAACTTATAAAGCTTAACTTTAAAATTTTGGCACTATGTTAAATGATATTTATAAAGAAGTTGAAGAAAGAATGAAAAAAGCGGTAGAAGCCTTTAAATCCGAAATTACAAAGGTAAGAACAGGTAGAGCTACACCTGCTATTCTTGAATCTATAAGGGTGGATTATTATGGAAGTAGAATACCAATAAATCAAATAGCATCAATTTTAGCGCCAGATCCAAGACTTTTAATTGTTCAACCATGGGACCAAAATGCAATTGGAGATATTGAAAAAGCTATAAAATCATCAGGACTTGGTTTAAATCCACAAGTAGAAAAAGGTGTTATAAAAATTCCAATACCTCCACTTTCTGAAGAAAGAAGGAAAGAACTAATAAAGCTTGTTCAGAAATTAGCAGAAGATAGTAGAATTGCAATAAGAAACATAAGAAGAGATGGAATGGAAAAAGTTAAAAATTTGGAAAAAGAGAAGAAAATATCTGAGGATGATAGAAAATCTGCTGAAAAGAAAATACAAGAATTAACTGACAAGTACATATCAGAAGTAGATAAAATTTTATCAAGTAAAGAAAGGGAAATTTTAGAAGAGTGATAACGATAAAAACTGAGGAAGAAATTAGCAAAATTAGAATAGCAGGAAGAATAATAGCAGAATTTTTAAAAGAAGTTGAAAAAATTTTAAAACCAGATTTAGATAGTTATGAAATTGAATTGTTTGCTATTGAATTTGTTAGAAAAAGAGGAGGTGAATTAGCATTTAAAAATTATAAAGGATTTCCAGGTTATATGTGCGTTTCTATTAATGATGAAATTGTTCATGGAATTCCAAGAAAAGGTAAAAAATTGCCAAAGAATGGACTTGTGAAAATTGATATAGGTGTTAAATATGGTGGGTATTTTGCTGATGGTGCTTGGACATATATTATTGGAAATGTCCCATTTAAGGTGCTTAAACTTGTTGAAATAACAAAATTAGCATTATATAAAGGAATTGAAAAAGCAGTTGAAGGAAATAAATTATCAGACATTTCAAAAGCAATAGAAAATACAGTCAAACCATATGGTTTTGGCATACCAAGAAATTTAGTTGGTCATGGCGTTGGATATGATATTCATGAAGAGCCTAATGTTCATAATTATTATAATGAAGCTGATGATGAAATTATTTTAAAGGAGGGGATGGTTTTGGCAATTGAGCCAATGATAACATTAAGAAGTCATAAAACAATTGATGATAAAGATAAAATTACTATTAAAACAGCAGATGGTTCTCCATCAGCTCATTTTGAACACACAGTTGTAGTAAGAAAAAACAAAGCAGAGATTTTAACGGAAATTTAATGCTAATAGCGGGTTTTGAAAATATAGATGAATTAAAATATCTAATTAAAATAGATATTCCTGGAATTTTTATTGGTTCTTGGATAGCAAATGAGCCAAAAGTTTATGAAATTATAAGAGAAAGTAATTATAA
This sequence comes from Candidatus Hydrothermia bacterium, assembly GCA_032249175.1. Lineage (GTDB taxonomy): Bacteria > Hydrothermota > Hydrothermia > LBFQ01 > DSFT01 > DSFT01. The sequence goes on along the minus strand of JAVVGK010000067.1, from coordinate 6,368 downwards.
AGGCATTATCGCAACAGATAATGAAGGTGGTTATGCAAGTTGGATCGTAAAAGATATTCCAAGTCCAAAGGAACTTTCAAATTTAAATCCTTATGATTTTTATTCAATTATTTACAATATGGCTTTGAAACTAAAAGAACATTATATAAATTTAAATTTCGCACCTGTTGTTGATTTATATGACCCTATAAATGCTGTAATTGGTAAGAAAAATAGAGCATTTTCAGAAGATCCATATAAAGTAATTTTTTATTCAAGTTTATTTATTAAGGCTCATAGTGATGTTGGTATAAAAAATTGTATTAAACATTTTGTAGGTCAAGGTAGAGCTATTGGTGATCCTCATTATAAGAAGAGTATATTTATTGGTGGTTTTAAGGATTTAAAAAAAGATTTATTGCCATTTATGTTTTTTATAAAAATGGGCATTGATTATATTATGACTGCACATGTTTTTGTTCCTTCAATTGATAAGGAAAAACCAATAACTCTTTCAAGATTTTTTATAGTTGAGCTTTTAAGAAATCTATTATCTTATAAAGGGAAAATAATAACTGATGATTTGAATATGAATGCAATAAAAGAGCATTTTGATATTATTGATGCGGTTAGAATAGCCAAAAGCTTAACTATTGATTATATTTTAATATCAAAAGGTATTGAAATAATTGAAAAAGTTTATAAATTTTTAAAATTTAATTATTAAGCGGAGAGGGAGGGATTTGAACCCTCGTCCCAGCTTTTAGGCTGGGAAAAGGCTTAGCAAGCCCCCGCCTTCGACCGCTCGGCCACCTCTCCTAAGCGGAGGGGAGGGGACTCGAACCCCTAAGGGGCGCAATGCCCCGGTGGATTTCAAATCCACTGCCTTACCAATTCGGCGCACCCCTCCTTTCAGCAAGTTTAAAATTTTAAAGCTTGTTTTTCTCAAACTTGTCCTTTTATTTTTTATTATCAGGAGTTTATAATTATAAGTTTTTAATTTTATCTGAAAACTCTTACAATTTTAAGAATTTTGAAGTCATTTATAAAGGAAGAATTTATTTTTTTAGAAATGATGTAAGCTCATTTTCACCAACTCAACTATCTTCAAGGTTTTATTATAAATATAAAATTGATGATTTTTCATTTTTTGTTGAGCATTTTTGTGAAAATACCATAAATTACAAGCCTTATGATATTAAAAGATACGATATTCTTGGAATTAATTACAAAAATTTTGGTCTTGGATGGACTTTCAATAAAAGATATGTGGATTATGAGTATTGGCTTATTTTTAATTTTTATTATTTTTTATTTAAAGGTGAAATTTATTTTGGAATTAGTGAAAACTTTAAAAAATTTTATCCATTTCTTTCAATATGGCTTTTAAATATCTCGGGTTTTGAAACATTTTACAATCCAAATAGTGCAGATACATTAAATTTGAAAGAAATTCCTTCTGAAAATCCATTAAAACTTTTTCTTTTTGGAAGTAGCTTAGGCTTAATATCAAAAAGTGCCAATTTTGAAATAAATAAATTCATCCCAATAAATGATTACATTTATAATTTCAATTACAATTATGAAGTTGAATTCACATTAAAAGAAAAGCTAACAATATATTCATATTTAAATGCCAATAGTATAACTCAACTAATTTATCCAAAATGGCTAATTTTAGGCTCAAAAATTTTATATAAAGGATTTGGATTTGGAATTAGTGAATTATGGACAACAAATGTTTCAGATAATGATTTATTTTTTAGAAGAGAAGAAATTTTCTTAAATTTTAATCAAAAATTTAAATTCTTATCTTTTGATTTTAAATATAGATTGGTTAAATCTGATAGCTTAAAAATGCCTTATTTGAAAATTTTCCTTGAACTTGAAAAGTCCATTTTTTTTGTGAATTTAAATTATGAAGTTTTTAATGGAGATTTTGATAGTTATTTAGGCTTTAAGTTTAAGAATTTGAAAATTTATTATCTTAAAAGAATTAGGAATTTAGGAAGTTTTGATTATTTTTCAGAAAATAATGATTTATTTGGAGTTAAAATTTATTTGTTAAATTTTGGATTAAATGCTCTATAAATTTGCTCAAGAAACATAATTCTAATTAAGTTATGATTGAAGGTCATTCTTGACAAGCTTATTTTTTTAAATTTTTTTATTTCTTCGCAAACACCAAAAGGACCACCAATAATAAAATCAATACCAAAATTTAAATTATTTAATAAAAATTTTGTAAATTCTTTTGTTGAAAATAATTCTCCCTCTACATCTAACAAAATTGGCTTATATTTGATAGCTTTTAAAATTTTTTCACATTCATCTTTATAGCTTTTTGCTTTTATTTCAATAATTTCAATTTTTGTCCATTTTTTAATGAGCATTAAATAGTAATCTTGTAGAATTTTTAATTCCTTTGGCTCAGTCTTTCCTGGACATATTATCCTTATCACTTTATCAGATTTTTAAATTCTTCTTCATTCCTTATATTATTAAAATCTTTATCATCCATAGCTAAAAACTTAAAGTCTGGATTTAATTCAATTGCTTTTTTTAGATTATTTATAGCATTTAATTTATCATTTAATAAACTATAAGCGCAAGCCTTATTATAATAAGCTGTAAAATCGTTAGGCTCTATTTCTAAAATTTCGTCTAAGGTTTTTATTGCTTCGTTATATCTTTTTAAATCAATTAAGCAAATTGCTTTTTCATGTAAAGCTGGAATTCTTTTTGGTTTAATAGATAAAGCCTTTTCAAGTAATTCCAAAGCCTCTTGAAATTTCCCCATTTTTCTTAAAATACTTGCTTTATTAGTTAAAGCAAATATATTATCACTTTCAAGTTCAAGAGCCTTATCTTCGCATTCAAGTGCTTCTTTGTAAAATCCTAAATCAGCTAAAATAATTGCTTTATTATCCCATAAAAACGATAAATTTGGATTTAATTCAATAGCTTTTTCAATGAATTCAAGTGCTTGATTATATCTTTTTAGTTCTTTTAAAATAAGTGCTTTTAAGTTGTAAGCTCTTGGATAATCTGGCGCAAGCTCAATAGTTTTTTCAGCATAAATTAAAGAGGTTGTCCAATCCTTTCTAAAATAATATCTAACACCAAGAATAAAATAGTCATAAAAATCAAGCTGGTAATTATAATCTATTAGAACTTTATTCAATAGCTGTATAAATTTGTTTAAGTCTTCCATATCATAGCTTGATAGGTAAGGTTTTGAAAGGAGATCATTTTTTAATTTAAGGAAGTTTTCCATAATGTTAAATTTTAAAGCATCCATTAAAATTTCAAACTTGAAAAAAATTATTATAATGGGTTCAGGTTACGGGAGTAATTTTGAAGCAATTTATCAATACTTTAAAGAAAAACCTTTAAAAATTTTATCAGTAATTTCAGATAATCCAAATGCCTTTATTTTAAAGAGAGCAGAAAATTACAATATAAAATCAATTTGTTTAAATTATAAAGAGCTTGGGAAGGAAAGATATAATGAGGAGTTATTGAAAATTTTAATTAGTTTTGAGCCTTTTGATTTAATAGTTTTGGCAGGTTATTTAAGAATTCTCCCCGATTTTATAGTAAATAGATATTTTAAGAAAATTATTAACATTCATCCATCTCTGCTTCCTGCATTTAAAGGTTTAAATGCTATTGAAAGAGCGTATAAATATGGTGTTAAAATAACAGGTATAACAATTCACTGGGTAAATGAAAAGGTTGATGAAGGAGAAATTATTGAGCAAGCGTGTTTAAGAATTGAAGAAGGAGAAAGTTTGGAAAGTGTTGAAAGAAGAATTCATGAGCTTGAGCATTATTATTATCCAAGAGTTATAGAGAAAATTTTGGGACTAATATAAATCAATTTCTTTTAAAAAACTTTCAGTTTTCTTATAATCTTCTTTTGAAAGAATGCTATTTAAAATTGGCAAAATTTTAAATTTTACAACATTTTTTATTTCAGATGGCTCTAATAGAAAATAACTATGTCCTATTAGAAATTCACTGCCAAGTTTTCTCATTATTAAATCATTTATAAAGTTAAAAAACTTTTCAATTTTTTCAAGAGTCTCAAAATCATAATTATTTTGAATGTAAAATTCCCTAATTACATTAAAATCAGGCAAAATTTCAATAAATATAAATCTTCTTCTTAAAGCAATATCAAGATTATGAACACTTCTATCTGCACTATTCATAGTTCCAATAATATATAAATTTTCAGGGACTAATAATTCCTCATTTGAATAAGGCAAAATAATAGGCTTATTTCTATATTCAAGAGCATATAAAAGCTCACCAAAAACTTGAATTATATTACATCTACTAATTTCATCAAGAATAATAACAAAATTTCCATCACTATTTAAAGCATTCTTACAAATTTTCTTAAAAATACCATCTTTAATATAAAAACCACCATCAGTTCTCGGTCTTATACCTTCTATAAAGTCTTCATAACTATAACTTGGATGTAGTTGAATTATTGTCCAATTTCTTTGAGAAATTTCCTTAGCAATTTTAATAGCAATATAAGTTTTTCCCACACCTGGCGGTCCATACAAAATAACATTTTTATATTTCAAAACCAATTTACTATATTCAGAAAGCTCATTACTTACATAAAAATTCTTTTCAATTTTCAAAAATTTTTCAATTTCATCATTAACAATATCTAAATTATCTTCAAAAACATGCATTATTCCAATTGTCCAAGTTGGCAAATAAGGGTCATCATCAAAACTTTTAATTGTTCCATCAGCATAATCTCCATTACAAGCAAAAACATTTAATATATAACTTTGGGATTTATTTACAAAAAATTCTTTAATTTCAGATTTTGGTCTGAAATGTAATAAATATCCAAATTTATCGTAAATCCTTGAAAGAAATAATGTTCCTTCCTCAATTTCATAAAAAAGCCTTTCAAATCCAATTAAACTTTTAAACTTAATCCCCGTTTTTTTAAATATATTGTTAATTAAAATGTTTAATTTAGCGTTTAAATCCTCGGCAAATGCTTTTAAAGTTCTTAAAATTCTAAATTCTTTAAAAATCTCCTTATTTATCCTATTTGAATGAAAAATCTCAATTATTAAAACTTTATTTTCAAAAATTTCATCTGGGAATAATGTTTTTTGGAAAAATTCTTCAAGTGATTGGTTTTCAAGTTTTGGTCCATTTGCATAGTAAATGGAAATATCATTTTTAAATTGTTGAATTGTTCTTAAAAACTTAAATTTATCAGTTTTATAGAAAAATCTTAAAAATGGCTTATATGGAACAGGATGATTATTTAAACTTGAAAATTTATAATAACCTTTAAATATACCTCTTTCATCAAGTTCAAGAATAAAATGAGGCAATAAATGTGGAAAATTTTTTTCTTGAATTATAACTTTTGACTTTCCTTTTGCCTCCTTATATGTAATTCTAAAATTTAAAATTTCAAACTCATCAAGTTTCCTATTTACTGGTTGCTCCAATAATTCCTCCAAAGCACTAAAAATTACATCACGCATCTTTTCTTTTGATAAGTTTAAAGGTTAGCTATATTATGCCTTAAAATTTTAATATGATAACTTTATTACTTTTAAGTCAAATAACAAGGGATGAATTTATGGATTTTAAAAGACAAACGGAAGTTCAATTTGCCGAAATAAAAGGTGAAATAAAAGAATTAAGATCACAAATCCAAGCCCTAAATCAAAGAATAAATGATTTAGATAAAAGAATAGATGATTTAGACAAAAAATTAAACAAGAGAATGGATGATTTAATAACTTATCTTTGGATATTTATGGGATTTATAACAATTTTAATAGGATTTATAATTGGATTTGGTTTATGGGACAGAAGAACATATTTAAAGCCTGTTGAAGAGAAGAAAGCGGATAAGGAATTAGTAATGAAACTTGAGCAAAAAATTGAAAATTTAGAAGATGAAAACAAGAGATTAAAAAATCAAAATCAAGCTTTAATTTTCATTCTTGAAAAATTCATAAATGGAGCAAGTAAAGAAGAAATTAAATCTGAAATTGAGATAATTAAAAAGATGTCTTAAGAAGAAGAGGTTTAAAAGCATTCTTAACCTGCTTTGTCCAATAAATAGTGCTAAGTGATTGATAATCAAGAACTTGTGAGAATTTTAAGAAATTATTGATTTTATCGGGGGTTTATTTAGGGGGGCGAAAACTCCCTGCCGAAAAATGGGCATTTATAAGCCGAAGTCTTATTTTTAGGGCGGGTGGGAAAAATATAGAAAAATAAATAGTTTTAGAATTATTGGACAATGCATAAAAGCATTCCTAACCTCCTTTAAAATTTTAAAATCTTTACTTTACTAATTTTATACCCAAAGGAAGAAATAG
>JAVVGK010000066.1:0-8203 GCA_032249175.1 Candidatus Hydrothermia bacterium | reverse complement strand
TATATTTTTCCCACTCACCCTGAAAATAAGGCTTCGCCTTAAAAACTTCGCCCCGCTGATAGTCTTCCGTGAATTCAATAGTTTCAGAAAATCTTTCATAACTTATTGATTATTAAGGGCTTAACATTATTTATTAGACGAAGCATAAAATTTTTAAGTTGTCCAATAGTTCTGAAATATAGATTATTTCCTATTTTTCCATCCGCCCTATAAATAAGCCTTCGGCTTATGAACTTCGCCTCCCTTCAATAACCCCCCGATAAATTCAATAATTCTCTAAAATTTTCATAAGTTAAAGGAATTTTAAAGCCTTATATATACCCAGCTATGATTTAAAATTTCAAGGATGCTCAGTTACTTAATTTTTTCAATTATAACAATTTCAACAATTTTAAAATTTTTTATAAAAAACAATATATTTTGGACAATTTTAAAATTGATTTTAGCATTACTAATTAGTATTAGCTTTCCTTTGAACTTTAACTTTCAATTAAAACCCTTTATTTTTGGAGTTATTCTCTTTATTTTAAGTGTAATTTATTTTTTAATTTCAAGCTTTGTTTTTAACTTTCAAATTTTAAAAGGTCTTTCTAAAATTAAAGAATATCATTTTTTATTTAGGATTTTAGCAGGTTTGATTGCGGGAATAAGTGAAGAAATTATTTATAGAGGATTTTTAGTTATTTTTTTGAATGGTTTTTTTCATAATATTTTTATTTCATCAACAATTTCATTTTTTTTATTTTTAATTGCTCATATTCCAATATGGGGCATTTTAGCTTCTATACAAATTTCAATATGGTCAATAATGTTATATGTATATTTTGCTAATACAAATGATATTTTAGCATTAATAGTAGCACACAGCTTAAATGATATTTTTTTCTTTTGTTGCTTTAAATATCGTACAAGCTCCAAGTGTTAAATCAATAATTTCAACATTTCCAAATCCTACGCTCTCAATAATTTCCTTAAATTCCTTTCTTCTTGGAAAATTTCTTACAGAATTGTAAAGATAAATATATGCTTCTTTTTGAGATGTAAATAAATTTGCTATAAAGGGTATTATATTCTTCAAATAGAAGAAAAAGGGGTATTTTAAAAAATTTTCTGGTCCAAGCATTTCAAGAATTACCAAAACTCCATTTTTCTTTAAAACTCTATAAAATTCACTTAAAGCCAATTTTTTATTTGATATATTCCTAATTCCAAATGCAATTATTAAACTATCAAAAGAATTACTTTTAAATGGTAGTTTTTCTCCACTACCAAAAATATAAAAAACATTTTTATAGTTTTTATTTAAAACAGCTTTTTTTAGCATTTCGTTCGCCAAATCAATACCAACAATTATTTTATAATTCTTATTCTTTACAATTTTTTTTATAACTTCCCCTGTTCCCGTTGCTACATCTAAAATTTTTCCTTCGTTTAGTAATTTAACTGCCCTTTCTCTCCAATACTCATCTAAATAAAATGAGAATAGATGATTTAAAAATTCATATTTTTCTGATATTTTATTAAACATTTGGGGGACTGAAAAGTCCCCTTTCATTTCAATGTTTTTAAGTATTCGTATATTGCTTCTGCTTCTTCTTTACTAACGGGTTGTAAAAGCACCATTCTAACATTATTATATTCTTTAAGCAATTGTTTCGCTATTGGATCATTATTTAACATAGAATCTGTTTTATAAATCATAGCAATTATCCAATCTTTTGTTCTTCTTTGGGCAACACCTTTTAGACCTGGACCTACGAGTTTCTGATCTGTGATATTATGGCAAGTATTACAACCTTTTGAGCTAAATAGTTGTTTTCCTAATTCTGTTAAGTTAGTTGAAGCTGTTTTTATAGTATCCTGCTTTTTCATATCTACTTTATTTAAAGATGTTTTTGAAACCAATTCAATTTCCTTAGCTTTTATTCTTCCTTCATCAATTAATTTTAAAACATAGTACTTATCAGGATTTGATAAGTATTCAACAGGATATTTTATTTTTCTCCAAGACATTACAAGCATAGCAAGTGCAACTTTTTCCTTATCAGTAAATCCAAAATTTGGCATTACACTTCCTGGGACAACTTTTTGTGGATTTTCAAAGTGAAGAATATGCCAGGTAAATACAGTTTTTGGTAGTTCTCTTTCTTCTAAATCTGCCTCAACATGTGAAAAATCAAATAATTCGTGTGATTTATCTCCTTCATATGTTAGAGCTGGACCTATATTTCCACCATATCCATCAATAACATGACATTGACGGCAATTCTTTTCTTGAATAATTTGTTTTGCCAAATTTATATAATCCATACCTGGTGTTTCTTTATCAAATCTATGGCAATGATTACAATTTATTTGAACCATTACAAGTCTATTTTCATCTATTTTATAATGTTTTTGCATTTCTCTTGTATAAACTGGCCATAACCACCTAACACCTTTTCCTGCATGAGCCTGCTTTGTAGTTAAAGCAGATCCTTGACCACCATGACAGCTTGTACAACCAAACTTTTCAATTGGATGTTTATCCATTATTCCATCCGGATTAGGGTGTGTTCTAAATACAACAGGCACATCTTCACCTTCAAGTCCCTTAATTTCAACACCCATATGACAAGTTATACATCTATCTGCCACATTTGGTCCCATAATATCCATATTCCAAATTTGCTTAATACCAAAATCTATTTTTTTAGCAACTTCTGGACCAAGCTTTTTTTCAACAACCTTTTTAAATTCTTTTTGATACTTTTTCCATTCAGGATTTAATGAGCGATAAAATACAATACCCATAAATATGAGTATAATAAAACCAAAAACATATATCCATAAAGAATCGTACCAATATCTATCAGGAACAAAATCCTTTTTCTCTTCCATAACCTACCTCCTTTTTAGAACATATGTGGCATTTCAGGCCATCTCCAAGGCCAATAAACTTGCCAATATGGACCTCTAAAATACATAGCAAATATAGTAATTCCTATAAGATAAAGCATTATAATAGCAAAAATAATATTATGAATTATTCTGCTTCTGTGAAACCAAACACCTGTCGCTTCATCTGGACTTTTATCTAAATATGGCCATATTGCCCAAAGGAAAACAAGAAGGGCAGGAATTAAAGCACCTCCAATAAATCCTCCATTTATTGTAAAATCTCCAATTTTAATAGTAGTTATTGTTATTAATTCCTGTATCCATAAGAAGTACCAAGGTGCTTTTGCTGGGTTTGGTGTCCATGTGGGGTCAGCTGGCTCTTCAAGTGGCGCCTTAGCAAATATTGTAAAGAATAAAACAATAGCAGTTGTTATTAAGAATACCAAAAATGCTCTTCTAAACATAAATGGAATTGTAAATGTTGTGTATTCATCTTGAATTAATCTTTTATTTAATTTTTTCGCTTCAATTTTATATTGCTCACTAACAGCGAGTCCCCCATCTTTCCTAACTCTCCACATATGATAAGATGAAAGAATTAAAAGTAGTAAAGGTAAAAATATGCAATGTAAAACATAAAATCTAATTAGTGTTGGTTGATCTATCTGTGTTCCTCCTACCAAGAAGAAATATAAATTTTTTCCGACTATACTTTCAGGAGGAACAGATTTTGCTATATTAGCACCTATTACAATAGCCCAAAGTGCCAATTGGTCCCAAGGCAATAAATATCCTGTATAAGATAGTCCAAGTGTTAAAACTAATAAAATTACACCAACAATCCAATTTAATGGTCTATTTGATTCAGGATTACCCCCATTTTTATAAGCACCAGTAAAGAAAACTCTCATCATATGTAAAAATACAGATGTTACCATAAGGTGAGCAGCCCATCTATGAGCATTCCTTAAAAACCATCCAAAACTTACAGAATTTTCTAAATCTTTTATTGTCCAATATGCCCTTTCAGCAGATGGAATATATAAGAACATTAAAATAACACCAGTTATTGTAAGAATAATGAAAAGTGAAAACAGCACTGTTCCAAGCCAAAATGAATATGTCCAGGACATGCTTTTATAAGTTACACGGGCAGGAAACCAGTGTAGCCAAAAATTCTTATTTGTTGCTTTTGCTGCTTCTATTTTGTCTTTTGGGTCAAATGACCAGGTTAATTCTCTCCAAATTTCCCTTATTTTATTCATAACTTAACCTCCTTTATCCAAGATTTTCAACTACAAGTCTAAATTTATGATCAACTTCTGTATTAGTATCTACAACAAGTTGCCCATCTGGACCTATATCAAGTTTATACCATGGAAGTGGTCTTGGAGCAGGTCCTCCATAGTTAGTTCCTTCGCCATAGTATTGAGAGCCATGACAAGGGCAGAAAAACTCCCATTTTTGTTTGTATTCCTGACCTTTTATTTTAACTACTTCTTCTTTTGGGGGAACAACATTAACAGTGCAACCAAGATGCTGACATACTGCTGAAATTACCCAAAAACTATTTCCTTCTCTAACGACAAATAATCTATATTTAGCAACAAATGTTATACCTTCTGGATAATCTTTTGGATAGCCTATTCTAAATTTTTTAGGAGGCTCGTATAAGGTGTTTGGAACAAGAGATCTAAAATAAGCAAAAGCTTGACCCAAAAATGTCAAAACGACCGCTGTTCTTCCGATATAAGCAAGGAATTTTCTGCGATCCATAGGCTGAAAAGTTTAAAGCTCTTACTTAAAGCTACAAATGTTGAGCCACTTCCACTTAAAAAAACCAAATCAAAATTTAAATTTTCAATAGCTTTTTTATAATTTAAAAGTTCTTCATCTAGAACATTTTCAAAAACATTATAAAAATTTTCTTTCAATAATGCTAAATTATTTTCTTCAATAGCTTTTTTTATATTTAAAATTTTTCTTTCCGCATCTTCTTTATTGTCATAAATTTTAATTTTCTCATACATTTCTCTTGTAGATAAACTTTTATTTGGAAAGAATAAATGGACATAGCATTTTAAATTGCTGTTAAATGGCTCTAAAATCTCACCTCTTCCTCTACCAATAGCACAACTTTCATTTAAAATAAAAAATGGAACATCTGAGCCAATTTTTTTTGAAATTTCAATTAAATCATTCTTACTTAACTTTAAATTATAAAAACCATTTAAAAATTTTAAAATTACCCCACAATTTGAAGAGCCACCACCCAAGCCACCACCTATTGGAATTTTCTTAAAAACTCTAATTTTTAAATTAAATGATTTTCCTATTAGTTTTGAAAGTTCAATTATTCCTCTTAGAATGGTATTGTTTTCAATTTGAAAAACTTTTCCATCTTTTATAAATTCAATTTCAAGTTTTTTACTTTCAAGAATTTCAATTTCATCATAAAATGGGATTTTGTGAAATATCGTTAGAATTTCATGATAGTTATCTTCCCTTTTTGAAAGAATAAATAATCCTAAGTTTATTTTGGCAGGGGATTTTATTTTAATTTGCATTTTTTAAGTAATATCTATAAGCATCTTCTCCATTTGAATAAAATTTTTTAATTGTTTTAATTTTCTTAAAGCCAAGATTTTCGTATAATTTTATAGCAATTTCATTACTAACTCTAACTTCCAAGTAAATATCTTTTTTTAGCTTCATCACTTCTTTAATTAAAGCTTTTGCTATTCCTTTATTTCTGTAATTTGGATGAACTGCAATGCTTTTTATATGAATAATTTCTCCTTCATCAGAAAATGCACAATATCCAAGAATTTCATTATTTTCCGCAACAATAATTTTATTATAGGGAATTTCCAAAAATTTTCCTAAAAAAAATAATCCCCAACTTTCAAATTCAAATGACAATTTTTCAATTTCAGCAATTCTTATTAAATCACTTCTTTTAGCTTCTCTTATTATAAACTGCATCTGGCTCTCTTATATAATTCAAATTGAAATTTTCAATATCAATGTAATTTTCAAATTTTGAAAGCATTATTAAATTTCTTGCACTTGGAACATCCTCAAATATAATAAAATTTTTAAATTCACTTTTTAAGAATTCTAAATTATAGATGCCTTCTTCTAAAATTAAATTAAAGTTTTCATCAAAAGCACAAGCATAAACCATATTTTTTGGTGCTTTCATAATTGGAATAACATTATATCCTTTTAGCTTAAAAGCAATATTTTTTAACGAGCTAATTGCTTTAAATTTCACATTTTCATTAAAAATTTTAATAGCCTTGGCAAAAGCAAGTGAAATTCTTAATGAAGTGAAAAAGCCAGGACCTCTTGAAATTATTATTTCATTTACTTTTGAAAAATCAATTTTCAAATCATCTAAAATTTTATTTAGCATTTCACAATGAGAAAATTCACGAAAATAATTTATTTCAAAAATTATATCATCATAACTATTAGCAATAGCAATGGATAAAAATTGAGTTGATGTTTCAATAGCAATTATCATATATTATCAAGTGCTTGTTTTAAATCATTTATTAAATCTTCAACATCTTCAATTCCAATTGAAAGTCTAATTGTGCTTTCAGTTATTCCAATTTTTAATTTTTCATCATTTTCAATATCTGAATGTGTCATAGACCAAGGATGCTCAGCAAGGGATTCTGTTCCTCCAAGACTAACTGCAATTTTAAAAACTTTTAAATTATCTAAAAATTTAAAAGCAGTTTCTTCATCTCCATTAATATCAAACGAAATCATAGCACCAGGTCCAAGACATTGTTTTTTATAAATTTCATATTGTCTGCCTTCTGAAAATAATGGATAATATACTTTTTTAACATTTTTATGCTCTTTTAAGAATTGAGCAATTTTAATTGCATTTTCAGTTTGTTTTTCAAAACGAATTTTTAATGTTTCAAGGCTTCTTAATAATAACCAGGCGTTTATTGGGTCGGTTATTGTGCCAAGAAATGTCCTCGTTTTCTTAATTTCTGATATATAATTTTTATATCCAACAACTGCCCCTGCTACTACATCACTATGACCACAAATATATTTTGTAGCAGAATAAATAACAATATCAGCACCAAATTTTAATGGTTTTTGGTAAATTGGTCCAAGAAATGTATTATCAACTATTAAAATAGCATTTATTTCTTTTGAAATTTTTGAAAATTTTTCAATATCAACCATTTGTAATGTTGGATTTGTTGGTGTCTCAATATAAATAATTCTTGGTTTTTCTCTTAAAATTAAATTAATAGCCTTATCTTCATCATCATTTACATAAAATTTAAAAACTTCTATTTTCAATTCCTTTAAAAAATGCTCAAATAAATAGTAAGTTCCACCATATAGTGGTGTTGAATAAACAATTTTATCACCAGGTTTTAAAAATGTTAAAATTGTTGTTGAAATTGCAGACATTCCACTTGAAAATACAGCACAATCTTCTGCCTCATCATATAATGTTAATCTATCTTCAAGAATTTCAAGATTAGGATTGTTTAATCTGCTATAAATTAAACCAATTTGCTCAGATGGTTCTTTTTCTCTTAATCCATAAGCAATTTCAAAGAATTTTTTACCATCTTTCGCACTTCTGAAAACAAATGTAGATGTTTGATATATGGGAGGTTTTAAGGCATATTCTGACCATTCTGGAACATAACCATAGCTTAAAATTAATGTTTCTGGTTTATAATTTCCTTTTTTCTTATAGTCCATAACTTTGAAATTTTAAAGGATGAGATTTAATAATCATTCGCATAGTCCAAATTTCCCCACTTACCCTATATTCAAGCCTTCGGCTTACCTTCGCCCCCTTAAATTAACCCCCAATAAAACCAATAATTTCCTAAAATTACTTATTGATTTTCAATCACTTAACATCATTTATATGTAATTTTTATAAGTTTCAAAACTATTAAATCCTATTATTTCATGCTTTGAATAACTTTTAAAACAATACCAATTAAAGTCCCTATGATTGCCAAAGTTTGGATTATAATCGTAATAATTAAGGCATTAAATTTTTGATCAATTTTTTTGTCTAATTTTTCATATTTTTCATCCATCCTTTCAGATAGCACATTTTTTAGCTTATAGTATAGAATTTTTAAATCTTTATTTGTAGCAAGTTTAATTTTAGCTTTTTCAAGAATTTCTATAAGTTGGTCTGGATTACTTGAAATGATTTCCCATATAACTTCTGGGTTCTTTTTCACGATCTCTAAAATTTCTTTTTCAGTCATAATGAAATTTTAAAGGGAGATTAAATTCTTAATCTGCCTTGTCC
>JAVVGK010000065.1:0-8235 GCA_032249175.1 Candidatus Hydrothermia bacterium | reverse complement strand
ATCCAAAGAATTTGAGCAGATAGGATAGAAGGATTAGTAGGTGTAGGTTTTGGAATATATGAGTTTTCAGCTTGATAAGGTGTTTTATACCTTTGATAGAGGATTCCATTTATTCTTGTTGTTTCCACTTCAACTGATAAAATTGTCTGATATAAAAAGATAGTCATTTTCAAATTTTAAAGCTTAAAAATCTTTTTTTGAAATAATTTTAGATAGCATTATTATCATAAAAATGCTTAAAAAGACTTCAAATAGTATTGAAAAGAAAATAAAATTATTTATTAATTTGTCAACAAAACTTAAATTTTCAGTTATTCCGAAAATTTTTAAATAAAAAACTCTTGAAACAATAATTGGATTTAAAGAGGATAAAATTAATATCAGATTGTCTATTGGATAATCTGAGAAAATAATCAAAATTGCTAGTATAAAACTATCAAATCCAAAAACGAAAAAAAGCCATATCAGAAATGAAATTGAAAAACCTTTTAATTTATCTTTATTTGAAATTGAAGGTAAAATACCGAGAGGATAAAAGAAAGCTGTTGTTATAAGCAAAAACAAAAGTAAAAGAAAAATTTCGTATTTTAAATTAAAATTTATAGTTCCTATTATAAAACAAGGCAAGAAGAAAGCAAGAGGAAAAAGAATAAAAATTAAAAAAAAATTTATAAACAAAATGTTTTTTCTGCTTATGCCATTTGAAATCAAAAGAGACCAAAAATTTAAATTATCATAATAGTAAAGACCTGAAAATGATATAACGAAAATTGAGCAAGAAATAATTAAAAAATTACTTGTAAAGATCAAAAATTTCTCAAAACTTTCAAATAACAACACTCCAATATAACTTAAAAATGTAGATATAAGAATTGAAAATAAAAACCATCTACTTCTAATAATGTTTAAAAATTCAAGTTTAATTAAGGATTTCATCTTTTATCCTTTCAGAATTACCAAAGAACTTAATTTTACCATCTTTTAAAATTAAAGCTTGATTAGATAAGAATTCTGCTTCTTCAAGAATATGCGTAGAAAAGATAATAGTCTTATTCATTTGTTTTAGATAATTTTTTAATTTTATGGATGAGGTTATATCAAGGCTTGTTGTAGGCTCATCAAGAATATATAAATCACAATCAAACATTAAAGTTGTTATCAAACTTAATTTTTGTTTTGTTCCTTCTGAAAGCTCATCAAAAAATTTATTCATATAATTTTTAAATTCAAACATTTCTATAAGTTCATCAATGTATTTATTTTCTTGGTTTCTAATTTCCCTAATAACATTTATTATTTCTTTACATCTTAAATTTTTTGGAAAATCTGGTTTTTGTGGTAAGTATGAAAAGTTTTTTGTTTTTAAAATAACTTTACCTTTTGTAGGGAAAATTAAATTAACAATTATTTTTATTAGAGTTGTCTTACCACTGCCATTAGGTCCAAGAATAGATGTTTTTAAACCCTCTTTAAATTCAACATTTATATTTTCCAAAACAGGAATTTTATTGTAAAATTTATATATATTTTCAAGAATGACCATATTTTAAAATCGGCTCATAGTCGTATATATTTAAACTTATTGAAGGAATTAACTTTTCAATAAATTCAAGGAAAGACAGAAGAGGACTATTTAAAAGAATAATGGAAATTTTATAGTTTTCAAAGAGAAAACTTGACATTTTTACAATTCTGTAAGGCTCATCTCCAATATTGTCCTTATTTCTATCATATCCAATATACTTATCCCAATAATTTCTTAAAAATTTGTTATTAAATGTCGTTATTGAGTTTGTTAAAACTTCAAATAAATTATTAATGAAGAAATTTCCTTTAAAGTAATTATTTTCACAATTCGCCATAATCCTAATAGCAAATTTATTTCTTTTAAAGATATTTGAATAAAAATTGTTATTTATAGAATTTTCAAGGTAAATTCCATTAGTATTTTCGTAAAATTCATTTTTTTCAAAATAGCTATCTTTAATTTCTTTTAATAATAAACCGTAATTTGAAGCTCCATAATTTTGAGTAAATTTATTATTTTTTATTGTTAAATTTGATGAGTACATTAGGGCAGTTCCTCCTTTATTACTCTTAAAAGAGCAATTCTCCAAAATAATTTTTTTTGAAAACATAAAGTGTAATCCATATCTCAAATTATAATAAGATTTATTATTTTTTATAATTGAGCTATCTACAAATTCAAGATAAATACCATCCCTATGACCATAAATAATGTTATTTTCTATAAGTAAATTCTTACTTTTCCAAATATGAATTCCATTTCCCATAAGAGCTTCCGTTTTAAAAATTTCATTTTTAATTTCATTATTCTTAATTTCACATTTATTTACATTTTCCAAGTAAATCCCAAAGAAATTATTTTTTAACTTATTGTTAAGAATTTTACAATTTTTTGAATTTATCACTTTTATAGCAGAAGTTTCATATATCTCACTAAAACCTGAATTTATAATTTCAAATCCAATTATACTGACATCATCTGATTCCACTAAAATAATTTCTCTTTTATTTTCACCGTCAATAATAGGATAATTCTTACCAATAAGTGTTAAAGGTTTTCTTATAATTATGCTTTCTTTGTAAATTCCATATTCTATAAAAATTGTATCATAAGGTTTAGCCTTTTCAATCATTTCTGAAATTAATGAAAATATAAATATCATCTTTCGTTTATAAATTCTTCAAATTTCATAATTTTTCCACCTAATAGTTTTCTCATTTCAAAAGCCTTGTTTTCATCTTCAAAAGCAATATATTCTCCTCCCATAGGTCCTTTTATATTTTCGCTTTTTAATATAAATGCTTTTTCGGAAGGTATTAAAATTCTATCATTTTCATAAGGCACTAAATATACTTTTCTAATTTTATCTTTATGCTCCTTATAAAATGCTTTTAAACATTTATAATCATCAAATTTATAAACCTTTCCTTTTTTCGTTATTATTTCACTTGCAAATTTTAAATCTGAAATTACCATTTTACAATAATCACAAACATCTTTATTTAATTCTATTTTTTGAGGTTTATCATTAGCACATGAAAATAAAAAAAACAATATAATGAATTTAAGCTTTGACATCTCTTAGTTTAATCTCCTTAACAGGCTCAAATTTAGCATAACATACATTTACACAAGCTAATATAAACCATGCTAATATAATAAGCCAGCCTGAAATGTGAGGAAATGAATAAATTGTAAAATTTAATAATTGTTTTATTCCAATTAAAGGTGGTTGAAATGGCTCAATTTTTATAGGAGCGTCAGGACTTAAATTATGACCATATTCATATTCCCATCTATAAAAATCCCATAATCCTAAAATAGCAAAAAATGTAAATAAAATCAAATATGTAAGCATGAAAATTCTATTTTTTGTTAAGGCACTTAAAAATCCCATTAAAGAAAGAAAAATAACAATAAGTGGCATAAATTTTAATTCAGGAATCGCATTTACATCTATTTTTTTCATTCCTATATAATGATTTAAACCATTTACTAAATCAATTTGTCCTCCTAATTTGTTAATGTATATTAGCAGATATACCCCTTCTGGATATTGTGGTGCTTTTAATTTTATAAACCACAGAGGGGATATAAATGAAGAAAGTAAAAAAAGAGATGTTAAAATAAGCAAAATTCTTACTTTCATTTTATTAGCTCCTTTTTAAATGCCCCCCCAAGGGGGCAAATTATTATTTACCTGTTGAATAAGTAATTTGAACACTAGTGCCTCTTGGAGAAACTCTTAAATAACCTTGCATTTCTTGATGTAATGCTGAGCAAAAGTCTGTACAATAAAATGGATAAACACCTACCTTCTTAGCAATCCACTTTAATGTTCTTGTTTCACCAGGCATAATTAGTAGTTCAGCATTTTCAGCACCATACATGCTAAAACCATGTGGAATATCCCAATCTTGCTCCAAATTTGTAACATGGAAATATACTGTATCACCAACTTGAATACCTTCTATATTATCAGGTGTAAAGTGAGATCTAATAGCAGTCATATAAACATCTACTCTATATGGTCCTGTTCTTATAACCTTAGCGTCCTTTTCAGACTTCACAGCATATGGATGCTCATTCTCATTTAATGGATAAATTTTCAATTGATTTTTCATAAGAATTTCAGAAGGAATACCTTGGGCATAATGTGGTTCTCCAAGTGTTGGAAATTCTGATAGAATAACCATTTTATCACCACTTATATCTACAAGTTGTGCATTTTGCGGAAGTTCTGGTCCTGTTGGTAAAGCTCTATCTTTTGTAATTTTATTCATAATTACAAGATATTTACCCCAAGGTTTTTTAGAGTCGCCACCAGGTATCATAATATGACCTACTGAATAATAAGCTGGAACTCTATCTATAACTTTAAATGGCTCTAATTTCTTTTCATTATTAGGTAATGTCCATTTTACCACTTCTGAGCTTACAAAACAAGAAGTATAAGCAAATCCCCTTCCATCAAACTCCGTATGTAATGGTCCAAGACAAGGATTTTGAACCTCTCCCGCTATAACACTTTCATACTTAATAACAGGTATGCCTTCTATTTCATTTATAAAATCCTTATTTTCAATAGCTTTTAGCATCTTACTAAATGAATGAACAGGAATAACTGTTGCTAATTTACCACCACCTACAATATATTCACCTGTTGGATCAACATCTACACCATGTGGAGATTTAGGTGTGGGTAAATAATAAGCAACACCAGGACAATCCTTTGGTAATAAAACCTTTACCTCCTTCTTTACTTCTGAAAATGCCATATGTTTCTTTTCATCATAATAATTATGATAGTATTCAGTTTGCCAAGTTTGAGCTTTTCCTTGTGCTACACATTCTTCTGCCTTTTTCCAATTAACAGCAATAATAAAGTCCTTATCATTTTTAGATGAATTAACCTCAAGTAAGGTATGTGCTTGCTCAGAGTTATATGAAGTAAAGAAGCACCAATCATGAGAAGGTCCTTTTCCGCAGTGAGCCAAATCATAATTAAATCCAGGAACTAATAATTGAAATGCTATATCCATTTTTCCTGTATTTTGATCAACTTTTATAAATGTTAAAACACCCTTGAAGTTCTCCTTATATAAAGCGATTGGAACATCCCTTTGTGGAATAGGAACGGAAAATCTTGTTCCTGCTACAACATATTCCGTATTTTCTGTAATAAATGGTGATGAGTGATTGCCACCGCTATTTGGAATCTCAATAATTTCAACAGTTGTAAATGTTCTTAAATCTGTTCTGGCAACTCTTGGTGTATTGTTTGAATTTCCAAAAACCCATCTACCATCAGGAACGCCATTTGTTTGAGATAATTCAGGATGATGATAATCATCCCAAGGAATAAATCCATGTGATGTCATTAAGAGTGCTTTTGTCTCCTCTGAGAATCCATATCCATTTTCAGGATAAACCGAAAATACAGGAATAATTTTAAATAACCTTCCACTTGGAATACCATAAACCATTAAATTCCCTGAAAATCCACCTGAAAGAAATCCATAAAATTCATCGTACTTACCAGGAGGAACATAAACTTTCTTTGCAGCAACATCAAGGGACAAACTTGCGGTTTGTTTCTTTGGACAACCATAAAACGCCAAAGCAATGGTTATTGCTCCAAGCACCAAAGTTAGAATTGTTTTCGCCTTCATATTTTACCTCCTTTTAAGGTTTGATTACCGCTCTTCCTTTTATGTTGTTTTCTTTTAGTTTTTTATAAACATCGTTAATATCTTTTAATTCAAAAAGCTCAATATCAATAGGTGTTATTTTTCCAATTTCTGCTAAGGATATTAGCTCTCTTAATTCTTTCAAATTACCCCAAAGACTAAATTCAAAAGATACTTCAAATTTAGTATTTTCAAGAATTTTTATATTTGCACTTCCCCCCGCTAAACCAATTTGTATAACTTTACCACTATTTTTCGTACTTCTTAAAGCTAAACTTAGTGTTTGATTACTACCTACAAAATCCAAGCTTGCTATTACACCATTACCATTAGTTAAATCCATAATTTTTTCATAAGCATTTTCCAAATTTGAATTTATAATATAATCCGCCCCATATTCCTTTGCTTTTTCCAATTTTTCATCATTTATATCAATGGCAATAATTTTAGCAGGTGTTAAAGCTTTTAAAATTTTTATACCAAATTGACCAAGACCCCCGCAACCAATTAAGAGAACAAATTCTTCACCTTCAATCAAATTTTTTATTTTCTTATAAGCTCTATAAGGTGTAAGACCAGCATCAGTATAAATGCAAGCAACTTCCGGCTCTAAATTACTCAATTTTACGAGATATTTCTCATCAGGAACATAAAGATATTGTGCATAACCTCCATCATATTCTGAAAGTCCTACCCACCTTGGATTTAAACATAATTGCTCATCACCTCTTATACAATAATTACAATAACCACATCCCCAACCTCCATAAACTACAACTTTATCACCTTCTTTAACATTCTTTACACTTTTACCAACTTTATAAACTATACCTGCATTCTCATGACCAAGAATAATAGGCATTTTGGGTAGGATAGGGATTTCACCATCAACAATATGAATATCTGAATGACAAAAACCCGCTCCTTTTACCCTAATTATAACACCTCTATCGTCAATAATCTCTGGATCAGGACATTCTTCTATTACAAAGCTCGTTTTATAACTATACAACCTCGCACATAACATCACTTTTCCTCCTTGTCAATATATCTAAAATACTCTAAAATTGCCCTTGCCTCGCTTTCTTTTATATCTTGAAATGTCATTTGTACTAAGTATTCAGATAATAATTGTTTCGCAGTAGAGTCTTTTTGTGTCATTTCAATAGGATTTAAAATCATATTCATTATCCATTCAGGTTTTCTTCTTTTTGTTATACCTTTGATAGCAGGACCTACATATCTCTCCTCTAATTTATGACAAGCGGAGCATTTCAATTCAAAAATTTTCTTACCTTCATTAACTAAATTCATATCTATATTTCCCGAAATTTCAACTTTTTTTATAGGACCGATACCTATATCGCCGTTGTTTTCAGACTTTTCTACTTTGCTACTTGAACAGCTTATCAAGAAAAAAGTTATTATTAAAAAAATTTTGTTTTTCATTTTTGCCCCCCTTTTAAAGTTATTTTTAGCATATGTGAAAATTTTAAAGTATTAAAAAATTTCTTACTTTTTTGGTAAGTAATTTTTTACAATATTAATAATCTGAGTTTCTTCTATATTTTCTAAACATATTGGGACGGAAAGAGGACATTTATTTTTTAAGCAAGGAGAACAATCTAAATTTATTCTTATAACTTTTAAAAATTGTTTATTGTAGGGGGCGGTATTATTTTCATCACCTGCTCCAAATAAAACGATTGTTTTAACACTTAAAGCATTAGAAAGATGAGCAGGACCTGAATCAGTAGAAATCATTAAATCACAAGCTTTTATAATTTTAGAAAGCTCAATTAAATTAGTCTTTCCTGCTAAATTTATAATTCTATTTTTATCACTTAATGTTTCAACTAACCAATAAACCCTTTTAATATCCTTTTTTGAGCCTGTTAGTATAAAGTAAGCATCAATTTCTTTTTTTAAAAATTCTATAATTTTTGCCCACTTTGGAATTGACATTCTTCTACTTTGTGCTTCGGAATTTATATTTATCGCAATTTTATATTCTGAATTTAATTTCATTATACTCTCATCAGGTTCAATATCAAGCTTTACATTTATATTTTTAAGTGAATTTTCAGTAAAATCTTTTAGTAAATAGCAATACTCTTCAACCCTATGTAAATTTTTAGGTTTATTATAAGCTCTTGTAAGTAGAAAACTCCTAAATTCATTTTTATATCCAATTCTTTCCTTTGCTCTTAAAAAATATCCCATTAAGGCACTTGAAAATGAATTTGGAAGTGAAAAATAAATGTCAAATTTTTCATTTATTTCTTTTGACCAATTATATATTCCAAGAATTCCATTATATTTAGATTTTGAAAACTCATAAACTTTCTCAAAATTCCCAAATAAGCTCAATAGCTCACTAATCTCACTTTTTACAATAGCATAAATTTTAGCATCTTTAAATACTTCCTTAACTTTATTATAAAATCCAATTGACATTACCAAATCTCCAAGCCAATTTGGAAACCTTATTGCGATTTTCAAGTTTTGAAATTTTAA
>JAVVGK010000064.1:0-8419 GCA_032249175.1 Candidatus Hydrothermia bacterium | reverse complement strand
TATGAAAATTTTAAAAAATTATAGTTTTTATTGGGGGTTCATTTAAGGGGGCGAAGCCCCCAAGTCAAAAAATGGGATTTTTTAAAGCCGAAGGCTTGATTTTAGGGTGGGTGGGAAAACATAGAAATAATCTATATTTCAGAATTATTGGATAATGCAATTTATTACTCCTTTAAAATTTCAAAATGTTCATTATGCTCCCATCTTTTATAGAAATTAAACCCCTGGACATAAAAGAAAAAACACTAAAAAATGGTCTGAAAGTCTATGTGATTGAAGAGCATTCATCACCTGTTGTTAGTGTTCAAGTTTGGTATAAAGTTGGCTCAAAAAATGAAGTTGTTGGAATTACTGGCTCTGCTCATTTGTTAGAACATATGATGTTTAGAGGAACAAAGGAGATTAAAGATTTTTCTCAAATTATTGATGAACTTGGTGGTATGGATAATGCTTTTACAAGTTTTGATGAAACTGCTTATTGGTGTGAAATTCCATCAAGTGCTGTTGAAAAAGTTCTTTATATGGAAGCAGATAGAATGAGAAATATAACATTTGATGGCTTTGATGAAGAGAGGAATGTTGTAATTGAAGAAAGGAGATGGAGAACAGAAAATGACCAAAGAGGTGCATTATGGGAAGCGTTATTCTCAACAATTTTTTGGGCTCATCCATATAGAAATCCCGTTATAGGTTGGAGAAGTGATTTAGAAAATGTTAATTTAGAGAGAGTTAAACAATTTTATGAAACATATTATGCTCCAAATAATGCTTATTTAATAGTTGTTGGTGATGTTAAGGCAGAAGAAGTTTTTAAAATTGCTGAAAAGTATTTTGGGAAATATGAAAGTAAGGAAATTCCTAAATTTTATACAACTGAGCCTAAGCAAAGAGGACCAAGAAGAACTGAAATTAAAAAAGAAGGTTTCGCAACATATATAGCATTAGCATATAGAGTTCCAAAAGCTAGTAGTGAGTACTCACCAGCAGTTTCATTACTTGCTGATATTCTTGGAGGTGGGAAAACATCAAAATTATATAAATCCATCGTTTATAATAAACAATTAGCAAGCTCAATTAGTGCTTTTTATTATGGACTGAAAGATGAGGGTTTATTAATTATTTTTGCTACATTACAACAAGGAAAAGATATAAATGAGCTTGAAAAGGCTATAAATGAAGAAATTGAAAATTTAAGAAAAAATAAAGTTAGTGATGAGGAATTAATAAGGGCAAAAAATAGTCAATTGGCTGACTTAATATATTCAAGAGAATCAGTTGTTAGGCTTGGCTTTCAACTTGGAGACGCACTAATAAACACTGAAAATCCAAATTATATAAATGAATATCCAAAACTAATCCAAAAAGTTAGCAAACAAGATATTGAGAAAATTATAAATGAATATATAAATGATGATAATAAAACAACAGTTATTGTTCATCCAATACCACCATCTGATATTCAAGCTTATATAGAAGGACTTAAAAAAGCAAGTGAAATAAGGAGGTAAAAAATGAATTTGATTTTAATTATGGAGGTGAAAATGATGGATAATGTAAAAGAGAAGGTTCTTTCAAATGGATTAAATGTTATAGCGGTTCAAAAAAAGAAACTACCAATTTTTCAATTAAGTTTGGTTATAAATGCTGGCTCAGTTGATGACCCAAAAGGTAAAGAAGGATTAGCAAATTTAACTGCCAATTTAATTGATGAAGGAACAAAAAAATATAATGCTATTGAAATAGCTGAAAAATTTGAAGAGCTTGGAACTAATTTATCAATTTCAGTAGATGATTGGACAACTAATATAAGTATAAAATCTTTAACGCAAAATGCCGAAAAATCATTAGAATTATTAAGTGATATTATTTTAAATCCAACATTTCCAAATGAAGAATTTGAAAAGGTTAAAAAAAGAACAATAAGTAATATCATCTCTCAAAAAAGTGACCCAAATTATGTTTCAAGTATTTTGCTTTCACAACTTTTATATAAAGACCATCCCTTATCACATCCAACAGAAGGTTATGAAAATTCTCTATTAAATATAAAAAAAGAAGATGTTATTGAATTTTACAATAGTTTTTATGTACCAAACAATTCAACATTAATTGTTGTTTCAGATTTGGATGTAAATAAATCAATTGAGCTTATTGAAAAGTTCTTTTCAAAGTGGCAAAAAAAGAATTTAAATAGAAATCCAATTAGTGATATTATTTATCCAAAGGGTAAAGAAGTTTATATTTATCACTTTCCTGGGATAAATCAAGCATTTGTATTTCTTGGTTCAAAAGGAATAAGTAGGGATAACAAAAATTTTAATAAATTTAGAGTTGTTAATTATATTCTTGGTGGTTCTGGATTTTCTTCAAGAATTGTAAAAACAATTAGAGTAAAATATGGTTATGCTTATTGGGCTTATAGTCGTATAGATGGGGGGTATAAGAGAGATAATAAAACTTTTGAAGGTTCATTTATAGCAGGATTTTCAACAAAAGTTGAAAGTGGTAATCATGCTATTGAATTATTATTAGATGAAATAAATAAAGCAATAAATGAAGGATTTAAAGAAGATGAATTAAAATCTGCTAAAAGTTATTATGAAGGCTCAATAGCAAGACAAGGTCAAACTTACTCACAAGTAGCAAACATTATATTTAATGCGAAATTGTGGAACTTACCCTATGATTATTGGATAAAAGATATTGAAGAAATTAAAAAATTGAATTTAAATGAAGTTAATGAAACTGCCAAAAAATTCCTTCCAAGAGATTATGTTATATTAGTTTTAGCAGACACGAGTCAATTTAAATTTAATTTAAAAGGTTTTGATAAGGTTGAAATAAGGGATTTTAAATTAAATGAAAATTAATGCTAAACTTAATTTTTTCTCAAATTTTAAGTGGAATTGTTGTAGATGAATTAACAAGAGATGGTATTCCTTATTGTGCGGTTGAAATAGAAAATTTTTATGGAACTTATTGTGATGAAAAGGGTTTTTTCCAAATAAAATTAAAAGAAGGAAAATATAAACTAAAAATTTCTGCACTTGGTTATGAAGAATACGAAAAGGAAATTGAATTAAAAGGGAATATTCAAATTAAAGTTTATTTAAAGCCTGTTGGTATAAAGTTATCTGAAATTATCGTTAGTTCTAAAAAAGAAACATTTAAAAGAGATTTTTCAATAAATACTATTCAAAATATAGATAAATATAAAACACTTCCAAGTCCATTTGAAAAGGACTTAATGCGTGTTATTCAAATACAAAGTGGTGTTATTTTTGTAAATGATTTTTCAGGTAGATTTTCTGTAAGAGGCTCTGCTCCATTTGAAAATTTGACAATTTTAGATGGTATATTCCTATATAATCCTTATCATCTTGGAAGCTTTGTATCTATTTTTGATTTAGATATTTTAAGTTCTTTTCAATTTTTAAAGGGTGGATATAGTGCTAAATATGGAAATGCTACTGGCTCAATAATTGATGCTAAAATAAGGGAAGGAAATTATAATGAATATAAAACAATTTCAGTTATAAGTCCAATTACTACGAAATTTTTATTTGAAGGTCCATTTAGTAAATATAGTTCTTTTATAATGAGTTTTAGAAGGACATTCATTAAAGAATTTGCCAAATTATTTGATTTTGATATTCCTTATGGATTTTACGACATTGCAGGAAAAATTTCATATAATTTTTCTGACATAACGAATTTAAGTCTTTCTTATATAAATAGTGAAGATAATTTAGAATTTTTGAATTTAGTTAGCTCAAATTGGGGAAATAGAGGATTAGGTTTAAATTATAAGACATTTTGGAATAATTATCTTTTAAATAGTTATTTATCTTACTCGCAAAATTTTATAGATTTTGGATTGTTTTCAGGTGCTTTTAGTGTTGAAAATAGATTTTCTATTATTTCAAGCAGAATTGATTTTCAGTATATTCAAAACTTATGGAATTTTAATTTCGGATTTGATTTTGCTTATATTAGCGGATATTATAGAAGCAATATATTTGGCATTAAAATAAATAGAGAAGGAAGCCCAACAATATCATCATTTTTTATTGATGTTAAAAGGGAGTTTAATAAATTTACTATGAACATCGGTAGTAGATTTAATTATTATAGATTAACGGGTTATTATTTTAAAGAGGATTTTTCATTTGAGCCAAGATTTCAAATGAAGTACTTTTTAAGTGATGTTTATGCTATTAAAAGTGCTATTGGTCTTTATAATCAATATGCTATTGGATTTTCTACAAATAATCTTCAAATATCTTCATTTTACTTTTGGGTTCCAATTTTTGAAGATTTAAAACCTATTAGAACACCACATATAATTTTTGGTTTTGAAGGTATTCCAAAATTTGGAAATTTTGAAATTGCAGCATTTATTAAGCCTTATTTAAATAGTGTTGAGCTTAACCCATATAGGACAGATATTAACAATATAGATAAAGAATTGCTCAAAAATTCAAAAGCATTATCTTATGGTTTGGATTTATGGTTTGAAAATAAAAACTTTGAATTTTCTTGGACATTAAGCTTTTCTTATAGTAAGCTTGAAAGTGAAACATTATGGTATAGAACAAGTTATGATAGAAGGCATGTTTTAAATGTTGTTTTAAAAAGAAATTTATTTAAGGGTAATTTGGGAATTAAATTAACTTATGCAAGTGGCTCACCTTATACTGATATTATAGCAAGATACTTAGTTGGCAGTGTTTATCCTGATGGTGGTCTTGAATTTCCATTTTGGTATGAAATTTATAGTCCAAGAAATAAATTAACACTTCCTGATTATAAAAGAATTGATATTTACTATGAAGGAAAATTTAAATCTGTTGAATATGGATTTGGCATTATAAATGTTTTCAATTTTAAGAATTTATTTATAAGCTTTTACGATTATTCCAAAAATCCACCAATTAAAGAGGAAATTTATCAGCTTCCAATTTTACCATATTTCTCAATTAGAATAATATTTTAATCAATAAGTTATGAAAATTTTAAAAAATTATAGTTTTTATTGGGGGTTTATTTAAGGAGGCGAAAGTTTTAAGCCATAGGCTTAATTTCAGGGTGGGTGGGAAAATTAAGAAATAATCTATATTTCAAAATTATTGGGCAACGCATATTTTAAAAGTAATATCTTTTTCTTTTTATATAACTTCTTCTAAATGGCAAATAAAATAATGCAGTTATTAAGCCTGCAACAAAACCCCCAATATGTGCCCAAAAAGCAATTCCTGTGCTTATATTTAATAATGTTGAAAATGTCCCTTGAATAAATTGATTTAAAAACCATATACCAAGATAAATAAGGGCAGGAATTTCTGCTAATCCAATATATAAAAATGGTATAAAAACAAATGATAAAATTCTTGATGTTGGGAAAAATATAAAATATGCTCCAAGAACACCGCTTATTGCACCACTTGCTCCAATCATAGGAACATTTGAATTTGGATAAAAGAATGCTTGAAGAAGTGCTGCACATATTCCCCAAAAAATATAAAAAATAAGAAATCTCAAATGTCCCAAAACATCTTCAACATTATCCCCAAAAATAAATAAAAATAACATATTTGAAAATATATGAAAAAAACCACCATGCAAGAACATAGCAGTTATTATATTTAGGAAATTAAAATTGGAAGGAATAAAACCATATTTATAAATGAATTCTTCGGGGTTTGGATAGATGAAATAATGATAAATATAAACACCACTATTTATTAGAATAATCAAGTAGCTAACAATTGGAAATGAATAAGATTTTATTTCATCTTTTAATGGAAACATTTAAATTTTTTAACCTCCTCTCAATATCTTCAACTATAAGTTGAGCTATTTTTAATGCTTTTAGTCCATCTTCTCCACTAACTTTTGGTTTTCTATTTTCAATAATTGAATTTATGAACTCTTGAACTTCAATTTTCAAAGGCTCTAAATTTTCATCAACATCTAAAAAATAAGGTAAAATAGCATCTTCTTCTTTAACAATCATATAACTTTCTTTTGATAATAAGTTTATTGAAATATATCTATCGTTTTGAAAAATTCTAATCTCCCTAACTTTTTTTAAAGAAACTCTACTAACTGTTAGACTAATTACAGCTGAATTTTTAAACTCTACTCTTGCACTTGCAATATCAATTTTATCTGTTAAAACAGGTGCTCCAACTGCATGGACAAAAATAGGCTCACTTTTTATGTAATTTAAAGCAATATCCAAATCATGTATCATTAAATCTTTTATCACATCAACATCTGTTCCTCTTGGATTAAATGGTGCTATTCTAAGTGTTTCAATATAAAAAGGCTCTTTTATAAATTTTTCAGAAGCTAATATAGCGGGATTAAATCTTTCAATATGTCCAACCATAAGTTTTAATTTTTTTTCATTTGATAAATTTACTAATTCTTCCCCTTGCTCAATTGTCTCGCTAATTGGTTTTTCTATAAATAAATGTTTATTTTTATTTAAAACTTTTATGCCTACTCTATAATGATGTTTTGTTGGAACAGCACAAATAACAGCATCAACATTATCTATTAGCTCTTCTTCACTTTCAAATGCCTTTACTTTATAAGCATTCGCTATTTTAATTTTTCTTTCATTGTCAATATCATAAACACCTACAAAATCAACATTTTTGATTTCAGATAAAACTCTTGCATGTAATGAGCCTAAATATCCCACACCAATAATTCCAATTCTTATTTTATCTATCAACATCCCCAAATACTGGATCTAAACTTCCAAGTATTGCTATTACATCAGGAATTTTTACATTTTTAACAAGATATGGAAGAACTGAAAGGTTTGAAAATGATGGTGATCTAAGTTTTAGTCTATAAGGTTTTGTAGTGTTATCTGAAACAATAAATGCTCCCATTTCACCTCTTGGTGATTCAACCCTCGCATAAACTTCAACATTTTCAGGTGGTTTAAAAGCGACAGGTGCTTTAAGTGGAGGTCTTGAGCTTATTGGACCAGATGGAATACCATCTATAATTTGTCTAATAATTTTAACACTTTCTATAACTTCAAGCCCTCTTACCATCCATCTACTATAACAATCGCAACCATTTTGAGTTATTACTTTAAAATCTAATTCTCCATAAGCATCATAAGGTTCAGCTTTTCTAACATCATAAGCAACTCCACTTCCTCTTAAAACTGGACCTGAGCAACCATAAAGTTTAGCAATTTCAGGTGGTAAAATACCTACACCAATAGTTCTTGCTCTAAATGTTGGATTTTTTTCTACAAGTGGAATTAATTCATCATATATGAATTTTTCTGAAAATTCACAAAACTTTTTAGCTTTATTTATCCATTCGGAAGATGGTATATCATATCTGACACCACCAATTTGAACAGCATTTAAGTGAAATCTTGTTCCAGTAAATTCTTCCATTAAAGCAAGTCCGAATTCTCTTATCCTAAATGCTCTCATAAATACACTTGTTCCTCCTCCAAGTGCCCCTCCTAAATCAAGACCATAAGTTCCAATAGCAATCATATGTGATGTTATCCTTGATATTTCAGCA
The DNA here is from genome assembly GCA_032249175.1 of Candidatus Hydrothermia bacterium. Lineage (GTDB taxonomy): Bacteria > Hydrothermota > Hydrothermia > LBFQ01 > DSFT01 > DSFT01. The sequence goes on along the minus strand of JAVVGK010000064.1, from coordinate 853 downwards.
AGTAGTGTTCTAATGTACTTTGCTCTTCTTGGAACTTCAACATTTCCAACTTTTTCAAGTGCTAAAACAAAGCATAAAGCATTACTAATTGGTGATAAATAATCATTTCTTTCAAGTATTGGAGGAATTTGAACATAATTTAAACTCTCGCATAATTTTTCAACTCCTCTATGTAAAAATCCAATATCGGGCTTACAATCAATAATGTTTTCTCCTGAAATTGTAAGAATTAATCTCAAAACGCCATGTGTTGAAGGGTGCTGAGGTCCCATATTCAAAATTAACTTATCGCCCTCAAAGTATTCTACTTCAAAAATTTGAGACATATTGAAAGTTTAAAGCTTAATCTTTATTTTTTATTGCCTTGTCCAATAATTCTGAAATTACGATTATTACTTTACTTTCCCACCCGCCCTAAAAATAAGCCTACGGCTTAAAACTTCGCCCCCCTAATAGTCCCCCAAAAAACAATAATTTCCTGAAATTTTTATAAGTTATTGATTATCAACCACTTAACACTATTTATTGGACAAAGCATTTTTTCAGAAATTCTTAAACTATTTATTTTACTATGTTTTCCCCACTCACCCTACAAATAAGCCTTCCGCTTAGTCCCCCTCTCCTAAAATAAAGACCACAACTTCAAAAGACCTCATTTTTCAATCACTTAAAATTATTTATTGGACAAATCATTCAATCCCTTATAGGGACGATAAAAACGATGTTTTTGTAAAAGCAAATATAGCCAAGAAAAGTTTCAACCCCTTATAGGGACGATAAAAACCTGCATCAACGCAACTTTCTGCATATCAATTTCAAAAGTTTCAACCCCTTATAGGGACGATAAAAACCA
>JAVVGK010000063.1:0-8792 GCA_032249175.1 Candidatus Hydrothermia bacterium | reverse complement strand
TTGAGATTGCTAAAAGTCTTGATATTGAAATTGTTGAAGAATTGAAAGAGTAAATAATCACTTACCTTAAAATATCTCTGATTTTCAATTTTGAAATTCTCAAAGAAGGAATAACTGAAAATATAAAGACAATTAAAAAAGCAAAAAAAGTAATAATTAGATAATCAGTTAGTGTGGATTTTATAGGTATATAATCAATAAAATAAATTTCGGGTTGAAGTCTAATAATTTTTAAATCAGTTATAAGAAATGAAATTATAAAACCCAAAAAGACACCTCCTAAAATCCCGATTAAACCAATTGTTGAGCCTATCATTAAAAACACAATAATAATATCTTTACTTTTAAAACCAAAAACTCTCAAAATTGCAATATCATAACTTTTTTGCTCTGATAAAATAAAGAGTGTTGATATGATATTGAAACTTGCAACTATTGTAATAAGAAGAAGAACAATAAACATTCCAAGCTTTTCAAGTTCAAGAGCGGAAAACAAATTTTTATTTAGATCTATCCAAGTAAAGATTGAAACATTCTCAAAGTGTCTTCTTAAATCATTAGATAATTTTTGAGCTTCATTTGGCTCATTTAAATAAACTTCTATTCCACTAATTGGGAAATTCCCTAATTTCTTAATGTTTTCTATACTTGTCATTATGAAATGCTCATTTATATCATATATTCCAGCATCTACAATTCCAGAAATTTTTAATTTATAAGGAACAAAGTTAGAAACAGAATAAACTTCAATTGTATCACCATCAATAACATTTAACTTTTGGGCAAGATTTTTACCAATTAAAACACCATTTTTAATATCATCATTTCCACTAATGATTGTTTTTTTCATATCACTATACAAATTATCAACTGCTTTTAATAAAACACCATCCATTTTATCATTTGCCTTGACAATTGTTTTTAGAATAATATATTCTTTAACATCTTTAACACCACCTTTGAGTTTTATTTTTTCCTTTATTTCCTCAAATTTTAAATTTTGATTTAATGGAATAATTGAAATGTGAGGTGTAAATTTCAATAGTCTATTTTCAATTTCTTTTCTAAATCCATTCATAATACCAATTACTACAATTAATGAACTTACACCAAGCGTAATACCAACTATTGAAAATAACGATAAAAATGATAAAACTCCTTTTCTAATAGCCTTTAAAAATCTAAATGATAAAAGAAAATATATGCTCATATAATTTTTGCTTTTACACTTTTTATCGTTAATTTTAAGCACAAATCCAAGGTTTCAATAACACCTTTACCTTCACTTGCTACTGCTAATACATATTGCCAATTATTCCTATTTAAATCATTTTGTAAAACTTCAATAGGCAATGCATTTGTTAAATCCCTTTTATTATATTGTAAAACAATTGGTATATCTTCTATTTTAAGTCCATCACTTTGAATATTTGATAGCATTTCTTCCATACTTTGAATATTTGCTTCCCTTCTATCAGGGGAAGAATCTGCTACGAAAATAATACCATCAAATCCCTTCAAAACCAATTTCCTTGAAACTTTATAAAATACTTGCCCAGGAACAGAAAATAAATGAACTTTCAACTTATAAGGTTCTAATTTAATCTCAATAGGCATAAAATCAAAATATAATGTTCTTTCACCTTTTGTATCAATTTTAACAAGCTCTCCCCTTCTTTCAGGACTAATTTTTGAATAAATATATTTTAAATTTTCCGTTTTCCCTGCGAGTGCAGGTCCATAATAAACAATTTTTAAGTCTATTTCATTTTTTGCCTTATTTAATAACATTTAAACTTTTAATTCCTTATAAGCTTTCACAATTTCACTTAAAACAGGTTTAGCATCTCCAAAAACCATAATTGTTTTTTCATTTATGAATAATGGATTTACAACACCTGCAAATCCAGGCGCCAAACTCCTTTTAATAACAATTACTACTTTTGCTTTATCAACATCTAAAATCGGCATACCATAAATAGGTGAGTCTTCCTTTTCCCTTGCAAGTGGATTAACGACATCGTTAGCTCCAACAACAATAACTGAATCAGTTTGTGGCAATAACTCATTACTTTCTTCAAGTGTTTTCATTCTATCATAAGGAATATCTACTTCTGCTAATAAAACATTCATATGTCCTGGCATTCTCCCTGCAACAGGATGAATAGCAAAATAAACAAACTTACCATCCTTTGTTAGTAATTCGTACAATTCTTTTAATACCTGTTGAGCTTGTGAAACTGCCAAACCATACCCAGGAACAATTGCTATTGTTTTAGAAAATTCTAATATACTTGCCACTTCTTCCGCAGAAGCAGTCTTAATTTTACCTTCATAAAAACTTCTATCATCAGAGCTTTTAGTAATTTCAGGTGGTGTTATATTTCCAAGTAATATACCCCAAAAATCTCTATTCATTGCTTTTGCCATAATTCTTGTTAAAATTAAACCAGATGCTCCAACTAATGAGCCAACCATAATCAAGCCATAATTCCCAAATGTAAAGCCAAGTGAAGTTGCTGAAAGTCCTGCATAAGATATTAGAAGTGATATTAAAACGGGCATATCAGCACCACCAATAGGAAGTGTTAATGTTAATCCAAGAATTATAGAACCAATTAAAACAAGCAATAAGAACAACGGATTTTTAAATAAAGCAAATAGAAAAATTGATAATATGCTAATAATTAAAAGCGTTAAATTTATAAAATTTTTAAAAGGAATTATAATTGGCTTTTCAGTAATTATACCTTGCAATTTTGAAAATGCTATTACAGAGCCTACAAATGTAATAGTTCCTATGAATGTATCAAATCCAACAGAAATATAAAATTGTATTGGATTTATAAAATCTGGAATTTTATTTTCCAAAAATGCCCAAATTCCAACAAGAGCAGAAACTGCTCCACCAAAACTATTTAACATAGCTACAAATTGAGGAATTGCTCTCATATCTACCCAATATGCCAAAAATATACCAATAATACTACCTATTACCATAGCTGATATAATTAAAAAATAATTTTCAAAATGCTGACTTAAAAATGTGGCAAGAATAGCTATTGACATTCCAATTGCACTAATTAAATTTCCTAATCTTGCTGTTGAGGGCTTTTGTAATAATTTAAGACCAAATATAAATAAAAGAACTGTTAAAAGATATAAAATTAAAACACCTTTCAAGAGTCTCAAAATTTTAAAGGATGAAATTTAATAATTAAATGCGTTGTCTAATAGCTCTGAAATTATTTATTCAAAAATAAACCTTCCGCTTAAAACTTTGCCCCTAGTCATTACATTATTTATTTTCATATCCCTTAAAATTTTAAATATGATTTACTTTCTATTTTTAGCTCCTGATACGACTTATGTTCTGCCAGAGGTTGAAGTGAAAGCAAAGTACTATAAGAAAGTAGAAAGGACAAAAACTTCAAGAATTATCTCAGAAAATGATGCTCAAATACTTATTAGCTCATTTGATAAAGTGGAAGAAGGACTTGTGAAATTTCCTACAGTAGCATTTGAAGGGAAAGATGCTCATGGCTCAGTTCCAGCAATTAGAGGATTTTCAAGATACAGAACAATAGCACTATTAGATGGTTATAGAATTGCCACTGATAGAGAAATTGGTCCATCTATGTACTTTTCAGTTTCAGATATGTTTTCTGCGGTTGAAGTTCTTGAAGGCTCTGGTGCTTCTTCATTTGGCTCAGGAGCAATTGGTGGAAGTGTTATATATTATTTAAGAGGCTCTGATTCAAAAAATGAAATTGATTTAAGCTATGGCACAAATGGAAACAATTACAAAGTTTTTATAGGTTATAAACCAATTAAGAATTTATATTTAGCAGGTGCTTTTAATAGCTCGGATAATTACTACTATCCTGATACATCTTTAAAAGAAAAATTATGGACAAATTCATTTATAAATTCTCAAAGGTCAAGCTATAAAAAATTAAATTTCCTTTCAGCTTATAAATTTAAAAATTTTGAATTTAAAATTGGATATTTTAGAGTTTTTGACTTATATAGAGCTATCTTTGGAAATTCAATTAGATTATATCCAAAAGATGAGCAAATTTACTTTATAACTTCATCTGAAAATTTAACAATTGGCTTTCATTATTATAATTTTATCAGTAGAACAATTAAAAGTGATACAAGCGATGCTATATATAATGGCTATGATTTGGGATTCAACTATTCATATAAGTTTTTAATTTTTGATTATTTTGGCAGGATAAATGTTAATTCAAAAATTTATAAAAATTCAGAGTTTCAATATGACGAATTAAAGAATGCAGGATATAATAATTTTGGAATAACTGCATTTAATTCAAATCAATTTAATAACTTAACTTTATCTTATGCTTTAAAATTAGGATTTTATAATCAAGAAAATAATTTTAATTTTTCACCATCAGGCCACATAGGAGCAATATATAACTTTAACATTTTTTATATAAGACCTAATGTTCAATTTGCATATAGATTTCCTGAACTCGTTGAAACAAAAAGTTATGTTTTGAGAACAAGAGGTTTTATAATTGGAAATGAAAAATTAAACCCTGAAAAAGCATTGAATAGTGAAATTGCCTTTGGAATTAGTAAAAATTCACTTAAAATTGAAACTTATGGATTTCATAGTGCTATTTGGGATTTTATAGAAATGATTAAAGAAGATAGTCTAACAACTAATGGAGATACAATTTTTACTTATAAAAATCTTGAAGGTATATCAAACATTTTTGGATTAGGTTTTTCTACAATTTTTAGCTTAAATAATTTAACATTTACGATAAATTATGCATTTATGGAAGGAAAAGGAGAATTAAATGGTAAAGAAATTGAATTATCCGATATTCCTCCTTCTAGAATTTTCTCTCAAATTGATTATAAATTAAACAAAATCATCTTTTCATTTAATGGAATATATAGCTTTGCTAAAAAAGGAGAAAATGTAAGTCCAATTGAAGCAGAAAGACCATCTTATTTAATGCTGAATTCTCTAATTAGTTTCTTAATTAAAGAAAATATGAAATTTTCAGTAATTACTACTAATTTAAATAATGTTGTCGCTTACAGAAGTCTTGACCCATTATCAATGCCTCTTCCTTCAAGAAATATAAAATTCCAATTTGATTATTTATTTTAAATTTTGAAAAAGCTTTTAGTTTTAGATTTAGATGGAACACTAATTGATAAGCAAGATAGAATAAGCTCTGAAAAATTATCAGCTCTTAATGAAATAAGAAATCATTTTGATATTACAATAGCAACAGGAAGGTCATATTTAAGCGCATTATATTTTGCTAAATTATTGAACTTGAATTTACCTTTTATTTGTTTTGATGGTGCTTTAATTAGTGATAAAGATGGAAATGATTATTTTAAATGTTTTATGGAAAAATATGAAATTTTTGAAATTCTAAATTCAATTGAAAAGAATATCGCACTTAATGTTTTTTATAAAAATTATACACTTGTAAATTCAAATATGCTTTCGCTTGGTATTGTTTTAAAGCACTGGCGTTTAAATTATAAAATTTTTTATAACCAAATATATGATTTTGATATTTATAAAATTGTTTTGGCAAGCTATAACTACGATACTCTAAAAAAAATTGAAAATCTCCTAAGAAATTTTAGAAATTCCGGTTATTATTTATATCCAAGTGGTAAGAAAAAAGGTCTTTATGTAATAGATATTTCAAATAGATTTGTTAATAAAGGCAGAGCAATTTTAGAATTTAAAAAACTTTTCAATTATGATTTCATCATTAGTGTCGGTGATTATATAAATGATTTAGAGTTATTCAGGTATTCTGATATTAAAATAGCTCCCCTTAAATCACATAAAATCATTCAAAAAATGGCAGACTATTTAATAAAAGATTTTAATGATTTGTTAGAGATTTTAAGGAAATTTTCATTTAGCTAACTTTTTAAATCTGCTCGCATTTAGTATGGTTATTCCTATAATTTTTCCTTTTTTGTATCTAATTATAATGTCATTGTCCGTTATTTCAGAATCATCAGCTTTTTTTGGTTTGTTGAAACTAATATATATTTAAAAGAATTGATATTCAAAGAGGAGATAATATCAAATATAGCTTTTCCTTCTTTTCTTCCCTTTCTAATTACGATGTTTTCACTATTACATTTATCGGTTATAGATAATCCAAGTTGAGCTATTTCTAGCACCTTATCTGTCATTATCATTAGATTAAAATTTTAAAGCATTATTAGTTTTTTTCCTTTGAAAGTCCCTATCCTTTTTGTTATAAAAGCAGTAATTATGAATCCATCATTTTGGCTCATTTCCTCTTTATAAACTACTACAATAAACTTTTCTTTTCCTGCTTTTCTAACAGCCAAATATTCACCTCTTTCACCTTCATATATCATATTAGGATTTCCCACGGTACGAAGAATTTCATCTTGTAAGTTTTCCATTTCAGGATGATGGCGTGTAATGTGTTCCCACCTTTCGCTTGTCAGTCTAATGATAACATTGTTTATTGAAACAGCTTTTTTTAAGTCCATATAGTTTTAAAGGAACACACTATCAGCAACATGTAAGTCCCAAAATTTTAATGCCTCTTTTATTCCTTTAAAATTTTCAAAATAAGTGTTAAAAAATGACATTTACATTCTTTTTATCTATTTAACTTTAATTATCATTGGCACAATTGTAGTTTTTACATCAAGTTTTTATCTTGCTTATGTAAGTAATAAACCTCACTTTTATTATATGCTTTCACATATTGGAAAAATTTTAATTGGGCTTTTATTTTTTATATTTGGATACTTTATAGACTTGAACAACTTAAAAAAATGGTCAATTTACTTATTTTTGATTTCAATAACTCTTCTTATTCTTGTTTTAATTTTGCCATCACCTATTGCTCCTGAAATTAGAGGTGCTAAAAGATGGATAAATTTATTCGTTATTAATTTTCAAGTTTCGGACTTATATAGACTTTCAATAATTCTTCTAATTTCATTTTTTTATAAATTACTTCTTGACTTTAAAGGTTATTTTTTAATGTTTTTTATCATTCTATTTGGCACTTTCTTGATAGCGATTGAGCCTAATTTTTCAACTGCAATAATAATAACACTTATTTTTTTAATTGTTTCTTTTTATGCTGGGGCAAATATATTAAATATTATAATTAGCACAACTTTTATTTCTTTACTTGGAATTATTGGAATTTTATCGTTTCCACATGCTCTAAAAAGGTTTTCATCTACTGAAGCATATCAAGTTTTACAATCAAAAGTAGGGCTTGCTCACGGAGGATTATTTGGCGTTGGTATTGGTGAAGGAAAAGCTAAATTTTTATATCTTCCTGATGCCCATACTGATTTTATATTTTCAATAATTGGTGAAGAAATGGGTTTTATATTCGCAGTTTTTGTAAGTATTTTAATTTTATTTCTTGTTTATAGAGGATTTTTAATTGCTTTAAAACTTTATAAAAACTATTTTGAATTTTCAATTCTTGCATTTGCTATATCAATAAATATAGCAATTTATACACTTGGTCATATTTCAGTTGTTGTTGGATTATTACCTCCAACAGGTATTCCAATGCCATTTATAAGTTTTGGTGGCTCATCTTTAATAGTAAATTCATTCTTAATTGGTATATTATATCAACTTTCAAAATTAACAAGAATATGAAAGTTTTACTACTTGGAGATTTTAGTTCAAAACATACAATTTTATGGTTTAAAAGTTATAGTAAATTTTTTGAAACTTATGGATTTTCTCTTCAAAAGCCAATTATCAATTCAAAAAACATTTTTTATATTGAGCCAAAACTTAAATCTGAAAAATTAAAATATATTTTTGCTCTTAATGATTTAAAAGATATTTATAAAAAAATTAAACCTGATATTATTCATGCCCATTTTATTCAAAATTATGGTTTAATGGCATATTTATTAAAAGAACCATATATCCTCTCAATTTGGGGTAGAGACTTATTTAGAATAGCTTATAAAAAATTTAGAAATTTTATTTCAAAAGAAATTGTTAAAAATGCTAAAATTATCCATGTTGATGCTTATTCACTAAAATGGCTTTTAGTTAATGATTTTCAAATAAATCCATTTAAAATAATAAATTTTCCATTTGGACTTGAAGATGAAATTTTAAAAAGACCTTTAAAACCCTTAAATTATGATTTTTTTAAAATTGTTGAATTTAGAAAGCACATAAATGAAATTTACAATCAAGAAAAAATTTTAAGAGCAATTAAAATTCTGAAAGATAAAGGTTTTAGGAATTTTAAATTATTTCTTTTATCATCAGGAAGAGACACCAATTATTATAAAAAATTATGTTTTGAGCTTGGTATTACAGAATTTGTAGAATTTTTACCATCAAATCATAATGAAATTTTAGATTTTTTATCTGAAAGCCATATTTACATAAGTGCTTCACTCGTTGATTCTACATCTGTTTCTTTACTTGAAGCAATGTGTCTTGGTGCATTTCCAATTGTTTCAGATATTTGGGCAAATTTTGAATGGATTTTGGATGGATATAATGGTTTTTTATTTAATCCTTTAATTGAAGAAGATATAGCAGATAAAATTATGAAGTGTTTTAAGTTTGAAAAATTTGATGAAATTAGAGAAATGAATAAAAAAATTGTCATTCAAAGAGCAAATTGGGAAGAAAATTTTAAGAATTTTCTAAATTTTATTAATAATGAGCATCAAAATTTAAAATTATACAAAAGAAATAATTTTCCTTGGAACTATAAGCTTTAAAATTT
>JAVVGK010000062.1:0-8913 GCA_032249175.1 Candidatus Hydrothermia bacterium | reverse complement strand
CCCCCAATAAAATCTATAATTTCCTAAAATCTTCATAAGGTATTGATAGTCAATCATTTAACACTATTTATTGGACAAAGCAAGTAAATTATGCTTTTGCCTTGTCCAATGTCCAATCTATGCCCCTTAAATTCCTCCACAAAATCAATAATTTCAAATAAGTTTCCATTCTGAAATTAAGTAAAGTTTTGAGACAAAAATTTTTATAATTAAATTTTCCCTGAAAATAAAAATTTATAAACAATATAACTTCTCATAACCCTTCTATAATAATTTCTCGTTTCCCTATAAGGTATAATTTCAAAAAACAAATCACTATCCGAATAATCCAGAATTTTAAGCCAATTATTAACTGCATTTATGCCTGCATTATAAGCACAAATTGTTAATGAAATATCATAATTTAACTTTTCAAGAAACTCTTTAAAATGCATAGCACCAACAAGCAAATTTATTCTTATATCAAATGGCTTATATGGAACATTTAATTTTTTTGACCACCTTTTAAAGTCCTCAGGCATTATTTGCGCTATACCCATAGCTCCTGCTGGTGATATAACATTTTTATCAAATCTACTTTCTTCTCTTACAATAGCATATAATAATTCAATTTCAATACCACTTTTAGCACTAGCATTTAAGAAATCTTGAAAATAAGGTGTAGGATAAGCCATAATTAATATATCTTTTGGAGTTATTGAGCTAATTGAACTTTCTGCCAGTTCAATAGCTAAATCATAAGAACCAATTTTATTTAGCATATAAGCAAGATAAATTTTATTTTCATTTGTAATGAACTTCCAAAATTCACTTCTAAAACCTAAAATTTCAAGAATTATTGGCTTTTGATAATTTTCAAATTTTGATTCATCATAAAAAGTTGTATCAATAATTTTTGGAAAAAATCCACTTATTAAAGCATAATAGCCATTTGGACTAATTTTTGAAATTCTTTTTAAATTCTCATCATTTTTTGTAAGCTTGTATAACCAATAATATGCTCTTGAAAGCTCAAATTTATCATTTGTAATTTTTATAATTTTTTCAAGTGTAGATATTGCTCTTATATATTCCTTTTGAGCATAATAAACAAGTGCTTTTCTAAATTGAACCTCAGGGATATTAGTGTCTTTAAATGTTTTAAAAAATAAATCGTACTTCTTTGAAGAAATTGCAATATAACTTGAATGCCGAGCAGCAATTTCAGGATTATATTCATACAAACTATCAAGAAATTCAAAAGCAAATATAGTATCTCCTGTTTCTAATAAGTTTAATGAGCATTCAAAAAAGTAATCTGCCTTTTTAAAATTAGTAGTTTTATATTTTTTACATATTTCACTTGCTTTTTCAAACTGATTTAACTTTGATAGAGCATCAACATAAAAATATAAAGCACTTTCAGGTTCAATAGTTTCCACAACTTCTTTATACTTTTCATTATAATAAAGAATTTGAGCTTTTAATGAACTTGAAAAGTTGATTTTATTTAAAAAATTTAACAAAATTTTTGATTTTGGAAATTTTTTTGACAATTCAAATAAAATTGAAGTATCTTTTAAAATTGAAAATGTAATTTCATAACTTTTTTGGTCATAATAATTTTTATATTTTTGATAAATTTTTAAAATGCTATCTTTTAAATTCTTTTTTGACAAATCTTCAAGCAATATGTTTAAAATGGATGTGATGTAATTTTTTTTAGCATTTAAATTTATTAACTTTTCAATATCAAACTTTTTAAAATCTCTTTGGTAAAGATACTCAAAAACCCACTCAATATCAGGATATTTTTTCCTAAAATAATTTAGAATTTCAACATTTGGATTTTCTCTATAAATTAAGGCATTTTCAATATCAGAAGGAAAAAGGATTAAATAAATCATTCATTTTCATTATATTTCATATCCATAATCCCATTCACATATCCACCTTCATCAACAACAAGAACCTTACAATGTAATTCTCCTTCAATTTTGCCAGTGCTTTGAACTTCAACTCTGTTTTTAATATAAACCTTGCCCTCAATTTTACCACTAATAATTAAATCACTTGCCCAAACATTTCCTATTACATATCCATCTTTTCCAACTATTAAAATTCCCCTTGATTTAACATCACCCTCAACCTTACCATCAATCAAAACACCACCATCAACCTCAAAATTTCCTCTAAAAATACCACCTTTACCTAAAATTGTATCTATATTATCAGGCGAATTTTCCTTTTTCTTAAACATCATTTAAAACCTCCACACCCGGCATTTCCTCACCTGCTAATAGCTCTAAGGTTGCACCTCCACCTGTTGAAACATGAGTAAAATCCTCATCTTTTAAATTGGCTTTATGAATTGCTGAAACTGTATCTCCACCGCCAAGGACTGTTATTACACCTTTTTTTGTTAAATTACTTATAAATTTAGCAATTTCAAATGTTCCCTTACTAAAATCATCTTCTTCAAATTTACCAAGTGGTCCATTCCAAAAAATCATTTTCGCATTAATAAGCTCATTTTTAAATAATTCTATCGTTCTTATTCCTATGTCCATTCCTTTATATTCATCATCTATTTCTAAAACTTCTTTTATTTGAGAATTTTTTACAACATGGTCAATTGGAAGAACAATTTTTTCATTATATTCTTTAAGAAATTTTTGGGCAAAATCAATAGCACTATTATCTATAACAGAACTTCCTACTTTAATTCCCTTTACTTTTAAAAATGTATAAGCCATAGCACCACCTATTAAAATTTTTTCTGAAACATTAATCAAATTTTCAAGAACTTTAATTTTATCAGATATTTTAAAACCACCAATTACACTATAAAATGGTTTAATTGGATTTTCCTTAACTTTATAGAGATATTCAATTTCATTTTTCATAAGAATGCCTGCCAGTCTCAATTTATATTTTAATGCTAAACCATAAACAGAAGCATGTTTTCTATGGCTTGTCCCAAATGCATCATTTACATAAATTTCAGCTAATTGATAAATTTCATTTATAAAATTTTCATCATTCTTTTCCTCACCATCACTAAATCTTAAATTTTCAAGTAATAAAATTTCCTTTGATTTTAAATTTAAGACTTCATTTTTAATCCTCTTTAAATAATCAATGTAATTTTCCTCAACCATATCAAAAAATTTAACTTCTTTATTTAATAGCCTTGAAAGATGAATACTAACAGGTTTTAAAGAAAATTTCAAATCCTTACCTTTTGGTCTTGAAAGATGACTTGCCAAAATAATTTTAGCACCACAATCCATTAAATAATTTATTGTTTCAAGACTCTTCTTAATTCTATAATCATCTAAAATTTTTCCATCTTCAATAGGAACATTAAAATCAACTCTTACAAAAACCCTCTTGTCCTTAAAGGTTTCCTTTGGAACATCTAAAATTGAGAGCTTTTTCATAGTTTGAAAATTTTAAACGATAAACACTTGCCTTTTATTTGTGGTTTAAAATTTCAAATTATGCGAATTGGCATTCCAAAAGAAATAAAAACAGAAGAATATAGAGTTGCTATAACTCCATCTGGTGTTGAAGAGCTTGTTAAAAGAGGACATACAGTATATGTTCAAAAAGATGCTGGCATTGGAAGTGGAATAAGTAATGAAGACTATGAGAAGGCAGGAGCTAAAATTGTTGATAGTTTAAGAGAAGTTTATGAAAATAGCGATATTGTAGTAAAAGTAAAAGAACCTCAAAAGGAAGAATATGAATTTTTAAGAGAAGATTTAATTTTATTTACATTTTTACATTTAGCAGCTGATGAAGAATTAACTAAAACATTATTAAATAAAAAAGTAATTGGAATTGCTTATGAGACTGTTGAATTGAATGGAGAATTACCTTTATTAAAGCCTATGAGTGAAATAGCCGGAAAAATGGCTGTTCAGGAAGGGGCAAAATATCTTGAAAAACCATTTGGAGGAAGAGGTGTTTTAATTGGAGGTGTTCCGGGTGTTCCACCTGCAAAAGTAGTAATAGTCGGTGGAGGAACTGTTGGAACTAATGCTGCGTTTGTGGCAGCAGGAATGGGAGCGGATGTTTATGTTTTAGATATAAATATAGAAAGATTAAGATATTTAAATGAAATTATGCCCAAAAATGTCAAGACTTTATATTCAAGTAGTTATAATATAAGAGAAATCATAAAAGATGCGGATTTGTTAATTAGTGGTGTTTTAATTCATGGAGCGAAAGCTCCAAAAATTATTACAAAAGACATGTTAAAAGAAATGAAAGATGGTTCAGTATTTGTTGATGTAGCAATAGATCAAGGTGGCTCATCTGAAACTTCAAAACCTACAACACACAAAGAGCCTATTTATAAAGTAGATAATGTTATTCATTATTGTGTAGCAAATATGCCGGGAGCTGTCCCAAGGACATCAACATTTGCTTTAACTAATGCTACGATAAAATATATTATAAAATTAGCAGATTTAAAATGGCCAGATGCTATTTTAAATGACCCGTCTCTTAAAAAGGGTGTTAATACTTACAAAGGACACATCACTTATCCCGCAGTTGCTCAAGCATTTAATTTAGAGTATGTCCCAATTGAAAAACTACTTTAATGAAAACAATTATAATAATTCCTACATATAATGAAAGGGAAAATATAGAAGTTCTAATAAATGAAATTTTCAAAAACCTTCCTCAAACTGACATCTTAATAGTAGATGACAATTCACCTGATAAAACCTATGAAATTGTAGAAAATATATCAAAAGTTGATAAAAGAGTTCATTTAATAAAAAGGGAAAAGAAACTTGGGCTTGGCAGTGCTTATGTTCAAGGATTTAAATTTGCTATAAATAATAATTACGATGTTGTATTTCAAATGGATGCTGATTTCTCTCATCAACCTTCTGATTTATTAAGGCTATTTGAAAAAATAAAAGAAGGATATGATTTAGTAATAGGCTCAAGATATATTAGCGGTGTTAATGTTATAAATTGGCCTATGAAAAGATTGCTTTTATCATATTTTGCTAATGCTTATGCCAGATTTATAACTGGTGTTCCAATTAAGGATTTGACAGCGGGATTTAAAGCAATAAGAGTTAATGCTTTAAAATCAATAAATTTGGATAACATAAAATCCAACGGCTATGCTTTTCAAATTGAAATAACATTTAAAATTTATAATAAAGGATTTAAAATTATTGAGATTCCTATCGTATTTTATGAAAGAAGGAGTGGTAATTCAAAAATGTCAAAAAAAATTATATTTGAGGCAGCATTAATGGTCTGGCGTTTAAGAATAGAAAAAATTTTAAAAAAACTTTAAGTTAAGACTAATGCTTTGTCCAATAATTATTGTTAAGTTCTTGACAATCAATAAGTTATAAAAAATTTTCTAAAACTATTGATTTAATGGGGGATTTAAGGGGGGCGAAGCCCCCCGAGGCATAAAAATGGGTATTTTTAAGCCGAAGGCTTAATTTAAGGGTGGGTGGGCAAAATAAAAAAATAAATAGTTTTAAAATTATTGGACAAAGCAAAGACTAAGACTATTATCCTTTAAAATTTTCAAAACTTAAATCAAAAAGGAGGAAGAGGTTATGAATTTTGATATTGAAAAGTTCAAAAAGCTCATAGCAGATGAACTTTCAATAGACCCTTCACAAGTAAAAGAGGAGGCAAGATTTATAGAGGACCTTGGCGCTGATTCAATAGGACTTATGGAACTTGTGATGAAGTTTGAAGAAGAATATGGTATAAAAATACCTGACGAAGATATAGAGAAAATTAGAACTGTTGGTGATGCAATAAATTATATAAAAAGTAAATTAGGAACATGAGAAGAGTTGTAATAACAGGAATGGGGGCATTAACGCCCCTTGGAAAAAATGTTAATGAATTTTGGAATAATTTAATTGAAGGAAAAAGTGGTATTAGAAAAATAGATAGATTTGATGTATCTAATTTAAAAACACAAATTGCTGGATTATTACCCAAAGATTTTGAACCATTGGAAAGATTACAAAAAAAAGAAGCAGGTGTTCCAATAAATAAACTTGATAGGTTTTCTATATATGCTTTGTATTGCTCAATTGAAGCTTTTGAAGATGCTAAATTATATAATGTGAATCCCGATAGAGTTGGTGTTATTATAGCAAGTGGAATTGGTGGAATTGAAACATTAGTTGGAGAAGTTAAAGTTGCTTTTGAAAAAGGATATGATAGAGTTAGTCCATATCTTGTTCCAATGATGATACCTGATATGGCAAGTGGTTTAGTATCTATAAAGTTTGGTTTTAAAGGTCCAAATTTTTGCACTGTTTCTGCTTGTTCTTCTTCTGCTCATGCTATTGGTGAAGCATATAGATTAATAAAATATGGTGATGCAGATGTTATTTTGGCAGGGGGTAGTGAAGCTCCCATTATTCCTATTGCTATTTCAGGATTTAATCAAATTAGAGCATTATCAACAAGAAACGAAGAACCAGAAAAAGCTTCAAGACCATTTGATAAATTAAGAGATGGTTTTGTAATGGGAGAAGGTGCTGGCATTATTGTTCTTGAAGAGCTTGAGCATGCTTTAAAAAGAGGTGCTAAAATTTATGCTGAAATAGTAGGTTATGGTCAGAGTGCAGATGCTTATCATATAACCGCTCCTTGCTCTGATGGGGAAGGTGCTATTAAATGTATGATAAATGCTTTGAAAGATGCTAAAATTGATATTTCACAAATTGATTATATAAATGCCCATGGTACATCTACTGAATTAAACGATAAATCAGAAACATTAGCAATAAAAAGTGTATTTAAAGAACATGCTTACAAAATTCCAATAAGTTCTACAAAATCAATGATAGGACATTTACTTGGCGCAGCAGGTGTTGTTGAAAGTATAGCAGTTATAAAGACAATTGAAACAGGAATTATTCATCCCACAATAAATTATGAAGTTCCTGATCCTGAATGTGATTTAGATTATGTTCCAAATATCAAAAGATTTAAAGAAGTAAAATATGCTCTTAAAAACTCATTTGGCTTTGGTGGTCATAATGTTAGTTTAATTTTCAAAAAATTTGAAGGTTGAATTAAATTATCAAACAAAAGATAGAGTATTTAGACATAGTTCAGCAGGTGGAAAATTTCAGAAGATATATGCCTTTATTGGTGATGGTTTAATTGATTTATATTTAAGACAAAAGTTATTTCAAATTTACTTTAATGATTTAAAGCATGCTTCTATTGAAAGAAGTATATTAGCAAGTAAAAGGAGTTTAAGTTATATTTCAAAAGAGTTAAATTTGGATAAGGAATTAATTTATGTTGGAAATGTAAATTTTTCATATGATTTATTAGCAACAATTTTTGAGGCATATTGCTGTGGAATATATTTTGATTATGGCATTGAGAAATTATTTAGATTTTTAGAAAATGTCCTTTGGTCAAAAAGGGAATTCTTATTAAGTAATTTTGATGATTTCATTAGTAGATTGAAAAGGGAATTTCCAAATTCAAAAATAAAAATTGAAAAGATAGGAAGCAAATATAAAATTAGTCTGTTTATTGATAATAACTTAATTTTGGAAATAAATCATAAAAACAAAGAAGAAGGAAAATACGAAATTGCTAAAAAATTTTACAGTGAAATAAAAAATAGTATATGAACAAAGTTTTAAGTTGAGAGCTTATTTTCAGGGTGAGTCGGCGAAATAAAGAAAAACAAATAGTTTCAGAATTATTGGACAAGGTATTTATTAGATGCTTTAAAATTTAAAAATGAAAATAAAACCAAAACGATATATTGTATGGTCTGCTGATAAGGAAGTAGATTTAAGTAATGAATGGCAAAGAAAATGGTATATAAAACAAGTCTTAATTTATGGAAGAGCAGAAGATATTGCGGAACTTGATTGGGAAGAAATAAAAAATGTAATTTCAGAGCTTGATTTACCTAAACACATAAAATCTTTCTGGGAGTTTTACTTTGATTCTAAAAAGTAAAGGAATTATTACTGATTTACAAAGGCAAATTTTACTTATCTTTTCAAAAATTCCCGATAGTAATGTTTTTTACTTAACAGGAGGAACAGCATTAGCGGAATTTTATTTAGGTCATAGAAAATCTTTTGATCTTGACATTTTTACATCTGAAATAGGAATTATTATTTCAACTTCTTATATTTTTGAGAAGGAAATTAAAAGGAATTTTTTTATTAAAGTTGTGAAAAGATTTGAAACACTTGTTGAATTTGAAATTTCAGATAAGAAAAATAGCACAAAAGTTCAGTTAGCACTTGATTCACCTTTTAGATTTGAAAATCCTGTTGATTCAGATATTGGAATAAAAGTTAATAGCTATATAGATTTAATTGTAGATAAATTTCTTGCTTTCTTTTCAAGATCAGAGCCAAGAGATGCTATTGATCTATTTTTTATTCTAAAAGAACAAGATTTTTGGAAACTTGTAGAACTTGCTAAACAAAAGGAACCAGGATTTGATCTATATTGGCTTGCAGTTGCTCTTTATAAAGTTAAAGAATTTCCTGATAACATAAATGAATTACCAATAGAGATGATAAAAGAGATAGATATAAAAGAATTGAAAAATCAGTTTTTGAGTTTATCAAAAGAAATAATGGAAAAAATTAAAAGCAAATAGAATTTTTAAGGAAATTATTGAATTTAGGGTAGATTATTAGGAGGGCAAAGCCCCACGAAGCAAAAATGAAGTCTTCTAAAGCCAATAACTTATGAAAATTTTAGAGAATTATTGAATTTATTGGAGGGTTATTGAAGGGGGCAAAAGCCCCCTGCCCAAAAATGGGTATTTATAAACCGAAGGCTTATTTTTAGGGTGGACGGGAAAATGAAGAAAAATAAATAGTTTCAAAATTATTAGACAAGGCTATCTTATAATGCTTTGTCCAATAAATA
>JAVVGK010000061.1:0-8952 GCA_032249175.1 Candidatus Hydrothermia bacterium | reverse complement strand
TTGGTTTTCTTCAATTTTTCCAATTCTATTTTCAAGCCTTTTAATATCATCTTTTAATTCTCTAATATCATCTTTTGTGGCAGAAACTTCTCTTAATCGCTTTAACTCTTGCCATATATTTGAAAACTCAAATTTTACTATATCCTCAAATGATTTCATCCTCCCTTCTATTGCTCTTGAAAGCTCTATAATGTAATTTGAAAGTTTGTCTAAATCTTCCTTTTTGGCAAATTCATCTAATCTCTTTATTATTTCAAGAAATTCCTCATTTTTTATATATCCATTAGAGTATATTTTTGATATTGTATCAACAAGGAGTTTTGCTGTTTCTTCACCTATCTTTTCTTTCAATGATTCATAAAGTTTTATTAAATCAGTCATTTTTAAAGTTTAAAGCAGGAGAAAAATTATTCCAATAATAATTCTATAAATTCCAAAAACTACTAAACTATGTTTTGAGACAAAATTAATAAGCCATTTAACTGAAATATAAGCAAAGATAAAGGAAGTAATAAATCCAATTAAAAGAATGGAAACATTGTTATTGAAAACAACATTTTTTTCCTTAATTAAATCATAAGCACTTGCTATTATTATCGTTGGAACGGATAACAGAAATGAAAATTCAGTAGCATCTTTCCTACTTAATCCTAATAACATTCCACCAATAATTGTTGCACCTGAGCGGGATGTTCCAGGAATAAGAGCAAAACATTGAAAAAACCCTATTAAAAGAGCAGTTTTAGTGTCTATTTGTAATTTATAATATCTTCCTTTCAGCAGAAATTCAACAAGTATAAAAATTATTCCCCAAATGATTAACATTAAAGAGACAACAAAAGTACTAAATAGATATTGCTTTATAAATTTATAAAATAATAAACCAAAAACACCCGAAGGAATAAAGCCAATTATCATATATAAAATCATCTTTGGATTTGAAATAATTTTCCTAAGATATAGAACAATTATTGACAAGATAGCACCTGATTGGATTACAATTTCAAATGACTTTGTAAATTCATTTTGACTTATTGATAATAATTTTGAAGTTAAAATTAAGTGTCCTGTTGAAGAAATGGGTAAAAATTCGGTTATTCCCTCAACAATACCAAGAATAAAAGCAGAAAAATAGTCTAAATTCACTTTAAAACCTCCATAGTACTTTTATAACCCCTTTCAATAATATCCTCTAAATCAATTTTAAAATCAAGTGGTTCAATATCGTCAGTTTTTACATTTATTAAAATGTTTGGTTTGTGGGCTTCAATTGTATGTTTAATTTGAGATCGTTGTAATATATAAATAGCATCAAGAGCAGTTTTAATAATGCTATAATCTACTTTTTTCATTTCATCTGCACTTTCAAAAAATAAATTACTTGAAAGTGTTCCTACAACATTAACTGCTAAAATATAATTAGCACCAATCATTTTAGCGACACCTATTGGCAATGTTTCAAACATTCCTCCATCTACTAAAATCCTTCCATTTATCATAACAGGTTTAAAAACCAAGGGCAGAGAAATTGACGCCCTAATAGCATATTTTAAATATCCACTATTAAAAACGATAGGATTATAAGTCAATAAATCAACTGCTAATATGTAAATTGGAATTTTTGTATCTTTAAAAGTTTTATCAGAAAAAATATCATCAAGAACTTTTTCAATTTTTGTTGAATCAAAAAATTCATTTAGTGAAATTTTAAATTTAATAATGTTTTGTGAAATTAAAATTTTTGCTATGGACTTTATATTTTCAGATGAATAACCAAGAGCATATAAACTTCCTATTAAAGAACCCATTGAGCAACCAACAATAAAATCAAATTTTAATTTTTTTTCCTCAATAGCTTTTAAAACACCAATATGTGCTAATCCTTTTGAACCTCCACCTGAAAGAACAAGAGCTTTCATTTTACAATAAAAATATCCATTTTACCACCAAAAGGATCAACATCCTTAATCAAACAATTAACTTTCCTACCAATATCAAGTCCTTTGTAATAAACTTTCTCAGTTATTAGGAATTCAGGAAAGAATAATTCTGACCATTTATCATTTACTCTACAAACAACACCTTTTATAATTTTTTCCTTATAATTCTCTTTAAGATAAACATAAGTCCAAAAATCCAATCTATTTCTTTGAATGAATTTTTTTCTTTTTTCAACTCTAATTGCTATTCTTATAAACTCCTCTATCTTTTCATTTGAATATATAGGTGGTAAATTATCTAATAATCTATGTAGATGCTCTTGATTTATAATATCATATATTCTTCTTAAAGGAGATGTAAATTGTGCATATACATCAAGTCCTAACATATAATGAGGTTTTGGAGAAGATGATAGAATTGTGCTTTTGAAAGCATTCATAATTTTATAATAATATAATGGGTCATTTTCATTTAAATTTATACTTGTTTTTTCTTCATAATTTCTATAAATTGCTGGAAAGTCATTCTTTTTAAGTAATTTACTCGCAATATAGTTATATAAAATCATAAGCTCACTTATTACAAAATAACTTTTTGAGTTTAGGTCTATTAGCTCATATTTTAAATTATTTTCTTCAATTTTAAATTTTTTTAGAGGCAAAACATAATTATATCCTCCATTATTTAATCTCATCAATTGAAATTTTCTTGAAATTGATAATAATTTTTTAAAAGGCTCAATT
This sequence comes from Candidatus Hydrothermia bacterium, assembly GCA_032249175.1. Classification (GTDB taxonomy): domain Bacteria; phylum Hydrothermota; class Hydrothermia; order LBFQ01; family DSFT01; genus DSFT01. Next base: position 6,268 of record JAVVGK010000061.1, on the reverse strand, counting down.
AAAAGAATTTTTTCAAATGTTTTGTAGTTAAATCTATCTTTAAGTTTAATTTTTGCTCTTAAAAACTTATAATTTTTCAATTTATAGTTTTCATCAAATTCCAAAAGTAATGTTAAAGAATTTTTCACTCCATTATGTAATGATAGTCTTTCAATAACATCAGTAGGTAAAAGATAAAAGTTCTTTTCAGGAAGATATAGACTAATAACTCTTTCAAGAAGATGTAAATTTTTAGATATTTTCAAAGATGAGCTAACATCTGCTACATGAATATAAACTTTATTCCCATCAATACTTATAGCATCATCTACTTCAATAGTTTCATCATCATCCACTGAGAATGAATATAAATGTGTTAAATCAACTCTTTCATAATTCTCCTCTTGTAGATTAACACTAATAGGCTCTTCTGTAAGGAAAAATGGCAATTCATTATATTTTAAATATCCTTTTCTTCCTAAGGTCTTATAAATTCTTGTGTCATCAATTGATAAATTACTTTTAATTTCTTCTACAATTTGAATATTTTTACTTCTATAACCATTTTTTAAATAGTCAATAAGAATTTCAACTAATTCGTCATCCTTTTTCCCACTTTCAAAATTCGTAAATCTTTTAGACCAATTATTCACCCTTAAATAATCTTCCTTTATTGAAAAATATGGATTTGGAGATATTGCCATTTCAAGAGCTTCTTCTCCATATAAATTTCTAAACTCTTCCAAACTTATTTTATCAACTTTATTAACTAAAATTTTCCATATTTCCCTTAATCTACTCATAATGATTGAAATTTTAAAGCCCTTAGGGGGGTATTGACTTTTTAAAAATTTAGCCTTAAAATTTAATTTATGATTTTTATCCTTTTAAATTTGACCGTTTGGCAAAATATATATGTATTTGACCAAAGAACAAGAGGAACAAATGTTTTGTTACTTAATAATGACACAATAATAATATCAGGTGGTTATGGGGATAACTTTCCTAATACAATTGTTTTAAAGCTTGACCAACTTGGAAATTATATTGATGCTAGAAAGACATCAAATAGTAGGGGAGGACTTATACCTGGCGGATATGTTATAAATCCTGCTAATGAAGTTGTTATAACAGGGGAAGGCATTGTTGATAATTCTTTAAATAATAAGGACATAACTATTTTAAAAATAAATACACAAAATTTAAATGTTATTGCTAATAAAGTTGTTGGATTGCCAGGTGCTCAAAGGGATGAATTGGGTCAAAAAATTTTGCCTTATAAATCAGACACCTTTATTGTTGGTTATAAAGGTGTTAATAATAACTTACAAAATGTGGGAATAGCTAAAATTGTTGTTGGATCAACTGAAATTAGATATGATACTTCAAGAAGTTATAATTTAAATAGTGTTAATCAATCTTTTGGCTCTATGGCAGTTGTAAATGATACTGTTATTTTAATATCCAATGGTTCTGATAACTATGCTTACATTTATCTTATTGATGCGAGAAATTTCAATGTTTTAAATACTTCAAGGATAACAAATCTAAAAGTTTATGATGTAAAATTTTATAATAATCGGTTTTACATAACAGGAAGCTATAATAATGATGTTTTCTTGGCAAAACTTGACAGAGACTTGTCAATTTTAAATGCATGCTATTTCACGCCCAATAGTTCATTATATAGTAATGATATTGATTATGGTGTTAGATTGTTTAATATGAATGAAAATGTTTTAATTTTAGGAAATAGTAATAGTTTTGGCGATGGATATGATGTATTTGCTCTTGTAAGTGATACAAACTGCTCTTCAATTATTGCTCAATCAAGATATGGAACAGTAAATAATGATTATATTTATGATGCTTATAGAAGTCCTATTTCAATCGTTGCAGTAGGTGAAAGTGATTATAGCTCTCCTATTTCAATATATGCTGTTAGAATTGAAGGGAATGCGTTTTTATCTTGCTCGGAAAAACCTTTAAGCTTTACATTAAATAATATAATGTTTTTAAATTCTAATTTTACTTCTAACTTTTCAAATATAAATGATAAAGGAAATGCCAATTTTGACTTTACAAGTTCATTTCCAACTTTAATAAATAAGTCAGTTATATGCACACCTCTAATGAATAATGAAAATAAAAATTGCTTAAAATTTGAAATTGTAAAAAATGGGATTAGAATTTATGAGGAAGGGGATTTGGAAATTTATTCCATAGATGGGAAAAAAATTTTTAAAGGTCTTGCTCATAATAATGATTTTATAATGCTAAATAAAGGTTTTTATATAATAAACAGAAGAAAAGTTTTCATCTATTAAAACATGTTTTTTATAGCGCTTGATTTTAATAACTTTAAAACATTTAAGGAATTTGTAGATAAGGTTATTGATATTCATAAGTTTTTTAAGGTTGGTCTTGAATTGTTTGTTTCAGAGGGTTTTAAGGTTATAGACTATTTGAAAAATAAAGAAGCAGTAGTTTTTTTAGATTTAAAGCTTGAAGATATTCCGAATACAATAAAGAAAACAATAAAAGTTTTAGATAATTTTGAAATTGATTATTTAACCCTACATATTTCTGGTGGAAGAGAAATGTTAATTTCAGCAAGAGAAAGTACAAATAAAATAAAATTGCTTGGTGTTTCAGTTTTAACGAGTTTAAGTCAAGAAGATTTATATGATGTTGGAATAAATCTTCCTTTAAGTGCTGTTGTTATGAAAAGAGTTTTTTTGGCAAAAGAATGTAATTTAGATGGTGTAGTTATTTCAGGAAATTTTATTGAAAAGGTTAAACAAACCATAGGAAAGAAATTTTTGGTAGTAGTTCCAGGAATAAGACCAGAATTTTATAAAGAAAAAGATGACCAAAAACAAGTTATTACGCCAAAAGAAGCAATTAAAAAAGGTGCTGATTTTCTTGTAGTAGGAAGAGCAATAACAAATTCACAAGATCCAATTTCTGCTATAATGAAATTAAAAGAAGAGATAATGCTTTAAACTTTTTAAAGGTGCTTTGTGCTTATTTAGTTGATAACAATATAGAAATTAAAGATGTTGAAATTCCTAAAATAAATGATGGTGAAGTATTAATTAAAGTAAAATATGCTTTAACTGATGGAACTGATTTAAAAGCTTATTTAAGAGGTCATCCTTTATTAAGAAATGGACCATTTGGTCATGAATATAGTGGTATTGTTGTTGAAAGTAAGAGTTTTAAATTTAAAGCTGGTGATGAGGTCTTTGGTTTAAATAGTGCTTATTGTGGAAATTGTAAATTTTGTAAAACTAATAGAGAAAATTTGTGTTTAATTTTAAAAGATAATTTAGTTTTAGGAGCTTATGCGGAGTATCTTAAAATACCAAAATTAGTAGTGGAAAAGAATTTATTTATAAAACCAAAAGAAATTAGCTTTAAGGTTGCTCCTATAATTGAGCCATTAGCTTGCGTTTTTAATGGAATTGAGAAATTAAATTTAAAAGGTTATGAAAATATTCTTATTCTTGGAAGTTCTTCAATTGCTATAATGTTTTTTCTAATCCTTGAAAATTATGATGTGAAAATTTATTCAAGAAGTAAAAAAAGATTAGAGCTTTTAAAAGAAAGTCCATTCTTTGAAAGATTGGAAAACTCATTTACTTATGAGATTGAAGGAAATTACGATATTATAATTGATACAACAGGTAGTTATGATTTAATAAATAAAATTTTAAATAATCTTCCAAGAGGCTCTAAAATTTTATTATTTTCAGGAATGGAAGGCGATAAATTTTTAACATTCAATCAAAGTTATTTTCATTATAATGAAATTGATATTTTAACTTCATTTCATCATAAACCTTCATCTGTTAAAAAAGCGTATGAGTTTTTAATTGAAAAACATCATTTATTGGAATATCTTATAACCTTTGAATTTGAATTAAAAGATATAAAGAAAGCTTTTGAGCTTATGAAGGAAGGGAAAGCGTTAAAATGTGCTTTAAAATTTTGAAAATAAGGAGGTTAAAATTATGAAAATGTTTCATAAAATTGTTTTCGCAACAGATCTTTCTGAACGTTCTTTAATAGCAGGTGAGTGGGCAAAGTACCTATCAAAAATTTCAGGTTCTCGTCTTGAAATTATAAGTGTAACGGAAAGTGTTTCTCCATTTTATAAAATGCTTCTTGGATGGACTACAATTCTTGATGAGAATTCAAACAATTATAAACATAAAATGTTTTCTGAACTTGAAAAAATAAAAAAGAAGTTCTTAGATGATGGAGTAAATGGTGTTGATGTTTATTTAAAGGAAGGAACACCACATTGGGAAATTGTAGATTTTTTGGATTATACAAAGTCAAGTTTAGTTGTTTTATCTAATAGCTCAAAAGGTGAAGAAATTGGCTCAACTGCTTATGAAGTTGCTTGTTTAAGTCCTTCAAATGTTTTAATTGTTAAGGGTGATAAAGAGCCGAGAATAAAGAATATATTAGTTGGTATTGACTTTTCAAAGTATTCAAAAAATGCATTTATTATAGCGTTAGCAATTGCTAAAACATTTTCTGCTAAAATATATAATGCTCATGTTTTAGATATGAAAGTTAAAAATTTTATTCCTGAAAATCTTTTTGATGAGCTAATTTTAGAATTAAATTTAGAGCTTACAAAAGTTGTTGAAGGTGTTGAAATAGAGCCAGTTATAATAGAAGGTGAAGGGGATGGAAAATCACTTTCAAATTGGGCTAAAATGAATAATATTGATTTAATTGTTATAGCTTATAAGGGTATTAATGACAGAACGCAATTTTTAGGACACTTCGCAGATGAGGTTATAAGAAGTTCAAATGTTCCAATTTTACTAATTAGAAAATTTTATTAGAATTAGCTTTATTTTACATAACTTATTTGAAGATTTATGCCAAGTGATAAGTAATTAGAAGGTTTATAATCAATTAAATAATTTTTCATTAAAAAATTCAAAATTTTTTCTTCACTTTTATTTATCGTTATATGCGAGCCGAAACTAAACAAAAATCTACCTGTTGGAACAAGGAAATTAATAAGGACATTATGATAATCAAAAAACAAATTTTTATTATATAAATAGCCATAGTTTATAAGTGTCTTTTTGTAGAATTTATGAATTGTTGAAATTCCAAAGTAAGCGTTATATAAGCTCTTTTGTCCAAAAAATAAATAAAAATCAAAATTTTTTAACTTAAAATTCCTATAAACTTCAAATATAATATTTTGAGGTATTTCGTAAGAGAAGTTAAATTTTCTTGAATAGGTTGTATCTTTATAATTGAAAAACAAATAAATCAAAGCGTAATTTGAAATTTCTATTGTATCACCATTTCTTGTAGCATAAAGATAGTTTGAGCTTTTATCATAAACTATTGAATCAATAACATTTCCTATTTGGGAAATATATGAAATTTCATCATTTATTTCGCCATCAATTGTTAATTTAGGACTATATCCAAACCTTATTATCGTTTTATCGTCAAAATAACTTAAATAAAAACTAAAATGATTTTTATCATTTACATTAAAACTTCTTTTAATTTTAAAAGGTGAAGGAATTTTGGGCGTTGAGAAGAGATAAGCAAACCATTTACAATTAGAACAATTTAGAAATTGAACTTTTGGACTTGAAGAAAGGTAAAAGTTTTTTGCTTCATATTGGATAAAATCACCACTTTGAGTTATAAATCTAAATTCAGAAGAAATTAAAAAATTTTTATAGCCAATTTCAAAAGTTATTGGATTTGAATAAATTGAAAATTTGCCTGAGGAAGAAAGCTCAATTCTCCTATATAAAGAATCAAAATTATACTCAACGATAATGCTTCTATCAAGCCCATTAATATCAGTTGGATATATTGTATCTCTAATTTTACCGAAAACCTTATCTAAATTTTGAATTTGATTTTCTTCACTTGTTTCAATATATAAAATTTCATTAAATTGAGCTTTTATATTTATTTGAAATTCATTTTTCTTAAAACCAAAGGAAAAATTATTAAATCCACCTTTCTGACCAAAAATAAGTCTTTGATAAATAAATGTGCTATCATTTAAAATTCCTTTTGGTTTGTAATTTAATTTAACTAATGAAGTTTGAGAAGCATCTGAGTTTAAAGAAATAGTAAAGTAAAAACTTTTAAACAAATAAGGATTTTTTAGTGGGAATAGAAGCTCATAAGCACTTGGCTCCTTAAACAAAATATTTAAATTTGATAGGATAAGGATTGTCATAAAATGTTTAAATTTTAATGGTAATTAACCTCAACGAAATGC
>JAVVGK010000060.1:0-8981 GCA_032249175.1 Candidatus Hydrothermia bacterium | reverse complement strand
CCCTTAAATTAAGCCTTCGGCTTATGAACTACGTCTCCCTTAAATTCCCCTGTAAAACCTAATAATTTCATTAAAGTTTTTATTAGACAAAGCAGTTAATTTTTTCTTATATTATATTTAAGCCTACGGCTTTAATGTCCTTTTACTTTAAAATTTCTTATTATATGAGAATTCTTGTTTTAGGAGGGACAGGTCAAGTGGGATTAGCGGTTTGTAGAAAATTTCTAAAAGAAGGTTTTAGTGATATTGTTATTTCTGGTCTTGTTAAGGATGAAGTTTTAAATACAATAGAGATTTTAAAAAATGAATTTCCCAATTCAAATTTAGAATATAGTTATGGGAATATATTCGCAAGAGAAAGCTCAAAGGATAAACCAAAGGAAGTTATATTAAAGGAAGTTGTTGAAGATTGTTTAGAAGAATTTAATGAAGAGATTTTAAAAAATTCTCATTTGTATAATGTTGTAAGTAAATTTAAACCTCAAATTATTATTGATACAATAAATACTGCTACTGCTCTTGCTTATCAAGATATATTTACAGCATCAAAGGAAATTCTAAAATCAAAAGAAAATTTGGAATTTAAAATTTATAATTTAATAGCATCTTCATCACTACCCTTATTAATTAGACATATTCAAATTCTTTGGGAAACACTTGTAGAAAATAATGTTAAAATTTACATAAAAGTTGGAACAACAGGAACAGGTGGAATGGGTTTAAATATACCTTACACGCATGGTGAGGAAAGACCTTCAAGGGTTCTATTATCAAAAACTGCATTAGCAGGCGCACATACTTTATTATTATTTCTTCTTTCAAGAACACCGAACTTTTCAATTCTATCAAAACCAATAAAAAACAGACCAATAATAAAAGAAATAAAACCTGCTGCACTAATAGCATTTAAGAACATAGCATATGGTAAAATTCAAAAAAGAGGAAAATTCTTAAAATTATATGATGAAAAGAGAATTTATAAGCTTGAAAAGAATAAAATTTTTAAAATAGATGAATTGGATTATGGAATTGAGAAAGGCATTATGGAGGATTTATTTATTGATACAGGAGAAAATGGTTTATTTTCAATTGAAGAATTTAGGGCAATAACAAGTTTAAATCAAATGGAAGCGATAACACCCGAAGAAATAGCTCATGTGGTATTTTTAGAAGCAATTGGAGATAGTACTTCCTATGATGTTTTAAGTGCTATATCATCTTCAATAATGCATCCAACATATAGAGCAGGTTTTTTGAGATATAGGGCTTTAAAAATTCTTGAAGAATTAAAACAAAAATTCAACGCTAAAAGTTGGGCTTTTGAAATTCTCGGTCCTCCAAGATTAAGTAAATTAATAATGGAAGCAGAGCTTATAAAGCAAAACTTTTCAATTGAAGAATTTCTAAATGAAAATATAGAAGAAATTTTTATGAAACTTAAAAAATTTGTTATTGATAATGAAAGTTTTAGAATGACTGCTTTATCAATAGGGATTCCAATTTTTATTGAGCCTGATAATTTGATTTTTGCTAAAAGAGAGATAAGGGATAAACACTGGGAAGGCATTTGGGAAATAAATGAAAATAATTTGAAATTCTTTTTGAATAATGAATGGATTGAAATTTCAAAAGAAAACATTCAAAGATGGAAGGAAAGATTTAAAAAGATATTAAAAGAACTTGAATTTTCTGATTATTCTTCAAAACCAAATAGAACTTTATATGACTTTAATTTTGATAGCGGAGATATTGTCGCTTGGATTTTTGAAAATGAAGATTTAGGTTATAGATTCAAGATAAGATGAAGTTTAATGTTAAAAAGTTTTTATGGGGTCTTAAATTGGCATTTATAACATATATTGTGATTATTATTATCTCAATTCCTATTATAATTTATCTTTCAATAGGACTTCCATCCCTTGAAGAAATTGAGAGATACAAAGCCCCAAACTCAACAAAAGTTTATGATATAAATGGTAAGTTAATTTATGAGTTTCATGAGGAAAGGAGAGTTCCTGTAAAAATTAAAGAGCTTCCAAAACATGTTATTATGGCTTTTGTTCTACTTGAAGATAGAAAATTTTTCAATCATTGGGGTGTTGATATAGACAGAATTATAAAATCTGCAATAAAAAATATATTTACTTTAAGTATAAAAGAAGGTGCAAGTACAATAACTCAGCAGTTAGCAAGAAATATGTTTTTAACGCAAGAAAGAACAATTTCAAGAAAAATAAGAGAAATTTTACTTGCTATTAAAATTGAAAGGACATTTTCAAAAGAAGAAATTCTTGAAAGATATTTAAATCAAATTTACATGGGAGGTGGATTGTATGGGATTCAAAGTGCATCTGAATACTATTTCGGTAAAACTGCTAAGGAATTAAATCCATTAGAAGCTTCAATTTTAGCTGGAATTCCAAAAGACCCAAGTAGATATTCACCTGCTAAAAATTATGACTTATCGTTGAAAAGAGGAAAATTTATATTAAAATTATTATATGAAAATAAAATTATAACTAAGGATGAATATGAAAAATTTAAGAATGAAAAGCCTGAAATTGTTTATTTTAAAGCACCTTTAAGTTATGGAGGAATAGCCCCTTACTTCATAGATGAAGTTAGAAAATATGTGGTTTCAAAATATGGAGAGTACTTTTTGTTTAGAGGTGGAGGAAAAATTTGGACAACACTTGATAGCAGAATTCAAGAAATATGTAATAGGATTGTTGATAGTATGTTAAATGTTTATGATAAAAAATTTCCTACAAAACCTAAATATAAGGATTATAATCCTAAAACAAGAAAACCTCCAAATTATTTACAAGTTGCACTTGTAGTAATTGATAATAAGACTGGATATGTCTTAGCACTCATAGGTGGAAGGAATTATTATCATAGTCAATTTAATAGAGCAACCCAAGCATATAGACAAGCAGGCTCAGCATTTAAGGTTTTCACTTATGCATCTGCTATGGAAAAGGGTTATAATGCGACCGATATTGTTTATGATTTACCAATATCTATAAAACTTCCTGACACTATTTGGCAACCTGAAAACTTTGATAAGGAATATCTTGGACCAATTCCTATATGGAAAGCAATCGCATTATCAAAGAACTTAGCAACTGTTAGATTGCTTTTAGAAATAGGACCAGCATCTGCTAGTGAAATGGCTAAACGCTTAGGCATTGAAACAAATGTTCCCCCTTATTATTCAGTAGCACTTGGTGCAATAGATGTTAGACCAATAGAACTTATAAATGCTTTTAGCACAATAGCAAGTTATGGAAATAGAAAGAAACCTATATTTATTATTAAAATTGAAGATGCCAATGGTGTTGTTTTGGAAGAAAACAAGCCTCAATCAACAATTGTTATGGATTCAATAACTGCTTATTTAACAATTAATTTGTTAAGACATGTTGTTGATGCTGGAACTGCTATTGATGCAAGACTGATTTATAAATTTGAGCATCCCGCAGGTGGAAAAACAGGAACAACTGATGATTATAGGGATGCATGGTTTATTGGATTTACACCTGATATAACCTTAGGTGTATGGTTTGGTTATGATAGTACAAGAACAATTTTTCCAAATGCTACGGGAACACAATTAGCAGTTCCTGTTTGGTCATTAGTTATGAAGGAAATTTATAAAGATAAACCAAAAAAAAATTTTTATATTCCTTATGGGGTTAAATTTGTAGAGGTTTGTAGAGTTTCGGGTAAGCTTCCAACAAGAAACTGCCCAAGAATATACGAGCCTTTTAGAGAAGGTAAAGAGCCAAAGGACTATTGTCCTATTCATAAATCTTCAAAAGAAATTTCAGATACAACAATTGAGAAAAATTTTTTAAGAGGGTTATTTAGATAGATTTGACACCTTTTAAAATTATCCTTTAAAATTTTCAAACTTACCGAAAAGGAGGGAAAAAGAGATGAGAAACCTTTTACTTGCCCTAAGCCTAGCGCTAGCTCTTGGAGCATGCGGTGGTGGTCAAAAGGCAGAAGAGCAGAAGCCAGCTGAACAAACTCAACAACAAACTACAACTACTGATACTACACAAAAGACTACTACTGATACTACTAATACCCAGACCTCTGGCGAAAAGAAGTAATCTAAATTTGGGGTCCAAAGGACCCCTCACATAAATGATATTTTTTTTATCACTTGGAAATAATCCAAAAGAAATAAAATTTGAAATTATAAAAAATTTTCAAATAGCTTATCAAGATGAAGGAATAAAAGTTTTTAAAAATTATAATGAATTTGAAAAATTTTATAAATCTCAAACGAATTTAATATCCGATAGTGTTCCAAAATTAAATGTAAATTTTGAAAATGAACTTTTAATAGGTATTTTTTTAGGTCAAAGACCAACAAGTGGATATTCAATAAATGTCGATAAAGTTGTTTTAGAAAATAAAAAAATTTTAGTTCAAGCAAGTGAAACTTGCCCAAAAAAAGATCAAATTGTTTTAATGGTTATTACATACCCTTCTATTTTCATAAAAATTCCTAAGTACGATTATCCTATTGAGCTAAAATTAAATAAATGTCAAAAAAAATAGAGTTAGTAGTTGAATTTTTAAAAAACAGGTTTGGAATTGAAAATTTAGATGAAAATTTTGCTCTTATTGATAGAGGTGATATTTGGATAACGAGTAAAGAAGCTTTAAAAATCAAAGAAAATTTAAAATTTAATAGGATTGGGATAAGACTTATTAGAGTATTTAAAAATAACTTTAAATTAACCACATCTGGTTCTCAAATTGTTGGCTATTTAGTAAAGAAGAATGTTTTAGTTCTTGAAGATGAAAAATTAGCATTAAGTTATATAAAAGGTGATGATATTTATGGTAATTTTGAAAACTTACAAAAGGGGCAAGTTATAATAAAATTTAAAAATGATATTCTTGGTATTGGATTATATGATGGTGAAAAAATAAAAAATCAAATTCCAATTCCAAAACGAATATCAAATTAACCAAAAACAATAACACCAATAACATAATCTAAGAATAAAATCATAAATGCACATACAACTACACTTATCGTTGTTGCTTTTCCAACACCAATAGCACCACCACTTGTATTAAAACCAAAATAACAACTAATAATTCCAATACTTAAACCAAAGAAAAATGCTTTTAATAATCCTCCAAAAATATCTTTAAAATTATAAAATGTTTTCATTCCATTTATTAAATTTGAAACATCCATAGAGAATAAAAAATAGCTTAAAAGAATAGCGGAAGATATTGAAATAAACATAGAAAGAATGACAAGTAGAGGTGTCGAAATTGTTATTGCTAAAATTCTTGGAAGTAATAAAAATCTATAAGGATTTATTGACATAACTTCAAGAGCATCAATTTGCTCAGAAATCCTCATAGTTCCAAGCTCAGCAGCAAACCCCGCTCCTACCCTTCCTGCTAAAACAATTGCTGTAAATACAGGAGCCATTTCAATAGAAACCGCTTTCCATATTCCAGCACCAATTAAATCCTCTGGAACATACTCTTTTAGTTGATAAGCGGTTTGAAGTGCAGCGACCATACCTGTAAAAGCAGATGTTAGAGCAACTATTGGAATTGAATTTATTCCTGCACTTATTATTTGATATATAATTTGTGGAATTGATTTATTTATTTCATGAATTGATAGAATTATTCTAAAAATCATAAAACTTATTGCTCCAATATGATAAAAGAAGTTAGCTAAAATTTTCATATACGAAATTTCTAATAACATTATTAAATTTTTCAGGATATTCCAAATTACTTAAATGGGCGCAGTTTTCAAAAATGATAAGCTTTGAATTTTTTATATATTTATTCATTATTTTAGCATCTTCAATTGTAGTTAAAGTGTCATCGGTAGAAGAAATGATAAGTGTTGGAACTTCAATTTCTTTTAGAATTTCAATACTACTTTCTCTATTGGCAAGTGCTTTTAATGATGAAATTAAGCTTTCTTTTTTTGCTTCTAATATCATATTTCTTATCATTTCCTCTTTTTCCTTATTTCTATTCTTTAAAAATTTTTCAAGATATTCATCAATTAAAAATTCAATTCCTTCATTTTCAATTCTTTTAATAAGCTCAAATCTTTTATTTCTTAATTCTAAACTATCTGCACTTGCTTTTGTATTAGCTAAAACAATCCCCTTAATGAAATTTTTATAATATCTAACCATTTGGAAAATAATATAACCTCCCATACTTAAACCAACAAAAATTGCCCTTTTAATTTTATTTTCATTTAAGAACTGATAAACGAAATCTGCGAAATCTTTTAAATTTTCCTTTAATAAATTTTGATAATCAATTAAGTAGATATTGAATTCCCTTAAATTTTCAGCTTGATATTTCCACATTTTGGAATTTAAAGGAAAAGCATGTAAGAAAACGATATTTTTATGCTCCATATTTTTCAAGCTTGTTAGCAAGTGCTAATATAATTTGGAAAACTTCATAACTTTTTCTAATTCCAAGATAACCTCTTAAACAATCTCTTTCGGTAAATTTGGCATTTTCATCATAAAATGAGCCTTCTTTTGAATAAATTAGTATTGGAACAGGATGCCAAGAATGTCCCTTTAAGGCAGAAGGTGTTGAATGATCTCCTGTAAAAACGAAAACATCTGGATTTTTTTCAAGAATTCTTGGAATATAATAATCCAATTTTTCAATTTCCTTTACTTTACCATAGAAATCACCATCTTCACCTTTTTTATCAGTCCATTTATAGTGTATGTAAATGAAATCATAATTTTCATAATGTTTTTCATAAAATTCTATTAAGTTTTCAAAATCCATTCCAAGCTCAAATGTTTCCATCCCAATTAATCTACAAAGCCCTTTATACATTGGATAATTTGCAAGAGCAAGCGCTTTCATCTTGTATCTCTCTTGAAAACTCGGTATTTTAGGTTTTTTTGATATTCCTCTTAATAAGATATAATTTGCTTTTTTTTCATTTTTTAATAGCTCTCTTGAAATATCAATAATTTTGTTTAAAATTCTTGCAGTTTTTTTTGATTGCTCATCTGATGCTTCTAACTTTAATGGCTCTAAATTTTCTTTTTGTGGATCAGTATCGTTTAGATTATCTCCAAGTCCTTCTCCTCTTAGTATAATAACAAATCTATGCTCTATACCTTTTCCCCATATAACTTCAACATCTTCAATTTTTTTAATGTTATTTGATAACAAATCAATAAGTTTATGACTTTCTTCTGTACTAATTCTCCCTGCCCTTCTATCAACTATTTTATTATTTTCAATTGTTGCGAAATTTCCTCTTATAGCTATATCATTATCTTTAAGTTCTATACCTATTCCAAGTGCTTCAAGAATACCTCTTTTAATTTCAAATTCTATTGGATTATAACCGAATAAACTTAAATGTGCTGGACCGCTTCCTGGACTTATTCCAGGACTTACAGGCTCAATCAAACCTAATAAACTTTTTTTAGCAAGTTTATCTAAATTTTCTTTTTTGGCAACTTCAAGCTCCGTTTTATTATCAATATAAGGAATTCCTCCAAGTCCATCTGCAATAAGCATTACAATTTTTTTATTATTCCTTATTATTAAGTTTTTTTCAACTGCTATCATGTTCCTTCCTTCCAACTTTTAAGATATTCTTCTTGCTCTTTTGTTAAGCTATCAATTTCTATTCCTAAAACTTTTAATTTCATTTTCGCAATTTTTTCATCTATTTCATAAGGAAGTGTATAAACTTTGTTTTCTAATTTATTTTTATTTTCTAATAAGTATAAAACTGAATAGAATTGATTTGAAAAACTCATATCCATTACTTCTGCGGGATGTCCTTCTGCACTTGCTAAATTAACAAGCCTACCTTCTGCTAAAAGAAAGACCCTTTTCCCATTTTTTAAATTAAATTGAATAACATTTTCTCTTATAATTTCATAATGCTCTGAAAGCTCATATAAAGCATTTTTATTAATTTCAACATCAAAATGACCACTATTTGCTAAAATAACGCCATCTTTCGCATTTAGAATTGCCTCTTTATCAATGACATTCTTATTACCAGTTAATGTTATTACTAAATCTGCTTTACTAATAGCTAAATTTATAGGCATAACATCAAATCCATCATAAAATGCTTCAAGTGCTTTAATTGGATCTATTTCAGTAATAATAACTTTTGCTCCCATTCCCCTTGCTCTCATAGCAACGCCTTTTCCACAATATCCATATCCACAAACAACTACTGTCTTGCCTGCCAATAATATGTTTGTAGCCCTTAAAATCCCATCAATAGTTGATTGACCAGTACCATATCTATTATCAAAAAGATGTTTAGTTTTACTATCATTAACAGCTATAATAGGATATTTTAAACTTCCATCTCTTTCCATAGCTCTAAATCTAATAACACCTGTTGTGGTTTCTTCTGTTCCTCCAATTATTTCAAATATCATATTATTGGAATGGGCATAAGTTGTTAAATCAGCTCCATCATCAAGCGTTATATGAGGTTTAAATTCCAAACATTTATGAATATGCTCATAATAAGTTTCTCTACTCTCTCCTCTAATAGCAAAAACTTCAATATCATAATACTTTACAAGGGCACTTGCTACATCATCTTGCGTTGATAGGGGATTACTTGCACACAATCTAATACTTGCTCCTGCTTTTTTAAGAGCAATTAATAAATTGGCAGTTTCTGTTGTAACATGAAGACAAGCAGATATTCTAATTCCTTTCAATTTATCTTTATTCTCCTCAGATAAAAGTTTTAAAACTTTCATAAAATTTCCAGCCCATTCTATCCTTTTAATACCTTTCTCTGCTAAATTAATATCTTTTATGTGATATTCCATAACTTGAAAATTTTAAGGCATGCTAATCTAAAATTATTGCCTTGTCCAATAATTCTAAAACTATTTATTTTTCTTCATTTTGCCCACTCACCCTGAAATTAAGCCTTCGGCTTA
>JAVVGK010000059.1:0-9031 GCA_032249175.1 Candidatus Hydrothermia bacterium | reverse complement strand
AAAATAAATAGTTTCAGAATTATTGGACAATGCGAACCATTTAAATTTTTATCCTTTAAAATTTCAATTATGTTAGAAAAAATCATTATTTCAAATTTCCGCTCAGTGAAATCGGCAGAAATAAACTTATCAAAAATAAATGTTATCTATGGAGGAACGGCAACAGGTAAATCTTCTATTTTGTATGCTTTAATTATTCTTAAAAACTTTGTCAAAAACCCAAACCAAGCAATAGATAGTTTCTTTAATTGTGGATTCTTAAATCTTGGAGGATTTGATGAAAGTGTATTTAATCACGATCAGAAAAGGGAGATAAAAATTGGATTTTCAATTAAAGATGGAAAATATGAAGTTAATTTTGGTAAAAGTCAAGCTAAAATAAAATGTGAATATGGCAAAGTTGTAATGGAAGGAGAAGTTCCAATACCATATCCATTAAATAAAAATTTTTATTTTGAATTTGAAAAGGACTTATTTTATCATTTTGAAAATGAATCTAAAAATTCTGAAAGTAAATCTGGGAATGGTTTAGACCTTCAATTTGAAACTGAAGATATGGTTAAATTTAAAGTAAATTGGAATGGAATAATATCAAGTGTATCTCCCTTTGTTTCAAACGAGCTGAATAATAAAATTGCAAGAGAGTTAGAAGAAAAGTTAAATTCCATCCCTTCAACACTTGATAGTATAGACATAGTTCCACACAGAAGAGGATTTTTTAAACCTTCCTACTCCCCATCACATGTTTCCCCAGTAAATCCTTACACGGAGGATGAGGTTGCTACTATTATTATAAACGATAAGTATTTAGCCCCAAAAATTTCTTCTGACCTTGAAAAAATTCTCAATCGTGATTTTAGATTATATACACCACCTGGAACAGCAGTATCATATTTTCAAACGATGGATAAGAAATCAAGAATGCCAATAAATTTAGTAAATGATGGATTTGGAGTAAATCAAGTTGTTTATATGCTTGCTAAAATTCACAGACCTGAGATAAAAACCATTTTGATTGAAGAACCTGAAATCCATCTTCATCCAACGGTTATAAGAAAACTTGTTAGAACAATAATTTCAATCTCAAAAGAAGAGGAAAAACAATTTATAATTGTTACTCACTCTGAGCTTTTTGTGTCTTCACTTTTAACAGCAATAGTAGAAAAACTAATAACACCTCATGATGTTAAATTTTATTTGGCTGAGAAAGAAGGTAAAGAAACTATTTTAAAAGAGCAAAAAGCTAACGAGAAGGGACAAGTAGAAGGAGGGCTTGAATCATTCATTTCAGCTGAACTTGAAGACTTAAAAATTATGCTTGGAATAAAAGAATAGGAAGGAAATGCTCCTTATTTTAGATGAATGGATAATCCATGATTTGCAGGGAGATAATGGAGAAGAAAAACAGAAAGAAAGTTATAAATTTTTGGAGAAAATAAAAGAAAGATGTGATAAAATTTGTTGGATTGAGGGTTCTAAATTTAGCAAGAAGTTTTATGATTTTTGTGAGTTTGTCGGGAAAAAAACTATTTGATCCTGAATTAAGGAAAAAAATTGTGCTTCTTGAAGGTTCTTTTCACTATAACTCTCAAAAGGTAGAAAGTATAAGACTCTATGAATTAAATATAATAGAAGTTCAAAAATATAATCATATTTTTAAAGACATTAACCCAGATGACCATTATCTTATTAAAGCCTATTTTTATTTGAGACAGAAAAATATAGAGCCAATCATTATAACGACGGACAGAGAGCTAATTGAAAATTTAAGAAAACATAACATACCTATTGAACACAGAGACGATTTTATAAAGAAATACTAAAATTTTTCAAACAACTTAAAAATTCTGAAACCAAATAAGTTGAGCCTGTAATGATTATAATTTCATATTCACTATTTAGAGCATATTCAAATGCTAAATCTATACTACTGAAAATTTTGTAATTTTTTAGAAATTTGGAAATCTCATAAGGGTTAAATAATCTTGGATTTTTTATATCTACAAGCAAAACAAAAAATGGCTCAATAATTTTTGATATATTTTCTAAATCTTTATCCTTTGCTAATGCGAAAATAATTAAAGGCTCTTTCTGAAATAATTTTTTGGTATTATTTATAACTTCAAAAATTGATAAGTAATTGTGAGCAACATCAAGGATTATTTTTTTATTATTTCTTTCAAAAATCTCAAACCTATAAGGAATTCTAACATTTTTAAATAAATTATTAGTAAATGTTATTTTGGTTATTTCTTCAAATGCTTTAATTGAAATAGCACAATTATATGCTTGAAAATTGCCTATTAGCGGTGTTTTAAAAATCCTATTATCCATTTTAAATTTAACACCTTCTAATGAATTTTCCAAAACTTCAAATTCTACAAAAATTAATTTTGAATTTCTTTCTTCTGTAATTTTTTTTATAACTTCAAAAGCTTCATCTTCTTGATAACTTGTAAAAACTAAGGAATTTTCCTTTATAACACTTGCTTTTTCAAATGCTATTTGACTTAATGTATTACCAAGAATATGCATATGGTCAAAGTGTATTTTTGTAATTATTACATTACTCTTGTTAAAAACATTAGTAGCATCAAGCCTTCCTCCAAGTCCTGCTTCAATTACACAATAATCACAATCATTATAATAAAAATATAAAAATGCCATTGCGGTTAATGTTTCAAAATATGTTCTAAAATGCTTTTTTTTATGCTCCATTTTTTCATAAACTTCGTAAAACAAATTTACAAAATCATTTTCACTAATAGGATTTAAATTTAACATTATTCTTTCTCTAACATCTAATATATGTGGAGATATATAAGTTCCAACCTTAAATCCAGAGTTTATTAAAAATCTTGAAATATAAAAACTTACTGAGCCTTTACCCTTTGTTCCTACAATGTGAATAACATTTTTTAATTTTTCATTTGGGCTTCCTATTCTTTTAAGAAAATTTTTAAATACTTCTAAATCTCTTGGAATTGTGCCAATTTTTTCGTAATTTATGAATGAATTTAAAATTTCTAATACTTTTTCCATTATATTTTCAAATCCTCTTCAAATTTAATAATAGGAACAGGTCTAAAATTACTTTTTATTACAATGTTAGCAGATATCCATTCTGAAATTTCATTATATCTTGGAAGTGTAGCAGAAAGACCAAGAATATCAGCTTTGTCTTTCATAAAAGCAACAATTTCCTCAATTATAGTCCCCCTATTAGTAAAAACAAAATGAATTTCATCTACTACAATAGCATTAGCATTATAACCCCAACCCTTATTTCTCAAAGATAATAATAAACTCTCATAAGTACAAACAACAATATCCGATTTTATTTCATAAGCTTCTTCAATAATATCACCTGTTCTTAAATCAACATTTGAGAAAATTTTCTTAAAGAATTTATAAACTTCATTAGCAAGTGCTTTTGTTGGAGTGGTATAAATTTTAAATCCTTTATGGGATTGAATAAAATGAAGAGCGCAAACTGTTTTTCCACTTGAAGTTGGCGTTGCTATGAGAGCACATCCAGATTTATAAAATTTATAAAATACCGTTTGAAGAGGATTTAGATATTTAAAATTTAGCTTAGGATTTAATAAACTTGCAGGAATTAATTCTTCTTTATAGTTCTGTCCATCAACATTATAAATAACATAACCCCCATCTAATTTGAACTTTGACTCGGAGCTTATAATAATAAACATTATTTTTTAAACATAGAAAGCATTCTATCTGCTATGAAATATCCACCAACAACATTTATTGTTCCTATAAGAAGTGCTATAAAACCTATAATTGAGCCACTACCAGCAGATTCAATAGCGGATATAACCATTATTGAAGCCATAGCATGACTTGCTACAACAAGTGGTGTATGTAAAATGGGTGGAACTTTGGTTATAACTTCAAAACCTATAATTAAGGATAGTGTAAAAAGAACAATAGATAAAGTAATTTGTTCCATAGCTTTAAAATTTTAAAGATGGCAATTTTCCTTTTTTCACAAATTGTTTTTAAAGCAGAGAGTATAAATGTTTTTATAAAAGGTATTGGAAATTTAATTGGAATTCAAGAGACTTTTATTTCAAAGAATAAATTTAGAATGAATTCTATTCTTGAGCTAAAAAAAGAAAAATTAATAAGTAAATTTATGGAAAAGTACTACGCTGGCAATAAATCAATAATAATTGATTTGGAAGTTGATAGTTTCTATAAAATTGATAATGATGAAAAAATTTATAGTGTTTATAAAATTGATAGTTATTTTAGACCATTAGAAGAAATTAAATCCAAAAAGGACATTAAAGGGAAATTAATAATTAAGGATTTAAAAGATTGTAATTATGAGTTTAAGTTTTTAGTTGAAAGTGATAGTATAATTGCTAAAATTTGCTATAAGGAATTAACTATAAATCAAGAAATAAATGATTTCTTCATAAATTACAACAAAAAAATTCAAAATAATTTTGATACAAGAATTCTTGAAAGGCTTGGGATTTTTTCAGTAAATAATCCATTTGTAAATTTACTAATGAGTGATATTGTTAAAAAATCAGATTTAGAGAAAATTTTAAAAATAAAAGGGTATCCTTATGTTGTTGAGATAAAGTACTATAACGATACGAGTCTTGTTTATAGCTATTTTTCAAAGGTTTATCAAATCAAGGAGGTGGGAAATTTAGATGTTTTCAAGATTGATTCAAATTATATTCGTAAGTAGTTTTCTTTTTTCTTGCTCTGAAAATTGTGAAAGGAAAGTTTATAAGATCCAAGAGACAGAGTATAAACTCGTTCCCAAGTCTGGTTATAATGTTAGGTTTTTTTTAAAAGCAAATGATAGTATATTTGTTATAGCAAAATCTATTGAAGGTGAAAAAATTGATTTTATATGCTTAGCAAGTGCTATTTATATTTCAAAAGGCATAGGAAGACCTATTGCTTGCTCTGATGATGTTAAGGAAGTTAATTGGAAATTCCATATTCTTGAAGCAGGTGAGTATGCAGTTTATATAAAGAATAATTCAAACGAAATAAAGAGATATTATTTAAATACATATTATGTTCGTTGTGAATGAATTTCAGGCTCAAGTTTTGAAAGATCAAAATTATCCCTTTTATAAACAAAAATTAAATAACTAATAAAATCACTTACAAAATAAACTGAAAACCCATAAGAAATTGCAATTAAATAAACAAGAAAGTATAATATGTGAAGCTCGTTTAATTTCAAGAAATAATTTATAAATTTTATTAAAATAAAAGCAATAGTAAGCAGTAAAATTGCTCCAAAAATTGAAATAAAAATTGAAATAATTTTATATGCCAAAAATCTATAAACTTGACTATTAAAAATTGAAAAGTTTTCAAAAAATATATCAAAAGCATCGTAATTTTGACTACTTATGGCACTAATTCCAACGTTTTCAGACATAACTAAACCAACTAATATATAAAACATAAGAATTGCTAAAATGAAAATAAAGGGGAATGAAATATAAAGAAGAATTTTATTTATCTTTGAAATAATAACAAAAAGGTAAAATAGCAAGAATGTTATTGAAAAAAGAAAAAGCATTAGAATAAGAAAATAAATAAATGTTAAGAAAGCTTTTATTGAAAATTTAAAGGCTCTTTTTATTTCATAAAAATGGTCTCCTTTAATTTGCTCATATGTTATTTTTGAAATAGCAATTTTTGAAAAGAAATAGTAAATTGAAAAAATTACAAAAATTAAAATGTCAAATTTTGAATACAATAAGAATAATAAAATTGATAATGGATAAATGATAACTAACTTTTTAATACTTAAACCTAAACGAAAAGCCCTAAACAATTCCTTATAATTATAATGAGACAATTTAGCAAAATTTTAAAGCACAGATTAAAGCAGTTATTTTCAAAACATTTGAAAAAGGTAAAAGTTGAGATAAATGAGCAATCATCAATCAAAATTTTGTGCTTTGCTCAATAAAGAAAAATAAATAGTTTTAGAATTATTGGACAAAACAAAATTTTGAAATTTATGCTTTAAAATTTTCAACCTTTCTTATTTAACCAAAAGGAGGTTGAAGGATATGAGTATGATAATGTTATTTGCCATTGATGATACAAAAGCTCAAAAAATTGAGCTAAAAGATCCATATGAATACAAAGTAAATATAAACGAGATAAAGACAAAGAAAGTGTGTGTAAAGGATAATATAAAAATTTATATTCCAAGTAATGAAGTTGCCCAAAAAGAAAAAGATGGTAATAGCAAAGAACATAGTTATGAAATTGAAAATTGTTATACAATAGGTCCAAGATAAATAATTGGTGGGTTGCCCCCCAATCAATCTACTTTAAAATTATCATTATAGATGATAGGTTCTGTTATAGCTGATAAATATAAAATAGTAAGAAAAATTGCTTCTGGTGGAATGGCAGAAGTTTATGAAGCAATCCAACCTATTGTAAGAAGGAAGGTTGCTATAAAAATTTTATATCCAGAATATTCAAGAGATGAAAGGGCAAAAGAGTTATTTTTCAGGGAAGCAAGGTTGGTAGCCCAAGAATTAGAGCATCCAAACATTGTAAAAGTTTATGATTTTGGAATTGTTGATAATAATCTTTATCTTGTAATGTACTATGTTAATGGTGAAACACTTGAAAGAATTATAAGAAGGGAAGGAAAATTAGATATTAAGGATGCATGTTATATTATTCTTGAAGTTCTTAAAGCTCTTGATTATGCTCATCAAAAAAATATCATTCACAGGGACATTAAACCTGGAAACATTATGATAACACCAGAGAGAAGAGTTTATTTACTTGATTTTGGAATAGCTGCCCTTATGACGGAAGATAAAGAAAAAGGAAAAGTCCCAGGAACACCTGAATATATGGCACCGGAGCAATTTAAAGGAAAAATTGATAAGAGAAGTGATTTATATTCGCTTGGTGTTGTTTTATATGAAAGTTTAACTGGACATTTACCCTTTGTTGGAAATGATATATGGGAGCTTCAAAGAAAGATATTTTCAGAAATTCCAAAACCCCCATCTTACTATAATCCAAATGTTCCAAAAGTTCTTGATGATATTGTATTAAAAGCTTTAAATAAAATTCCTTCCGAAAGATTTCAAAGTGCTTATGAATTTGCCCAAGCTATATTGGATGCTAACATTATTGAAAATTACTATATTGAATTTAAGAAAACTGATATTAAAAATGAAGTAGTAAGAGGTGGTATTGTTCAGGAGGAAGAAACAGAAACAGGCAAAAAAACACAATTTGTTCCAATAAGTGATGATAGTGAAACTGAATTTGAATTTATAGAAGAAAAGCAAAAAATCAATTTAACTCCAATTTTTATTATTTCTTTAACACTAATTTTAGTAGGAATTTTAATATGGTTTTTCTTATTGCGACATTAATAGATACGACAAATTTAGATAATAAAGTTTTTGAAATTGCTAAAAAATTAAATTGTTTAGTTTGTCTTGGGGAAAGTGTAGCTTATTCTCAAAGTGATTTGGCTGTTGATATGAGAAATAAAATAAAGCAAATGTTAAAGGAAGGTAAAAGTGAAAGAGAAATTTTAGATTATTTCGTATCAATTTATGGAGAAAGCATTTTAGCAGAGCCTCCAAAAAAAGGCATTTATAATTTTTTATGGATTATGCCTTATCTTATTCTTATAATATCATTCTTTGGAATTTTAATATATTTCTTTTCTAAAAGGAAATGATTGAAATTGGTAAATTTCTTGTAAAGACAATTAGAGCATTAAAACTTGGTGATGGTTCAACATTTGCTGGAAGGTTAATTTTGAATTTTGACAAAAATTTTTTAAGAAGAATGCTATATAAACTTGATTTTTATATTTTAATAACAGGGACTAATGGTAAGACCACAACAAGTAATTTAACATCATTTGTTTTATCAAAAAAATATGATATTACTAATAATAAAGAAGGCTCAAATTTAATTTATGGAATTGCTACAAGTTTTTTTAATAAAATTGGAAAAGTAGGTGTTTTTGAAATTGATGAGTTTCATATAAATAAAATTGTAAAAATAAGAGAGCCTGAAATAATAGCAATTACAAATGTTTTTAGAGATCAACTTGACAGATATACCGAAGTTAATAAAATTAGAACATTATGGCTTGAAAACTTTAAAAATTTAAAAGAGACAAAATTTATTATAAATTCCGACGATCCATCACTTGCTTATCATTTTAAGAATTTTAGAACATTTTTTTATGGATTAAATTTAAATTATTCAAGATTAAGTGAGATTGAAAATGCAAGTGATAGTCATTATTGCCCAAATTGTAAAGTTCCATTAAAATATAATAAAATTTATTATTCTCATCTTGGCAATTATGAATGCTCAATATGTGGATTTAAAAATCCTAAAAATTATTTAGAATTAGAAGATGTTAAAACATATGGTTTTAGAGGAATTGAGTTAAAAATAGATGGAAAGTCCTATTTTGTGAATGTAAGTGGTTTTTATAATGCTTATAATGTTTTATGCGCACTTGTTATATGTAATTTATTGGGTTTTTCTGTTGATGATTTTTTTAGTATATCAAGTGATTTTAAAGTTCCTTTTTCAAGAGGAGAAATTTTAAAATATAAAGATAAAGAAATAATTTTAATGCTTGTAAAAAATCCTGTTGGATTTAATGAGATTTTGAGAACTGCTTATGAGGAAAACTTTGATTTAATAATTATTTCAATAAATGATTGGACAGCTGATGGTCATGATGTTTCTTGGTTATGGGATGTTGATTTTGAAAACTTAATAAATTCAAAAGAAATTTTCATAACAGGAAATAGAGCTTATGATATGGCAGTCAGATTAAAATATGCTAATTATAGCAATTTTAAAATTTTTGAAAATTACAAAAATTGTATAGAAACTGCCTTAAATTCAGATTATAAAAAAATTGGAATTATGGCAACATATACCTCAACGATTTTAATTAGAAAATTTCTATCAAAATTTAAAATAACGAAAAGTAAATTTTATT
>JAVVGK010000058.1:0-9225 GCA_032249175.1 Candidatus Hydrothermia bacterium | reverse complement strand
ACTTTCTTGCCATACGAAAATTTTAAAGGATACTTTAAAATTTTTAAACTTGATTTTGAAAAACTTTCAAATAAGGAATTTATTTTTAACATTTTAAAAGAAAAAATTTTCTTTATTTCCGATTTTAGAAGGTAGTTCAATAGTAAAAATTATTTGCCTTGGCAATTTTCTTGAACACTTGGTACAGACATTAACTTTTCTTTTACGCCCATTTACAATAACTGTAATTTTATGTAAGTTTGGCTTAAGTTTTCTTGAATTCTTCTTATTTGAATGGCTAAATCTATTTCCAAGTACAACATCTTTACCACATATTTCACATTTTCTTGCCATAAGAAAATTTTAAAGGATACTTTTTTAATCAGACAAACTTTAAAATTTTAGAAGTGAAAGTAATTAAAATAAATAATATAAGAAACTATGAAATAATTAGAGCTGGCAATTTTGTTTTGAGAGAAGAATGGGAAAAATTGCACAAAGATAAAAGAATAAACTACAAAGATGAAATAGACATTATTAATAATGCTTTTGAAAATTGGATAATTCAAAGAATGGGAAATATAATAAGGTTTAATTATGAAGAAAATATAAAAAGAGAAATTTTAAGTGATGAGCGGGCAAGAATTTATTTCATTACAATAAATGAAGAGATAGTAAAAATAGGTTGAAGTATAAATAGAGGAGGTATAAGAGGAACGATAAGTTTTTATAAAAATGCCTTAACAGGTAGTCCAGGAAGACCAAGGTTTATAATACATTTACTAATAGCAGGAAATTTAACTTTAAATCCATATATCAAAATAGAGATGTATTTTACATTTTTACCTAGTTGTAATGTAAAATATAAGCCATTTTTTAGTGATAGTGGTGAAGAGGATATTCAGATATCCGAATATAAAATTTTTGAAGAAAAATGTTTAGAAGAATTTAAAAAATTGTTAGGAAAATACCCTGCTTGGAATTTTCAAGAAAACAAAAAGCCTTATCCTGAAAATTTAGAAAAATTGTATAACATTTACCAAAGGGAAGTTAGAAAAAAATGAAAATTCAGTTAGACCTCTTTTCTTTATTTAATGATGAGTTTGAATATAAAAAGCAAAAGTTTTTATCAAAATTAAAAAGTTCTAATGGTTCCTTTAAAAGGTACCTTGGTTCTCCTTTAAGATATATGGGTGGAAAATCTTGGGCTGTTGGTTATGTTGTTAGCAAGCTTCCAAAAGTAGAAAGGCTTATTTCTCCATTTTTTGGTGGTGGTTCAGTTGAAATAGCTGTTTCAAAAGAATTGGGGATACCTGTTTTGGGTTTTGATATATTTGATATATTAGTTAATTATTGGCAAGTTCAAATTAAGCATCCAAAAGAATTACATGAATTTTTAAAAAGGCTTAGACCTGATAAAGAAACTTATAAATTTGTAAAAGAAAAGCTTCGTCTTTATTGGCAAGGAAAGTTGGAATTAGATAAAATAACATTAGCAGGTTATTATTTTTTCAACCATAATTTGTCTTATGGACCTATGTTTCTTGGTTGGATGTCTTCTGTTTATGCTAATGAAAAGGTTTATAAAAAAATGATAGAAAGAGTTCTAAACTTCAATGTTAAGAATTTATGGGTTGAATGTGATACCTTTGAAAATGTTATTAAAAAATATAATAATGATTTTTTATATTGCGACCCACCATATTATTTAGGAGAAGATAGTGAAGTGTTTAGAGGACTATATCCAAATAGAAATTTTCCAATTCACCATAAAAATTTTGACCATAAAGAACTTAGAAATTTACTATTTAAACATAAAGGAGGATTTATCCTTTCTTATAATTACTCTGAAACTATAAAGAGATGGTATAGTTTTTGTGATGAAATAATTGAAATTGATGTTCATTATACACTTGGTCAAGGTGAAACACGAATTGGTAAAAATAGAAAACTAAGAAAAAGTCATATTAAGAAAACAAAGGAATTAATTATTGCAAAATATCCAGAGCTTTAAAATTTTTAAACTTGATTAGGATTATAAAAATTGAAGAAATTTATTCAAATTTTAAGAATTTTGAAAAACTTTCAAATGATGATTTTATTTTATCCCCATTTTTTCAATTACCACTTTATGATATATTAAAAGATGAATTTTGTGAATTTTATGGATATTTTCAAGATAATGAGCTTGTTGGAATTTGTGCTTTAAAAATTGAAGAAAATTACTATCAATTTCCCACTTATGAAAATGTTCATCCATACCAAGATTTTATCGTTGATAATAAATATAGAAAGGAATTTATTTTTAACATTTTAAAAGAAAAAAAATTTTCTCTATTTCCGATTTTGGAAGATAGTCCAACAATAAAAATTGTTTGTGAGCAGTTTAATGCTCAAAAGGAAATGTTTTCAAAAATTTATTATTTAGAGCTTCCTAAGATGCTTGATGAAATTATTTATAAATCAAAAAAACATGATGAAATTATTAAAATTTTAAAAAAGCTTTCAAAACAATATGAATTTAAAAAAATTGACGAATTTGATTTTTACGATTTATTTATAAAAACGAAAATTTATTTACTTCCTCAAAGCTTTCAAATTTTCATTTCAGATTTACTATCAATTTGTAAAACAAATAATTTTTTGAGGATATTTACAATTGAAAATGAATTTTATTTTATTGTTTTTGTTTATAGGTCAAAAGCATATTTATGGCATTATGTTGTTGAAGATGAAAAATTGAAAATTTTTGGATTTTTGAAAGTTATAGAGCATTTAATTTCAGAGCAAATTAAAACATTAATTATTTTTACAGATTTTTTAGACTTGAATTTTCCAATAAAACAAAAAATAACATATAAAGTTTATAAACTATGAAAATTCTTATAACAGGTGGCGCTGGATTTATGGGAAGTTTTGTTGTTAAAAGCTTATTAAATGAAAACTTTGATATTATTGTAATT
Organism: Candidatus Hydrothermia bacterium; assembly: GCA_032249175.1. Taxonomy (GTDB): domain Bacteria; phylum Hydrothermota; class Hydrothermia; order LBFQ01; family DSFT01; genus DSFT01. Next base: position 6,283 of record JAVVGK010000058.1, on the reverse strand, counting down.
GATAATCTTGAATATTCAGGAGATATAAAGAGAATTGAGGATGTTTTAAATAAAATTGAATTTAGAAAGTTAGATTTGAAAAATTTTGAAGAATTAAGAAAATTTTTAAATGATAAAAAACCAAATATCGTTATTCATTTAGCAAGTTTAACACATGTTGACAGAAGCATATTATTTCCAAGGGATTTTATAGAAAATAATATTATTGGAACATTTAATTTGCTTGAATGTCTAAGAGATTTAAAAATTGAAAAGTTCATTCATATATCAACTGATGAAGTTTATGGTGAAATTATTGAAGGCTCATTTTTTGAAAATAGTCCATTACTGCCTAATTCTCCTTATTCCTTTTCAAAAGCAAGTTGCGATTTATTAGTTAGGACATATTATAAAACATATAAAGTTCCATCAATTATATTAAGACCTACTAATAATTATGGTCCTTTTCAATATCCTGAAAAATTAATTCCTCTTGTAATTCTAAAAGCAATAAATAATGAAAAAATTCCAATATATGGAAATGGAAAACAAAGAAGGAGTTGGTTATATGTTGAAGACTTTACAAATGCTTTAAAAATCATTTTGAATTATGGAAAAATTGGAGAAATTTACAACATTGGTTCAGATGAAGAATATGAAAATTTGGAAATTGTTAAAAAAATTTTAGACTATCTTAAAAAACCTTATAGCTTAATTGAATTTACAAATGACAGACCATCACATGATTTCAGATATTCATTAAATTATGATAAGATAAAAGAAATGGGATTTTCTCCAAAAATTAAAATTGATGAAGGTTTAAAAATAACCATCAATTGGTATTTAAACAATTTGGATTGGTTAAGAGAAAAATATGTTGTTGTTAATGATTTTGTAAAAAAACTTTTAAATTATTATAAAAATACCAATTAAAGTTCCTATAATTGCCAAAGCTTGGATTATAATGGTGATAATCAAAGCATTAAATTTTTGATCAATTTTCTTATAGTATAGAATTTTTAGATCTTTATTTGTAGCAATTTCATTCATAATGAAATTTTAAAGGGAACTTTTCTAAACAGCTTTTTTTCTTAAAACTAAACTTATAAAGTAAATTATAATACCTACAATCAACCAAAGAATAAATCTAAACCAAGTAATTTTAGGAAGACTTAACATAAGAATTAAGCAACTAATAGCTCCAAGGATTTGAAAAGATGGAAATAAAGGCGTTTTAAAAGGTGGATTTATTTGTTTTTTAATTTTTAAATACAAAACACCTAAATTTATTATGAAAAATGTAAATAATGTTCCTATATTTGTAAGTTCTGCGACTACTGAAATATCTGAAATAGCAGAAAATATACCAACTATTAAACCACATATAATTATAGAAATAAAAGGTGTTTTAAATTTTGGATGAATATATGAAAAGAATTTTGGAATAAATTTATCTCTTGACATAGCAAAAAAAATTCTTGGTTGTCCTGCTTGAAATGTTAATAAAACTGTTGTTGTTGAAATTAAAGCACCAATAGCTAAAATTGAGCCTGCCCAATTTAAATTTATATCATTTAAAACTTTTGATAAAGGGTCAGCAACATTCAAATTCTTATAATTTGATATACCTATTAAAACAAAAGCTGTTAAAATGTAAATAATTGTTGATATAACAAGTGATAAAATAATACTAATTGGTAAATGTTTTTTAGGATTTTTTGTTTCCTCAGAAAGTGTTGAAATCGCATCAAAACCTATATAAGCAAAAAATATAAGTCCTGCACCTGTTAATGTTCCACTAAAACCATTTGGCATAAAAGGCTTATAATGTTGAGGTTTTATAAACCAAATACCAACAAAAACAAAAAATAATAAAATTAAAACTTTTAAAATTACTAAAAAATTATTAAATTTAGCACTTTCTTTAATACCAATCAGTAATAAAATTGTAATAAAAAAAACTATAAAGAAAGCAGGAACATTAAAAGGTTTTAAGAGATAATTTGGAATATGAATGTGAAAATTTTCAAGAAGAGAAATAAAATAAGCAGACCAACTTGTTGCAACTGCTATATTTCCAACAAGATATTCTAAAATTAAATTCCAACCCACTAAAAATGCAATAAATTCGCCAAATGCTATATAAGAATAAGTATAAGCACTTCCTGATATTGGAATTGATGAAGTTAATTCAGCATAACTTAAAGCTGAAAATAAACAAACTAAACTTGCTATTATAAATGATAAAATTATTGAGGGACCAGCAAAAGAACTTGCTGTTCCAACAAGAGCAAAAATCCCTGCTCCAATAATAGCACCAATTCCAAAGAATGTTAAATCAAAAACATTTAAAACTTTATTTAATTTAGAACTTTCAATTTCAGATAATGCTTCATTCAAAGATTTTTTTCTAAATAGAAAGCTCATTTGTCTCTTACAATTTCCGAATAAACAGAATTTGGATAATTCTCAATTAATTTATCTTTATAAGTGCTAATTTTTGTTATTTCATAAAGTTTATATAATGCGAATGGCTTAATCCAACTATTATCTGAAATTTTTTCATAATAATTTTTAGCTAAAACTAAATTATTTTTCCTTTCAAAATAAATAGCATAAGCTAAATTTTCAAGATTTTTATCTTGAATTTCTTTCTTTTCACCTTTGAGTATATAAAAAAAATTTAAAGCAGTTTCTAAATCAAATGTATTTAAAATTTCTATATAAAGTGCTATATCATTATCTATATTCCTTGCTTTTGGAAATGTTCTTTTAAAATAATTTACAACACTTTCGGGGCTTTGTGTATATAAATAAGATAAAAAGCATTCTTTATAAAAGTCCTTAGAGCAGAATTTTATAACATCTTTATATTTTTTCATTTCAAATAAAGAAGTTATAATTTTGGATGTGTCTTTTGTTAGTTTAATTGCTTTTTCATATTTTCCAATTTTCATATAGCTTATAGCAGATGTTTCAGGCTCTAATTCCTCAAGAATTCTTGATGCTTCCTCATAATTACCAACTTTATAAAGTGAAAGTCCATATAATCTCCTTGAAAATTTATCATTTTTATTTTTCAAAATTTCTATTACTTTGTTATAATTTCCATTTTCATAATAACTATTTGCGACAATTAAACTATCTGAAATATCATTAGCATATTTCAAAGCTATATCAAGCTTACTATCATTAACTAAAAATCTAAAAATTGCTTTTCTAAAAACATAATTTCCTCTATACTTTTCAATATATTTATATATTTTATTGCCATAACTACTATAAAGCCTCAACATTTGATAAAAAATATAATTTTCATCTCTTGATTTTGAAAGCTCAAATAATGCATTTTCAATATCATCTTTTTTATAATAGTATTCAAATGCTTCATTTATCATAATGTTTTCATTTTTTAGAACTTCTCTTGCCATCTTAATTACAACAAATTCATCTAAATTGTATTTTAAAAATAAATAATAAGCTTTTGTGAATTCTTGCTCAGTTTTTAAATTTTTAAGCTCTAAAATTGCTAAATCAATTTGACGAGTTTTTAAGTAATTTTCTATATTTTTTAGGTCAACTATTATTACCATTAACATAATTATAAAACCTTTTATGAATTATTCCTTTTATCCTTATTTTCCCATCTAACATTTCTTCTTCTTCAACTAGGGCAAATTTTCTAATTTTTGAATATAGCTCGTAGTTTTCCGTTGTGATTTCAAATTCTAAAAATTGTCTTAATATCATTTCTTTAATTTTTTCTAATAAATTTTCTATGCCTATTTTCAATTTCGCAGAAATAAAAACACTATCTGAAAATTTTTCTTTAAACCTATATATCTGATTTTTATCAATAATCAAATCTATCTTATTAAATACCATTATTTTTGGTTTTTCTCCAAGCCCCATATCTGATAAAATTTTTTCAACAGTTTCAATATGCTCATTTACCATAGGATGAGAAATATCAACAACATGTAAAATTAAATCTGCATCTTCAATAACGGATAATGTTGCTTTAAATGAAGCAATTAAATTTGGTGGTAAATCCCTTATAAATCCTACTGTATCTGAAAGGACAACTTTATATGGAATTCCTTCAATTTTTAAACTTCTCGTAGTAGCATCCAATGTAGCAAATAGTTTATCATCTACATAAACATTTGATTTTGTTAATAAGTTCATAATCGTTGATTTTCCAACATTTGTATATCCAACAAGTGAAATTTTTATAAACTCTCTTCTACTTTCCTTTTGAATTTCTTTCGTTCTTTCTATATCTTTTAGTTTTCTTTGTAAATGTCTTATTCTTTCTTTAATTCTTCTTCTTTCATTTTCAAGTAATTGCTCACCAGGTCCTCTTGTTCCTACAACACCTGCCAATCTTGAAAGTGAAATTTCTTTACTTAAACCTACAAGATGAGTTAATTGATATTGCCAATATGCTATTTCAACTTGAATTTTTGCTTCTGATGTTCTTGCTCTTCTTCTAAATATCTCAATTATTAACTCAGTTCTATCTATAATTTTTTTATTCGTTGCTTTTTCTATATTTCTTTTTTGAATTGGTGTTAAATCATTATCAAAAATAATGACAGGAATTTTATATTCATCACATATTTTCTTTAATTCAAGAACTTTTCCTTTACCTATTAAGTAAGCAGGATCAGGCTTTTCCCTTATTTGAATAAATTTTTCAAAAACTTCAAATTCAGCAGATTTGGCAAGTTCTTCAAGTTCTTCAAGTCTATCTAATCCTTTCCATCTATCTTTACTATTTCTTATTAGAGATATTAAAATTGCTTTCAAGCTGCTTCTATAATTGGCTCGTTATCTTTATCAATAACTTCTCTTGTTATTATAATTCTTCTTACACCTTTCATACTTGGAATTTTGTACATCCATTCCATAAGTACATCTTCAACGATCGCTCTAAGTCCTCTTGCTCCAACTTTCTTATTATAAGAAATCTCTGCTATCCTTCTTATAGCATCATCAGTAAAAACAAGCTCTATACCTTCCATTTCAAAAAGTTTTTGATATTGCTTAATTAAGGCATTTTTAGGTTCTTTTAGGATTCTTTCAAGTGTTCCTACATCTAATGGATCAAAAACTGCAATTACTGGTAATCTTCCAACCATTTCTGGAATAATACCATATTTTATTAAGTCTTCTGGTTCAACATAGTGCAATATCTGAGTATCTGAAACTTTATTTAAATTTGCCATAAATCCAATTTGTTTCTTACCAAGTCTTGATTTTATAATTTCTGAAAGTCCCTCAAATGAGCCACCCATCATAAATAAAATGTTAGTTGTATCAAGTTGAATATAACTTTGTTCAGGATGCTTTCTTCCACCTTGTGGTGGTATATTTGCAATTGTTCCTTCAACAATTTTAAGTAGTGCTTGTTGAACACCTTCTCCACCAACATCTCTTGTAATTGATGGATTATCACTTTTTCTTGAAAGTTTGTCAAATTCATCAAGATAAACGATTCCTATTTCTGCCATTTTCAAATTATAATTAGCATTTTGAACAAGTCTTAAAAGAACATTCTCAACATCTTCTCCAACATATCCTGCCTCAGTTAATGGCGTTGCGTCATAAATAGCAAATGGAACTTTTAATAGTTTGGAAAGTGTTTTTGCCATAAGTGTTTTTCCAACACCTGTTGGTCCAATCATAAGTATATTTGACTTTTCAATTTCAACATCTTTAAATTTATTTTTGAATTTAATTCGCTTATAATGGTTATAAACTGCTACTGATATAATTTTTTTTGCTTTTTCTTGACCAATAATATATTCATCTAAAAATGCTTTTATTTCAGAAGGCTTTGGTAAATTATAGTTCATTTCTTCTAATTCAAGTTCCTCATCATTTATAATTTCATAAGCAAGTTCTATACAATCTCTACAAATATAAGCAAAATTTCCGCCAACTAACCTTCCAGCTTCTCTTTCACTCCTGCCACAAAATGAGCATCTCAAATCAGAAATTTTTCTTTTATTCATTTTCAAAATTTTAAAGCATAAAAAATCGGCTTTAATGCCTTGTCCAATAATTCTAAAATTACGATTATTTCTTTATTTTCCCCACCCGCCCAAAAATAAGCCTTCGGCTTACTTTCGCCCCCTTCAATAAACCCCCGATAAATTCAACAATTTCTTAAAATTTTTATAAGTTATTGATAGTCAATTATTTAACACTATTTATTAGACAAAGCATGGCTTTAAAGCTCCTCATTTTTCGGCAAGGGGGCTTCGCTCCATAACTCTGAAACCATCTATTTCATCAT